>CAZKDQ010000089.1:0-11955 GCA_964551345.1 uncultured Rhodothermales bacterium
CCGGATTATCATCTCGTTCGCCAGTATATGTGAGCGACGCTGATTTAGGCAGCACGCCGCCAGGGCCTAAATAACTTCAGTCGGTGCGTGAGTGCCAAGCGTCGAAAACGCTCGAGAATCGAAGTACGAGATATGTGCGGAGGTGAGGCTACTTCCGATAATGGTGTTTTTAGGAAGTTCAAGCGGGCCTCTCCTTGCCGACCAAACGTGTCCCTCGAGGAGCGGATCAGAGCGTCGATGCCGCCGGGGGATTTGGTCAGTTACCTTTATGGCGTCGCTCGGCTCGGTTCGAGCGCAGCCTAATCTTGGAGCGAGCTGAGGCGGGGCGTGGCGCCGGCGAGGTCGGGCAACTCCCGCATTCACCGAACAACTCGCGTAGCATTTCTCGTGTCGCCGTCATTTATTCAACTCTCGTTCGGCCTCAATTAATTACGATAACGTCGAGGCCGGACGATAATCTATGAAAGCAATAATCACCCGTTGCCATGGATGTTTTTCAGTTTCGGGAGGCGCTGGTAGGGGAGTACGGGTCGTATGTGCGGAGCTTTCTCAATATTCGAGACGACCGGATTCGAGCCGAGGTCGACAAGCAGGTCAAGCAGGGACTGCTCTGGCCCGATCCACTCATTCAGCTCAACCCCGCATTTGAGCCTGCAGAGCAGGTGGACGAGCTGGTCCAGGAAGGCGTACTAAGCCCGCGAACTGCTGACATTTTCCGCTTGGAACGCGGCACACGCGACGAACGACCGCTCCGGTTCTACCGCCACCAGGCCGACGCCATTCGGACGGCACGCGAGGGCCGTAATTACGTTCTGACGACGGGGACAGGATCTGGAAAGAGCCTCGCCTACATCGTCCCTATCGTCGATCGTGTCTTGCGCGAGGGCAGCGGGAGGGGGATCAGGGCGATCGTGGTCTACCCCATGAACGCGCTGGCCAATAGCCAGTACGGCGAACTCGAGAAGTTCCTCGGCGATCCGACCTCCGGTAAGGCTCCTGTGACCTTCGCGCGGTATACCGGCCAGGAGAACGACGAGCAGAAGAAGGCGATAATCGAGAATCCGCCCGACATCCTGCTCACGAACTATGTGATGCTGGAGCTGCTGATGACGCGGCCGCAGGAACGCCAGCTCGTCGCTGCAGCAGAAGGATTACGGTTCCTCGTGCTCGATGAGCTACACACGTATCGCGGTCGCCAGGGTGCCGACGTGGCCCTGCTTGTGCGTCGCGTACGCGACCGGATGGGCGGCGATGCGCTCCAATGCGTTGGCACGTCGGCGACCATGGCGAGCGGCGGCAGCTACGTCGAGCAAAAGTCGGCTGTTGCAGACGTGGCGTCACGTCTCTTCGGTGCCGAGGTACGCACAGAGGATGTCATCGGAGAGACCCTTCGCCGCGCGACTCAAGACTGGTCTCCTGATGACGCGACGTTCACTGATGCACTTCGCGAGCGTCTGGTGCGTGGTGCGGCCACCGAGTACTCGTACCAGGACTTTGTGGTCGACCCCCTTTCTCGGTGGATCGAGAGCACCTTCGGTGTCGAGTATGACGACAAGGCGCACCGCCTTACACGTGTGGAGCCGCGCACGCTGGTGGGACCGAATGGAGCGGCGGGAGAATTGAGTGCCCTCACCGGCGTAGCCGAGGAACGTTGTGCACAGCAACTCGCTGCCGGTCTACTCGCGGGCTACCGCGCCGGAAAAGATCCCGAAACCGGCTTCCGTCCCTTCGCCTTTCGCCTCCACCAGTTCATCAGCCGCGGGGATACCGTTCATGCATCGCTCGAGCCGGAAGCGGAACGTGTCATTACGGTCCACAAGCAGAAGTATGCTCCCGGCGACCGATCGAAGGTGTTACTGCCGCTAGCGTTCTGCCGCGAGTGTGGCCAGGAGTACTATACGGTCCGCCGTGCGGCAGATGCCGCGACTGGCCGGGTCCAGTACGTGCCACGCGAACTGAGGGATCAATACAACGACGACGTCGAAGGCGTCGCGGGATTCCTGTTTCTGGACTCCGCGAAGCCGTGGCCGACGGGCGATGATGCCATTGCTGCACGTGTACCCGACGACTGGCTCGAGGAGACCGCCGCCGGCGTCCGCGTTCGAAAGGATCGAAGGAAGTATCTGCCGGAGCCCGTAACAGTGGATCCGCAAGGCCTGGAAGATTCCCAGGGATACGACGCTGTATTCTTTGACGCTCCGTTCCGGTTCTGCCTCCACTGCGGCGTCGCATACGGGGCACGGCAACGGAGCGACTTCGCCAAGCTAACCACGCTTGGATCGGAAGGCAGAAGTACGGCAACGACCATCCTCAGCCTCTCGGCGGTCAGGCAGCTTCAGACGGAGGCAACGCTCGACCGCAAGGCTCGCAAGCTGCTCTCGTTTACCGACAACCGCCAGGACGCGGCCCTTCAGGCGGGCCACTTCAACGACTTCGTCGAGGTCGGCCTGCTTCGAGGCGCGCTCTACAGAGCTGTCTCGGAGGCGGGATCAAGGGGTATCCGCCATGACGAGCTCCCGCAGCGCGTCGCCGAAGCACTGAACCTGCCATTCGAGGATTACGCGGCCGACCCAGAGGTCCGATTCGCTGCGCGCGACGACACCGAACAGGCCTTCCGCCAGGTCCTCGGCTACCGCCTCTACCGAGACCTTCGTCGGGGATGGAGAGTGACGGCACCGAACCTCGAGCAAGCCGGGCTTCTCGAGATCGACTACCGCTCGATGGATGAGCTGTGCGCTGCCGAGGACGTGTGGTCCAGTTGTCACGAAGCCCTTGAACAAGCCGCACCGAATGTCCGGAGCTTCGTCGCGCGCGCACTGCTTGACTTCATGCGGCGCGAGCTTGCCGTCAAGGTTGACTATCTCGACGCCGGCTTCCAGGAACGCATGCAGCAACAGAGCGGGCAGCGGCTGGCCGGTTCATGGGCACTCGACGAAGACGAGAAGTTGGAGGTGGCGAAGGTGGTGCTGCCTCGTTCGCGACGCAACGGCGATTACGGCGGGCACACGTACATCTCGGCACGTGGCGGATTCGGGATGCTACTGGGACGACCGACCACCTTCCCCCATCTCGATGCCCGTCTCTCGCTCGAAGATCGGGGGGAAATCATCAGGGAGCTGTTCGAGGCCTTGCGCAAGGCGGGCCTCGTCGAGCGGGTGCTCGAGCCCAAGAACGATGATGACGTGCCCGGCTACCAGGTCCCTGCGTCGGCAATGGTCTGGCGCGCGGGGAGCGGCGAGCATGCCTTCCACGACCCGATCCGAGTGCCGTCGATGCCCGAGGGCGGCGCGCGCACGAACGACTTCTTCGTCGACTTCTACCGCCGCGTCGCGCTCGAACTCGGCAGGATGGAGGCGCGCGAGCACACGGCACAGGTACCCTATCCCGAGCGCGAGAAGCGGGAACAACGGTTCGAAGGCGCGGATCTGCCGATCCTGTACTGCTCCCCGACCATGGAGCTCGGCGTGGACATCGGCAGCCTCAACGTGGTCAACATGCGGAACGTCCCGCCGACGCCGGCCAACTATGCTCAACGGAGCGGACGCGCCGGACGAAGCGGGCAACCCGCGCTCGTCTTCACCTACTGCACCACGGGCTCCTCACACGACCAGTACTTCTTCCGCAGGCCTGAGCGCATGGTGGCCGGTGCCGTCTCGCCACCGCGGCTCGACCTGGCGAACGAGGACCTCGTCCGATCGCACGTGCAGGCCATCTGGCTGGCCGAGACGAGGCTGAGCCTCGGTAGGTCGCTTCTGGACGTTCTCGACGTAGAGGGCGACCCTCCCTCTCTCGATCTACTTACGGGTGTCAGTGCCGAAGTTGAGGCTGAAGAACCTCGTCTGCGGGCCCGCGCACGCGTAGAACGGGTGCTCGATTCTATTAGCGACGAGCTCGAACGGGCCGACTGGTATGGCCCCGGATGGGTGGATGACGTTCTTCGACAGGCGGCGCGCCGGTTTGATCGAGCCTGCGATCGATGGCGATCGCTTTACCGGTCGGCACTCGCGCAGTTTGTTGCCCAGACGGCCATCGTCAAGGATGCCACGCGCGGTATGCGGGATAAGAACGAGGCGAAGCGGCTGCGCCGCGAGGCGGAGCAGCAACTCGAGATCCTCACGCAGGTGGACAACGCCGGCCAGTCCGACTTCTACAGCTACCGCTATTTCGCGAGCGAGGGCTTCCTGCCGGGCTACAACTTTCCGCGCCTGCCGCTCTCGGCGTACATACCGGCAAGGCGCAAACGGCAGCACGACGAGTTCCTCTCGCGTCCACGTTTCCTGGCCATCAGCGAGTTCGGCCCGCGGGCGATCGTTTACCACGAAGGGTCGCAATACGTGATCAACAAGGTGATTCTTCCGGTCGGCGCGAACCGACCGGGCAGCGACGACGGCGTGCTTACCCATCGGGCGAAACGCTGCGAGCACTGCGGGTACCTCCACCCGCTGGCGAGTTCCGAGGAGGCGTTCGATCTCTGCGAGAGATGTGGAGAGGAGCTTCCCATTGCCCTTACCCAGCTGTTCCGTCTCGAAAACGTATCGACGCGCCGCAGGGAGAGGATTACCTCCGATGAGGAGGAACGGATGCGATTCGGCTACGAGATCGTGACGGGCGTGCGGTTCGCCGAGAAGGACAACCGACCGACAGCACGTACGGCAACGGTCGATGTCGAAGGAAGCGCGATGGCGGATCTTGCCTACGGTAGCGCCGCGACACTCTGGCGAATCAACGTCGGCTGGTCGCGCCGCAAGGACCGGCATCAGATGGGCTTTCTGCTCGATACCGAACGCGGATACTGGGGAAAAAACGATCAGGCGGCAGATGATCCCGAAGACCCTCTGTCGGACAGCAACCAGCGGGTGATTCCGTACGTCGAAGACCGCCGAAATGCCCTTCTGGTATCGCCACGCCGGGTGCTATCGCCCGAGCAGATGGCCTCGCTCGAAGCCGCACTCAAGCAGGCGCTGCAAGTCTTCTATCAACTCGAAGACAACGAACTCGCGGCTGAGCCTCTGCCTGATCGTTCTTCCCGCCGGCAACTCCTCATATACGAATCGGCCGAAGGCGGTGCCGGTGTGCTGCGGCGCTTGCTGGACGCGCCGGCAGATCTCGCGCTGGTGGCTAAAGAGGCACTTCGCCTCTGCCACTTCGATCCCGACACATGCGAGGACCTCGGTCAGGCCCCGGGAGCGACCGAGCGGTGCGAGGCCGCCTGCTACGACTGCCTCATGAGCTACCGCAACCAGCGTGACCACGCGCTGCTCGACCGGCTGGCGATCCGCGACGTTCTCCTCGAACTGTCGGGCGCGAGGGTCGATGCCTCACCAACGATGGCATCGCGAGACAACCACCTCGAGGCACTCGGCCGCCTCGCCGGGTCCGACCTGGAACGTCGGTGGCTCGCGTACCTCGACGGCCGTGGATTTCGACTCCCATCCGAAGCGCAACCTTTACTTAAGGAATACCGCACCCGGCCCGATTTCTTGTACGTGCGGGAACAGGTCGCCGTGTATATCGACGGCCCGCCGCACGATTATCCGGAGCGACAGCAGCGCGACGCGGCACATACCGCCTCGCTCGAAGATGCAGGCTACGTCGTCGTCCGCTTCCATCACCAGGACAATTGGGACGAGACGATCCGGCGCTTCCCGTCGGTCTTCGGCACGGATGCAAACGAATCGCACAGAGCCTCATGAGTACGTTCGCCATCGGCTCCCTCGTCCATGCCCGCGGTCGCGAATGGGTTGTGCTCCCGGAGAGTGAGGACGATCTGCTCGTGCTGCGCCCACTCGGCGGAACGGACATCGAGACGACCGGGCTCGATACTGCCCTCGAAGAGGTCCGACCAGCGACGTTCGATCTTCCTGATCCCGCGCATGCCGGCGATTTCCGCTCGGCGAGGATGCTCTACGATGCCGTTCGGTTGGGATTCCGCGCGAGTGCCGGTCCGTTTCGCTCGTTCGCCGGCCTCGGTGTCGAGCCGCGCCCGTACCAGCTTGTGCCCCTGTTGATGGCACTCAAGATGGATCCCGTCCGCATTCTGATTGCCGATGATGTGGGGATCGGCAAGACCATCGAAGCAGGACTCGTGGCCAAGGAGCTCCTGGCTCGGGGAGATGCGCAGGGACTATCGGTGCTGTGCCCGCCGCAGCTGGCCGAGCAGTGGCAGCGCGAGCTCGCGGAGAAATTCCACATCGAAGCCGAGCTCGTCCTGCCCAGCACGGCGCGGCGACTGGAACGCTTCGCGAGTGCGCGGCAATCCATCTTTGAGGTGTTTCCCTACACCATCGTCTCGATGGACTACGTGAAGAGCGACCGCCGGCGTGACGAGTTCATCCGCTCGTGCCCGAACCTCGTGATCGTGGACGAGGCCCACACGTGCGCGCGAACGGATGATGGCCGAAGCTCTCAGCACCAGCGACATGAACTCGTCAAACGACTTACCGAGGATGAACGCCGTCACCTGATTCTCGTCACGGCCACGCCGCACAGCGGCAAGGAAGCGGCTTTTCGCTCGCTGCTCACCCTGCTGGATAGAAACTTCGCACATCTTCCGGACGACCTTTCGGGACCTGCGCAGGAACCCATTCGAAGGAAGCTCGCCGAGAAGTTCGTCCAACGCCGTCGCGCAGACATCCGTCACTTCGCCCAGGCCGACACGCCGTTTCCCGAACGCCTCGAGGCCGAGGAGACATACTCGCTCACGCCGGAATACGCCACGCTCTTCAACGATGTGCTGGACTATACGCGAGAAAGCGTCGCGGCTACGGAAGAGGGCACCCGCGATCGACGCGTGCGCTGGTGGAGTGCACTGAGCCTCCTCCGCGCACTCGCCTCCAGCCCGGCAGCGGCGGCAGCCACGCTGAAGAACCGCGCCGCCTCCGCCGAGGCCCGCACGGCAGAAGAAGCCGACGAGATCGGACGCCACCGCGTCCTCGACCAGATGGCCGACGACGCCGCCGAAGGAGCCGACCTCGTCTACGGAACCGAGTTCGCCGAGGACGATGATCCGCGTGATAGGTCCCGCCTGCGAGCATTATCGCGACAGGCGGAAGCGCTCACCGGAAAAAGCGACGCCAAGCTTCAGAAAGGCGTCGCGCTCATCAGGAGACTGATCGCGGACGGCCATCAACCCATCGTTTTCTGCCGCTTCGTGCCGACGGCGGAGTACGTCGCCGAGGCTCTCCGATCTGCGCTCAGAGGCGTGGAGGTTGCCGCCGTCACCGGCACGCTGCCTCCCGCCGAGCGTGAGGCACGTGTGATGGAACTGGCGCAGGCCGAAAAGCGCGTCCTCGTGGCAACGGACTGTCTCTCAGAGGGCATCAACCTTCAGGAGGTCTTTGACGCCGTTCTCCACTATGACCTCGCCTGGAATCCTACCCGTCACGAGCAGCGCGAAGGGCGTGTCGACCGATTCGGGCAGCCGCGCAAGGAAGTCCGCGTAGTCACGCTCTTCGGGATGGACAACCAGATCGACGGACTCGTGCTGGACGTACTCCTCCGCAAGCACAAGACGATCCGCAACCAGCTTGGCATCTCCGTCCCGGTGCCTTCGGGCTCCGACGCGCTCATTGAGGCCGTTTTCGAAGGGCTTGTCCTGCGTGGTGAACGCGTCTCGAGTCAGCAGATGGGCCTCTTCGACGAGCTCACGCAGGAGCAGTACGACGAAGTTCATGCCGATTGGGACGAGAGCGCAAAGAAGGAAAAACGCTCGCGCACAATGTTCGCGCAGGAGCGGATCAAGACGGACGACGTCGTGCGCGAGTTGGAGGCGCTCCGCTCAGCAATCGGCGGTGCCCCGGACGTCCGGCGCTTCGTTTCGGATGCCGTTCGGGCACACGGAGGCGTAGTGGCGGAAAGTCCAGCCCGAGAAACAGTACGCCTCGATCTGACCGAGGCACCGCGGGCTCTCCGCGATGCCGTGGATACCGATTCTCTCGAAGCGCGCTTCGAAGGCCCGGTCGACGACGGCGAGGTCCGCCTCGTGCGCACGCATCCATTCGTGGAAGGACTCGCCAACCACGTGCTGGACTCTGCACTGGATGGAGGTGGTGTAGCACGCAGGTCCGGCGTCATTCGCACGCGCGCCGTCACAAAACGGACGACCCTCCTGCTGGTCCGCTTCAGATATCATCTCGTTGTCAATCGGGGCGAGAATGAGCAGCCGATGCTTGCCGAGGACATTGGTACCCTCGGGTTTGAAGGCTCGCCGGCCACTCCGGAATGGATTGATCCCGAGCGCGCCGCCAATCTTCTGGATGCCACCCCGGACGCCAACGTCGCACCGGACCGGGCACGGCACTTCCTGACCCAGATCATCGACGAGTTCGATGCGCTCGCGCCTACACTCGACGCCGAAGCCAATCGCAAAGGGGACACCCTCCTCGAAGCCCACCGGCGTGTCCGCGACGCGGCGCATGGAACCGGACGCTACACCGTGGAAACCCAGCTGCCGCCGGATGTGCTGGGGCTCTTTATCCTTCTTCCCTCGCCTAACTAGCTTATGATGAACACGACTCCTACGCTCGAAGATCAGGCCTACTCCTTCGCCTTCGTTGCCGGAGGCCTCGCTTTAGCAAACGAACTCACCAAAATAGAGAGCAATAGCGACCGCCGGAGGAAAAAAGGGAGAGTCGCTCGGATAAAGCGGGATTTAATCCGGGACGCCTATAGCGAGGTTGTGAACGACGCCTCTACTATTACACAGATCATTAGCCTAATTCCGACAGATCTCCCAAATGATAAAAAAACGACGTTACTGATTGATTTGGCATTCACAAATCCGTTTTCCCCTCACGAACTGGCGTACAAAGATTCTGATTTCTGCCTGGCACTAAAAAAGTTGGCCCGGCGGATCGGCTTTCCAGCTGAGCGAGTCGATAGCATCCTAAGAACGAAGAAGGAAGCGCTCAGGGTGCATCGGAATATTGATGTAGGCAAAGTTGTCTTATACGGCGTTGGCGGAGCAGTGGTAATCGGCGCGGGGGGATATTTCGCTGCTCCACTTCTCGCCGCCAAGTTGGGTGCCGCGGCAGGGCTTTACGGAGCTGCGGCAACTGCGCACGGGCTAGCGCTGCTTGGAGGTGGGACATTGGCGGCGGGTGGGGCGGGGATGGCTGGCGGATTATATCTCATAACTACCACTGCAGTAGTTGTGGGCGGGACGACCATGGGCGGTGGAGCCTTCCTTGTTCAACTTGGTGCGGCCGGAGCGAAGGCGGAGATTGTCAAGCTCCAGACATCGTACCGGGAATTGTTACTTCATAATCAGTTGCACATGAAAAAGGCTGGCGAAGCGATCCGTGCTCTAGAAAAAGATCGGCGTGAGATCCAGATAACGCTAGAGCAAGAGCGAAAGCTTAATGACAGTAATTCAAAGCGCTTGAAGGAATTGGCCGCAACTGTTGAAGTACTGGACAATGCGATCCTATGGATGAAGAAGGAGAAAGAGGCGGCATGAACGATGGCCTGACGCTTTCCCTCGTCGACCTCCGTGCTGAGACGGATCGCCAGTCGGTTGAGGCGCAAGTCGACCTCGGCTCTGCATATGAGACAGCCGCTGGGCTCGACGATCTGGACGCGCGGGTCAGGCGCCTCCTGACGACAACCGGGATCGATCCGACTGCGAACCGGACCACCGCGCCGCTGCGTCGAACGGAGCTTTCGGACACGGCCGACAACTTTGTCCCGCTCCCTTCGCTGGCAGATGTCCACCGCGGCGCTGAGGAGCGGCTCCGAGGGCGTGGGATCGACCCCGCGACCGTAAGTCTGGACGACCTGCTGTCGGCCGAGACCATTCAGCGGTTAGAGAGTCGATATCGGGGTAGTTTTACACTGACGGCAGATCTCGACCGGTACGACATCATTGCTGCAGTTGCGGCTGGCATAACCGCAGCGATCGTTGACGCGACGATTGTCCGAATCCCCAAGGAGCATAAGTATCTCGGGAAGCATCTTCAGAAGGGTAGTCCTCTCACGGAGTGGCTGCACAGCCAGAAGGACCCGGAGAAGCACTGGCTAGCCAACGTTGGCAAAGCCATGGAGAAGACGTGTAAGGTGACGTTTGACCGGGTAGGCGACGTGGCCGAACACATCGATGGGTTCGGCGGAATGACGCACCGGCTGCAGACGCTCGGGCACGACCCGTTAATCGGGCTCGTCGTGGGTACGATCGACGTGATGCGCGGGGGGCTGACGGCGATCTCGCGCGACGGGATGCCAGTGTATATCTCCGAAATCGGGCGGGGGACGTACAACCCGCTGAAGGCGTTCGTCTGCACCGTCGGTCACATCCTGTCGGACTTCCCGACGGCGATGGGGGTGCAGCCGCCGGGGTTCACACTCCTGCAAACGCTCAACGTTGGCAGCTTCGGCGAGAAGGACCGGACAATCGGCGAGCTAGCTCGGTTCATGTACCTCAAGGGGTATGACAGCCGGCACTTCTTGACGATGAGCACATCGGTTGCGGCGGCCGAGACCGTCGCCCGAGGCTACTTCGCGCTCCGGCGGCGCCTGGACGAGACGTACGAAGAGGAGGTGCAGCATCAGGCTGCGGTGGCTGGTGCCGAAAAGATAGGAGAACACCCCCGTTTTCAAGCGGTGGTACTGACCGCCCACGCGATCGCAGCTGCTGCGAACGCGGGAAAAGTGGCCGTGTACGTCGGAAACCCGCTTGCCATTAACTACGCGCAGTGGCTCCGCTTCACGCACGCCACGTGGACATTTACTCAAACCAAGCTTCGCTCTCCGTCCGACGTGCTGGTTGGGACCGGACTAGCGAACGCACGCGATCTCGACAGGACCGCCTTCGCCGACGTCGTTGCCGATCCCGACTTCCCGATACTCCGCTTCTAGTCCGATGGCTTCCCGCACCCGCACCCCCTTCCAGTCGATCCGCTCCGAAGGCGCCATCCTCCCGATGGACCTCCTGCAGCGCGTGGCGGATCAGGACGCGGGCCTGCCGGGGCTGAAGGCGCAGGACTACGGCCTGGCGAAGGGTGAGAAGCTGGGCGAGGCGATCAGCCGGAGCTGGAACCGGCTGCAGGGCCTCTGGAAGGGATTTCGGGATGAGCGCATCCGGCTCGACGCGCTCGATGACGCGCGCGGCACGACCGAAACGCGCGAGCAATGGCTCCTCCCGCTCTTCCAGGAGCTCGGCTACGGGCGGCTGAAGACGGCCACGTACCAGATCGCTGGGAAGAGCTATCCGGTCTCGCACGGCTACGTCCACACGCCGATCCACCTCCTCTCCTACAAGCTCGACCTCGACCGGCGGGCCGCGGGCGTGGCGGGCGCGTCCACCTACGCGCCGCACGCGATGGTGCAGGAGCTCGTGAACCGCTCCGAGGAGCACCTCTGGGCCATCCTCACGAACGGACTGAAGCTCCGCATCCTGCGCGACAACGCCAGCCTCACCCGGCAGGCCTACGTCGAGTTCGACCTCGAGGCCATGTTCGAGGGCGAGGCCTATGCCGACTTCTCGGTCCTCTGGCTCGTGGCGCACGCCAGCCGAACGGAGGGCAAGACGCCGGAGCTCTCCCTCCTCGAAAAGTGGAGCGCCCAGGCGCACGAGCAGGGCACCCGCGCACTCGACGCACTGCGCGACGGCGTGGAGCGCGCCATCGGCCACCTCGGCGAGGGCTTCATCGCGCACCGCGAGAACGAGGCGCTGCGCGAGGCACTCCGCTCCGGCACCCTCGACAAGCAGGACTACTACCGCCAGCTCCTCCGGCTCGTCTACCGCCTCATCTTCCTCTTCACCGCCGAGGACCGCGACGCACTGCTCGACCCCGCCGGCGAGCCGGAGGCGAAGGAGCGGTACACGAAGTACTACTCGACCGCCGCGCTCCGGGCGCTGGCCGAGAAGCGGCGCGGCAGCGAGCGCCACGGCGACCGCTGGGAGCAGCTCAAGCTCGTCATGCGGGCACTCGGCGCCAAAGGTGAGCCCCGGCTGGCGCT
>CAZKDQ010000090.1:0-11824 GCA_964551345.1 uncultured Rhodothermales bacterium
CGAGCGACCGTGCCATCCGAGACGGCTCCGGCCGGGGTGGGCAGATGAGACGCGGGCTCAACCGAACCATCGGTAGCCGGCACGGCCACGTTTGCGCCGGGAAGCGGCTTCTGTGTCACGGCATCCACTACACGACCCGTCAGGATCTGGGCCGCCGCGGCGGGCGCCCTGATCAGCAATAGAACACATACAAGCAGGCGGGCATGCAGAGTACGCGTCTCAGTGTTAGAAACGGCGCGCTCACACCTCACGATCGGCCGCCGGTTCCATCCGAACCATATATCCATGGTCGCCCGATGTCCATGGCCAGCATCGTCAGAAGATGTGACGCCTGGACATGCGCCAAAAGTCGAATGAACCGGTTCACTGCCACGGGAGCCTCAGTGATGTGCCGGGACAGAACCGCCCGCGTATCCTCGCAACTGGTCATACCTGGCGATCTGCTTATCGGATAGCACGTCGCGCTGCGCGATGTGCGCCCGCAGATGGGCGCCCCGGAGGCGCGCTTGCAGCCCGGCGATCTCGGCCAGCACCTCCCCGACATTCTCGTCCGTGGCCTCAGCCTCGGCAAAAAGCCGATCCAGCTCGCGCTCTTTATCCACGACCTCGGCCCCAAGACGCCTTGCCTCCTCCTTCACCGCTTCGAAAAGCGCCTGCGTTTGGTTTAGCTGATCGGCAGACAGATCGAGCGAGTCGGCCAGCTCGAGGACGTGCATCGGGCCCGGATAGTGATTTAGCTCCGCCGCGCGTGCATAACCCATGCCTGCACCGTTGAGATAACCGCGGATCTCAGCCTCCGACAGGGCCTTGATCGGCCGATCCTGTTGCCCCGCGTAGGGCTGAGCATGTTGGGCAGTCGCGGTGCCCGCGGTGATGAGGAGGAGAACTGAGAAGAGGACGGAGCGCATAGGGACCACTCCATTGTGATTACTTTGACTGACTCCTTAGCTTGGATCAACGCGTGATACCATTTTATAAGTCGATATCAGCACGTATCCGACACGTCCCCAACGTCAGCTGCGTGTGTCGAATACTGGAGCCTGAGCTCGACCCGACGATTTCTGGATCGGTCTTCCGGAGTATCGCCATGCGAGACAGGACGATATTCACCGTATGTTGTTACTGATATTCTGCGCTGTTCGGGATCGAGTCCAACATCGTCTCTTAGAAAAGTGAATACACTTATACCTCGTCGGGCTCCCAACTCCATGTTTCCTGCTGAATAGGTATGAGTGGGAAGATTATCTGTATGCCCTTGTATCTGAATCTCGCAGATCCGATTAGACTGGGCGATTGCCTGCCCCACCACCTGTAAAAGGTCCTCTCCTCCGGGTAACAGCTCATAACGATCTGGTTGAAAGAGCAGGCGGTCCGAAAAGGTAATGAGCTGAAGATGCAATGCGGTATTACTCTCGATTAGGCAGTCATCTTCTCGACACAGCAATTGAGAACCAGTCGGAGTATCTCGTATGGTTAAACGGGCATGGTCGGATATCTCTGATAGAAATCGCTCTTGCGCGTGCTCCACTTCTTCCAAGTTAACCGTTCGGCCAAGAATAAGGGCTACGACACCCAGCGCGATCACAATAACGAAAACGACCGCTAACAGCGTATCGGCAAACGCTGGCCAGAAATTGAAATCGATATCTTCGTCTTGTTCAAACATCGTGCTACCTGGGACAGTCCCTATCGATGCCCATTACGACTTCCAGTCATAAGCGACTTCATACGTGCAATAATGGATAACTGGTCTTGCTTCCGAATACGCCCACCAAGCGCACGAATAAGTCGGTCAACGTCCGACGTGAATGTGACGGAGTTGTTCTTCAGAAGCGTTAAAATGCGATCTGTGTCTTCCCTTGTTGATCTGTGGTTGGATTCGTGAAGTTCATTGAAACGAATAATTTCCCTGAAACTGCCTTCGGTACTTCGCGAAAACGTCTCGGCAATTCGTTCGATCGATGTAACTGCCGCATCCAGCGGGATAGAAACCCGCATAAGCACGTCAGAGACAGACTTAAGCCGCTGGTGCAAAGTGTCGCCAGTCTCTGACAGCCCCTTTTCAACGTTCTTTGCAACAGTGTCCATCCTCTCCGCTACACTTCGAAGTTGCTCGTCAACCGGTTTAGAGACTGCTTCTGCGAGAAGCATGTCGCGTTCTTTCATGCTATTAAACGCTTCGCCTGCACGAGTAACGAGCTCGATGAGCTGCTCTCTTGACGCCTTCTGCCCATCGACGTACGTATCTTCTACAATCTGGAGCCGTGCAGTAACCTCCGCCTGTCGAGTAACTGCCTCCCGGAGAACCTCCATAGACGTCGTGATCGAACTCAAAATCCGGTCGACGTCTCCTTCTCGTCGCACGTACTCCCCTATGGCCGATAGCAACTGATTGTGTTGCTCACCTGCGGCCTCTAACCCCTTGCCGTAAATTATCGCAGATTCATCTAGCCGGTCTCCGAACTGGCTGCTTGTTTGATCCAGTGTCGTAACGGTGTCGATCAGCCTCGACGTCACCGTCGTGAGAGAACTCAGTAATTGAGCGGTATCTAGGCTTCTCGCCTCGATGGAGGTCGCATGGGCTTCGATCTGAGCAGCTAGGTCGAGACTTGCCTGCGTGGTCTTCTGAGCTTCTATAAGTGTATCATGAGCATGCTGTTGCGGGGTCGGCAGGAAACGATGCACTAGAGTATCGTACGTGACTCTCTCCAGTGCCTGCCGAAGAGGTCTCACAATCGCAACCGTGTACAGCGAAAAGATTAACACACCAATTATCGTGAGGATGACGCCAACTATGCTCGGAGCAAAAGCACCTTCGAGACTAGAAAAGAGAGCCCGGAGATTATCGGCATCTATGCCGGTCGTCTGCGACGGCCGAAATTGCCCAAGGGCAAGTGCGAGACCTACAAGCGTGCCGAAAAGTCCGATGATAATGAACAGACTCAGGACGGCCCGGGTGAACGTATCAGCAGATACAAGCCGAAACCAGGTGCGCCGTAGAAGCGCATCAACGTCAAGCGACTGCCCATTCTTCGACGCACCAAAAAAGACGCGAAAGTGATATACTATAGGCCCCGGTTCAAGCGCGGCCATCTTCTTCTGCATGCTTTTGGGTATTTCAGTTGCCGAGACTGAAATCAAGTGCCGTCTCTGGCGCAAAAGGTAGGCAGCACGAACCACCACCAGCAGAGTCCAAAACGCGCTAAGGCCCAGGAGGGCAACCACCACACTCTGCGAGAACGGGTGGCTTGACCAGAATACACTATCCATAACTACACAATAATTACTAACGAGACTCTACGCGGATCGCGCCTTTCTTCACGACAGACCACTCACCACTAGATCTGGAAAACTTCAAGGACGCAGGCTCCATAACTTCGACGACCTGTCCCTCGTCCTCTCCGACCTCACCTATGGTCTCGAATACGTGCATCAGGCCTGAAGAAATTTTATATCCGAGCGTTAACCTCTTGCCTGGCATTGGGATGCCGTGCCACCCCCCACCTACATTTATACCCAGCATGTCGCTCGGAGAGCCTTCTTTGAACTTAACGTCTACGGAGCTTAACGACTCCACACCAAACCTCTGAAGTCGTTTGGCATCGAAGCGGTCAATTAGGTGATGAACGTCGTCCTTTCCCACATATACAGCGTTAGCAAGATCTACGAAGCTAAGCTCGTTCGGACTGCACCCTGTAGGATTTTGCAGGTTAGGAGCCGCATTTCGCGAAATCCCGCTGCTCGACAGCTCATCAATTCGACGCTCTAATGAAGCGATGCCGTGCGCAATGCTCGGGATCGGAATAAGCCCATTATGAACCTCCTGCTTCAGCCCATTCTGGAAGACCCTCAGACTATCCCAGGCCTCACGACTACGTGTGATGGTCCGCTCAACCTTTGCAAGCCTGTGTGAAAGATCCTCCTGCCGTTTCAGGACCTTTGTAACGAAAACAATTAAGATCGTAAAGCCAATGACCGTTGCGGTAAGCGTCACTGTTGGAATGTTTAACCATTCTGGCATAGATCAGCTCGTTTTCTGGCGGTGGTGATCAAGAAATGCACGAATGCCTTCGATGTATACTGACATACGTTCGATACCATCAATTTGCTTGTTATGATAGTTGCTGAACACGTCCGCAACTCTCTTACTTGCTCCGTTCCATGGATCGTTAGTCGGCTCCAGTGGGCGTAGACCGGATGATGCTCTACGCGTAAAATCGTTGTACGCTGAAACCGTTGCCCGCACATTACTCAGATCGGACAAAACAGAGCTGCTATCCCGAATCAACTCCTCCGTCACGACTCCAACTTCGCTCAGAGCCTCTCCTCCAAACACGGAACTTTCTCCGGTCAATACCACCTCAGATCCGCCCTCTGCGAGATCGATGCCAGAAACTAATCCGGATGCGACTTCATGCTTTGAAAGACTGTCATCCGTGAGATAAATACGCGTTCTACTCACGTCCAATCCGCTGGCATCTGCGAGAACTTCGCGGAAGAGCTCGTTTATTTCTGCAGTATCAACATAACTTCCACCCGCCACCCAGTGAAACATTCGACTGCCGTTTCCACCTATGTAGATGTCTGGGAACTGCGGCTTTGACCTATCTATAAATCGAGATACCAGAAGGGCGCAATATCGCAGGATAGCGGTAAGGCCAATTGTGATAAACGGCGCGGTATCCTTGGCGATGACGTCTTCAGCTGAATGACGCTCTATCAGCTTCTCAATCCTTTCCCGTTCCGTTCTCAGTAACAGCTCGATATTAGTCGCTCCAATCGGCCTGTCTTCCAGTAACCTGCTGAACTCTTGCCGTACGGAAGATTGAAGTAAGGTTTCAACCAGTATATCCCTTGCTGCAAATCGAAGTGAAGACTGAGCAATGAGGGAGCGCTCCTTCCACAGTGCGATATCCGTGCTTCCTCCTCCGATATCGATGCAGACAACACCACTATGAACTGACGCCTGCTTCATATCCGCAAAGAATGAAGCAGCAGCCGCGCTCTCGGTCTTATGTTTGATATCACTACCACGTATCCCCGTTGCCGCTCCCCAGACTCTGCCGAATATCCTTCTCTGTTCTCTGGTAAATGAAGTAGGAACAGAATATCTCCAATCGACACTGGCGACATTTTCAGCCGCAGCTTCCACGCGTATCATCGTCACTAACTGCTTAATAAACAGCTCCACCATTGCGCGTTCTTTACCGTCCTTGCCCCATTTAATATCGCGATTAACATCCACGAGGAAGTTGCGGATCATCTCACTCCCGCGCATAATATCTGCCTCAGGTAGAAAGGCAATGTTTCCATTGACAAGCTGCGTAGGATCACTTGAATACGTAGTGCGCTTGTCAACTCTAAAGAGTGTGGGAAAAGGAGAAGGCACGTCCTTGTCGGGGATCAGCCGTAGCCATAACATTGTATCACGAAGAGCCCCGGGGTTGGTCACCGGAAATGATCTACTCAGGAATTCAAGTGGAAAGGAGCGTACGCCATCGTTGACATAGATAGTGGTATTGCTCGTGCCGAAGTCGACACCTACCGTCCATTTAGTGCCCGGATACCTTTCAACGGTGGCGGGTTGCTTTATCAGAAGAAGTCCAGTCGGCTTAACGTCGTCCTGCTCTGATGCGATTAATGCCTCTGGAAAGGCATCCAACAGGAGCGACTCTGTCTCGACTTCATTCCGTCTTGACTTTGTCGTGTTTTCCTTTATCGTGGTTATTCCTGTCGGACGTAAGTAGAACGTGTCCTGGTTGGCATGATATAGCGTGTAATATTCTTTCCAACCCTCCTGAACAAAGTTTGGCCAGATGTCGAAAAGCGGCAGCTCCTCATACTCTTTAACCTCACTTCGTTCGTATGTCCGTTTCAGCTCTACATCCTTCCTGTTGTCGCCTTCGAGCCCTGCTAGCGGTAGGGATAGTGTGAACTCGTAACTGTTTCCGTTCTTCGTAAGCCGCGACCGTTCGTATATATGTTCCGCCGAAAGTAGCGATAGTATGTCAGGGTTAAGCGGATACAGAGCCTGTTCGGCTCGGCCAGAGGCCAAGGAATAGATGCTTTTGCTATCGAGTGCCGTCTGGCTCTTGATGATGCACAGCTCAGGCAGGATGATATCTTCCGCCAATATCCACTCGCAAGGCAGGCGTTGTCCACACACTGTTTGGCGGTCTCTTCGGTCGTATTGTCCCGGCGCCATCACCGAATTCAATGAGTGCCCACCCCAGACCATTACCCTGTCAAGTGAAACCTGCCATTGTCTCGCGATATCAGCGTCGATGAGTATTGCATCTCGTGATTTCCCGGGGGAAGTAAGGATTCGAACGTTTGAACTATCGAGTGTGCCCTCGGGAGGTGCCGGCACTTCGTCGAGATAGTTCGATAAACCCCCACCATCCATCCCCAGCGCGTTATCGACAGTTACGAATGTTTTTCGTGACATGCCGAGATCGGACTTAAATGAATCGATAACCCGTGTCAGGCGATTCCAGTCGGTAGAGCGCTCCAGAGTGGGGTGATGATTCGTGCGCGTCAAAAGCTGATCCAACCACCATGCCACAGCTTCTCGCTCTGTATCATTGAGCCGACTCACAAGATTTCCGTGGGCATCCGGGACGGAGAGGGGGTCGAATAAGCGCGTTCCATTCGACCATGGAAGACCAGCAATAAAGTACTCTTTCGATGTGCAGAATAGTGTTACCGGGGAGGTCATGCCGATAACGTGTCTGTCCTCATAGAATAATAGGTATGGTTTCGACCACTGCGTATCGTTGGAGAGACTAGCGCGAGGCGCCAGTTCCCGCAGCATCTCGGCAACAGCATTGTTCTCAGCGGCCGCGGTCAGATCGATACGCCGAGCGGTCAGAGGAAGGCTGCGCCACCTCTTCAGTGCGATCACAGAGGCGAGGCCACGCCACTCACCTGTAACCTGATCGTGGAGCGCATGGTCTGGATCCAATAGCGCCATTTGAAATAGCAGCGGCCTTGCCCAAATGTCCGGAATAGAGTCGACATCGAATGAATGCAAGTCGACAGACGCCTCAAGTGCTCTACCAAGCTTATCGAGTTCGGCTGATTCTCGCGGGTCCCATTTCCCATGACTACTAGCCGGTGATACTTGATGGGTAACCTTTAACTGTGGTAAGAAGAAACTGGACATTGTGTACTCGGTGCGGATAATTACAGTTCAAAGACATGCTTGTCACTACATCCTTCATAGAGCGCATCGACCAGGGAGCGCACGTGTGCTTCTCCTCTGGTACGTCTCGTACCGGATACGTACTCCCACACACGGTGCAAGCCATTCGAGTCGGCGTCACGTACGGTATGTGAGATGCTAGAGAACGCATCAAGTGCAAAGGTATCTTTCAAGATGATCTTGTTTTCATCCTCGTTAGCAAACGACAGGTAGTTCAGGAACGGGCGATCTTCCCGGGTGGTGTGGGCAATCGAAGCCGCCCAATACAGATGGGACTTGAAGTAGTCCATTAGTGCGTCAAGATCCTGCTGTAGTACTGCATCATCCAGACTTATCCGATCACGCCCACGCAGGAAGTGACCGGTGACCCACGGAGCGGAATAGGAAGATCCATTCTTTCCCTGAAGGAGTGGTCTATAAACTGCCTGGAATGCGAATGCCATCCGCGTGAACTGAGTGAAGCGTTCGTCGAAGTCGCTGTCTTGGCCGACCGGAAGGTCCTCCCATGCGATTCGGTCTGCGTGGCGCCGGGATGCCACACGAACGCCAGCAGGACTTTCTTCCATAAAGAACTCACGGGCCGCAAGTGCCGCTATTAGTTCCACATGATGTGGCGCATTGTTCTGTGATACTCCACCCTTCGATGCGTGCGGCATTGGTACAGGCTGACGGTCACCGACGGCGTACATCGCATCAAACGTCTTATCGAGATCGTTCTTGAAGTAATAAGTCAACGCCGATTGTGAGTTCGCAACAAAATGCTCGGCCTCGGCGCGGAGTGCTTCACTCTCCTTGTTCTCATACGCGAACGTGAAATAAGGCAAAACGAGAGTGGTTGCTATTCTCACTGTTGTCGCATGTGATGCAAGTCGGTCCCGTAAACGCCGCCCAATAGTTGGAATGCCAGAAGCCCCCGTTCCCCCAAACACCGATCCCAATAACATGATATCGACATTGGTACCGCTTCCCACCGCCTGCTCGACTGTTTGTAGCACCGTTGACCAGGGTTGAGCTCCAAAGTCAAGCGCCTTTGCAAAGATCGCGGCTCCGATCGATGGATGTCCGAGAAATCCTACGTCGAGATTCGCATCCAGCTCCTGCTGGGAGTAGAGCACCTGGACCAATGACGCCAGATCAGGCGCGCTATTCCGCAGGATGTCGAACTCCAAGAAATCCCGTAAACTACGTTGGTCGTCTTTAGAGAACGGCGACCAGACGTCTGGAGTAGTCTGCGTAAACTGGGGTCCGAATATGCCAGACTGATTCGCTGCTAGAATGTGGTGTACTCGGGCGTATTCACGGCCGACGCGCTGAACGCGTGCCAAGGTGCCATTCGCACTGTCCGGATCTACAATTAGTGTCAGTATTCTCTCATTGCCGAACGCCCCAATCGCAGCCAGATGCGTAATCGCTTCCACACACTTAGCACCAGTTCCACCAACGCCAATGATAATCTTGCTCATGTGTATAATCTAACGGATGAAGAATGCTACGGACGAAGCCTTGATGCGCCAACCGGCGTGTACTTAAACGCTGGTACCGTGCCTGTCAGGCTCGCGACATAGAACACAAGAACTGAACTAAACGCGATGGAAAATATCCAGAGAAAGGTGCCTGCTGCTAAGAGATCAGAGAAATACACAGCAGTAATTATCGAGGTCACCAATCCAGCGCAGAACGTCAGTGCCCAGGTAACTCGCCTGCTAGTATGTGCGGGGTCAACCACCTTGAATACAAATGCGGCAAGCAGGAGCCACACTGCCCCAAAAGCGACCGTTAACGTCATAGCCAGCAGGAACGCGGTGGAGAACGAGGATCGTAGCACAGCTAGGGTCGCGCCTTCCGCGGGCCTTATCCCTGATTCGATCAATGGTTCAAATAGCATATATAACACTACGGCTGAGAGCGTCGCGAGAACAAGTCCAAGAATTACCTGGAGTCCCTTCCTGAGTTTGTTGTTCATTATTTCCTTTCGATATAAATGACACCTTTAGCGATGACAGGAGGATAAACGTCTGTGATTGTATCGGCAATGCGCTGAAGGAACGGCCGAAGCCCCTGCGTGAGCATTGCATCGAAATCTGATGCGTTAACCCTCCAGGACTCGACATCAGTGAGTCGTAAGTCCGCGTCGGCTACCCACTGCGGCAGCGTGAACGTCCGAACTGTCGTTAATAGTTCGATTCTCGTACACGGATGGAGTGCCTGCGGGTCTGATATATCAATTCGAATCGAAGAACCCGTGCGACTCGCATCGAACGACGCATTTAGGCCCCGCAATGGGTTGACATCAGGGTTGGGATTTGCACTTTCACAAGACGCGACATCACTTATCTGCGCGTGAAGATCCGCAGAGTCGATACCGAGCGTGTAAGTACCGACCTCTGGTTCGAGGTCGATCGCGATGGACCCCCGATCAACGCGTCTCGGGATTCCGATGTGCAATCCTTGGTGGCCGCGTGTGTCATGGACTACCAGGTCTTGGGTTGCCCAGCTTCCCTCGGTCGTGAATGCATTTTCCGCGACTAGACAGGGACCTATTATGAGGATCTGCGGATCTTCATCCTGGTCAAAGTAAAGGCGGGATATATACTCTTCGATAGCTCGATTACCGCCGAGCATAATCAAGTACAAAGGCCGCGAGCCTGTGTGATCAATCGAGAGTGGCTGGTCCAACCCCACGTCATATATCGTTCCGCTGAAATGGAAATTTACCCGGACCAACCCTACTGATCGGCCTGCATTTAAAAACCTCCGCGCGATGGCATCGCTAAACCCCGCGACATCACTATCTGTCTGAAAGAAATCTGTGACAATAATTGAAAGGGAGGTAGTATCGGCATGCTCGACGGCGAGAGTCAGATCAGTATCGCCCCATGAATATGCTGACCCCGAGCTTGACGATACAGGAGACATCGCATCGACAAAGTTCTGGCCACCTCGCGTTCTGACCGAATAGTATTCAACCGAGGCCCGCGCGGGCGATGCATTTCGAAGACCGTTCAGGAGTAGTTCTCGATAGCGATCGTCGTATACGTAGCCCTGAACAGAGGGCGTTGTATCAACGTATATCGCCACCTTCTCGGGTCGGAGCTCTTCGATACACGATAATGTTATATATTCATCTGTGATCTGGTATTCGTCGCCGGTACAGCCGGCAATGGACATTACTGCGATGGTGATGACTATGAGATATGTGTTGCAGGGATGCATCGCAAACCTTTTCAAGTGACACCGTCAGTTCCTCCACCGAGATACAATGCTTCTTGGAGACGATCCGCTCTCTCAAAATTATCCGACGCCGGTAGCATCGCATCCCTATGTCAGTATCGGTCGTCGGGACCAGATTGTAAAGACTTCGCAACACAATAAACTTCGGAAGCCCCGGCAAGTCGTTTGTGTCTTACTTCATTGCGCATCGAGTCCGCGTTTTTAAGCCGCCGAAAGCTGTTATGGCATCCGTGACCAGTGCCGGTGAAGGGCGCGTCAGCTCCGCCCCGCGCCCGGATTGCGCGAGGCGGCCGCGTCCTGACCGGTGACGGCTACGAGGGCAAGGTCTACGAGCTCGCGGGGGATGATGCCTACTTTCGTGGCCGAACTCGCGGCCGAGGTCACGCGCCAGTCGGGCACCGAAGTCGTGTACCGTGCTCTGCCCGAGGACGAATATGCGAAGATACTCGTCGGCTTCGGCCTGCCGAAAGCTGCTGCGGCAGTCCTTGCCGACGCCAGGCTGGCGGAGGGGCACCTCTACGTAGACAGCGGCGACCTTAGCCGGCTCATCGGCCGCCAGACGCCGCCGCTTTTGGACGTGATCGCGCAGGCACTCGCAGGCTGAAAGCCGCCGCGCACCTACGTCGGTTTTACCGTCGCGCCGGCGTTGACCACGACATCATCTTGGATCGTCGGATGGCGTTTGGTTCGCGCCAGATCACTTTCGACGTATAGCGCGCCGAGGGTGACGCCCTGTAAAAGACGCGCGCATTCGCCCCGTGAACGATTGCGGACGACCGTCCGATTTGCGCGTGGATGTCGATCCCGATCACGCCGTGGGCGCGCTCGGTGAGCAGACGTGGCACGATCGGAGCGGCGTTCTGATGAGAAGCGAACCCGACCTTCGGGTTGACTCGGGCTACGATAGAAATCGACATTGAACGTGGAATTTAAGACGGTCTCTGTAATATGCCTGGACCTCTGTGCGGTGGAAAGGTTAAGCATTTAGTGCATTAGACTTATCGGCATCGATTCTCTTCTACTTAACGTTAGACGCGTCGTGAACATCGCTGCGACGGACCCACTACGGGAGCTCATGACATGCCAGTAATTTGCTACTGCCTTCCAAACGGTCGGTCGCGTCCCTGACCCGTGAGTTAGCCACCTTTACCTCGAGACCCAGCGCAGTAAGGCGCTGCGTGACGCGCTGAGCACGACCGCCCTGACTGCCACATTCCTGCTCATCGCGCGGCTAAACACCAGCCGGCGGCAGCGTGATAGGATCTCAATCCCATCCTCGCCTTCCGAACTCATTGTCCCGCCTTAGATCGGCGGCGAGGGAGTCTCCGAAGACGGTAATTCGCTCGGCCAGTGACCCCAGCCGTCTCACGCTGGGCAGGTACCAGGCGA
>CAZKDQ010000091.1:0-11775 GCA_964551345.1 uncultured Rhodothermales bacterium
TGGCCGGGGCGGGGTCGGTAAGGTCGTCCGCCGGCACGTAAATGGCCTGCACCGACGTAATCGAGCCGCTCTTCGTGGACGTAATACGTTCCTGCAGCTCACCCATTTCAGTGGCGAGCGTCGGCTGGTATCCAACGGCGCTGGGCATACGGCCGAGCAGCGCGGAGACCTCCGATCCTGCCTGGGTGAAGCGGAAGATGTTGTCGATGAAGAAGAGGACGTCACGTCCGCCGAGGTCACGGAAGTACTCGGCGATGGTCAGCCCGGAGAGCGCCACACGTGCACGTGCACCCGGCGGCTCGTTCATCTGGCCGAAGACGAGGCTAATGTTGGAGTTTTTGACCTCGTCCAGGCTCACTTTCGACGTGTCCCACTCACCGCGCGCGAGCGATTCCATGAACTCATCGCCGTAGGTGATGACGCCCGACTCGAGCATCTCACGCAGGAGGTCATTTCCCTCACGCGTACGCTCACCCACGCCTGCGAACACCGACAGACCTTCGTGGGCCTTCGCGATGTTGTTGATGAGCTCCATGATGAGCACGGTCTTACCTACACCGGCGCCGCCGAAAAGACCGATTTTACCGCCACGCGAGTAGGGCTCGAGAAGGTCGACCACTTTGATGCCCGTCTCGAGCATCTCGACGCTCGTTGCGAGCTGGTCGAAAGAGGGCGCTTCCTGATGGATGCCGCGCGAATCCGTTGTCTCGGGTTGTGGAAGGCCGTCGATGGCGCGCCCCACGACGTTGAAGAGCCGCCCGCGGATCTCCTCACCAATCGGCATCGCAATGGCTTTGCCGGTGTTGATGACCGTCCGGCCGCGAACGAGGCCGTCGGTTGAGTCCATAGCGATCGTCCGGACGCGGTTTTCGCCGAGGTGCTGTTGTACCTCCAGCACGAGATCATCATCACCTTCGCGCGTGATGACGAGCGCGTCGAGAATCTCCGGCACACTGCCTGCGGGAAATGCAACGTCGACCACCGGCCCGACGACCTGGACGATCTCCCCGTTCTGCAGTTTAATGTTCGTGGCTTCCATCGAGGCGTATTGTATTCTGTTGGCGGCAATCTATAGCTTGACGCGGGCCACCGGCTCGCAAAGAAAAAGGAGCGTCAGGCGCTCCCGAGTCAGGGCAGCAAAGTTACGAAGCCTTCGCTGCACATGCAGGATGCTGCGGTTACGGAACGGCGCGGATACGGCAAAGAAACGGGGAATTTGCCGCGCATCCATTTCATCATTCGCACCGACACGTCACGCCCGGCCAAGTCGTTCAATATCAATGGACGACATAACTAGAAGCGCCGCTTACTCTCCTGCCTCCTCATCTTCAGCTCCAGGCGTGAAGTGGGTATAGCCGCCGGGTGTGAGCGGGATCGTCTGGCCCTCCGGCGTCTGCACCTGGATACCGAATGACGCCTCGGCTACCTCACCAACGACGTTGAACTGCGTCTCGTCGAGGCGCCCCAGCTCTTCACGAGAGGCGGCGAACAGGATCTCGTAATCCTCACCACCAAAGAGCGCGTAGGCGTCCACGTCCTCCTCGAAATCATTAGCGGCATCGCGCGTCTCGAATGCGATCGGGATCGCGGCGGCATGCACCAGCGCGCCGCACCGGCTCTGCGTGCAGATGTGGTGGACTTCTGAGGCGAGGCCATCCGAGATGTCGATCATCGCGTTTGGCTTGAAGCCGTACTGCTGCCAACTGCGGATGACGTCGAAGCGGGGCTTCGGCGTAAGCTGCCGTTCGATGACGTACTGATAGCGCTCGAGTTCAGGCGTGTAGTCGGCACCGTCATCACGCATTTTGCGCCGCTCCTCCAGCAACACCTTGAGGCCCGCATAGGCGCCGCCGAGATCGCCCGTGACGCACAGCAGGTCGCCGGGCTGCGCACCGCGTCGGTATACCACATCCGACGCCATTGCCTCGCCGATCACCGTGACGGAGATCGAGAGGTGCCGCGCCGCCGTCGTGTCACCGCCGATCACGGTGACGTCATAGGCATCACAGGCGCGGCGCACGCCCCGATAAAAGCCTTCCACATTCTCGATCGAGTACGTGTTCGGCAGCCCGATCGAGATCGTCGCGTAGCGCGGGAAGCCGTTCATCGCGATGATGTCGCTGATGTTGACGGCCATCGACTTGAAGCCGAGCTGCTCCATCGGCATGAAAAGCCGATCGAAGTGAACGCCTTCGATGAGCGCGTCGGTCGCGACGAGATGAACGCGGTCCTCATCGATTCGATAAACAGCGGCGTCATCCGAGATCCCCGCAATCACGTCGTCATCAGACGGGGCTCCGAGGATGTTGCTCATCCGCTCGATTAGTCCGAATTCTCCGATCTCGTCAACCGGGGTAAAAGAATTATCCTTCGTCTCCATATCGTCAGGGAAGGCAGAGTTTGCCGAGAATTGCCGGACGCGAGGCGCCGGTGACAGACGGCATGCTGGTGGGCACGCCGTTAGTCGTTTCGTGTGCGAGAACTGCGAAACAAAGCGCCTCCTTGGCGTCTGCCCGCAATCCGTAGTCATCAACAGGTACGACGCGAATCGGAGCGAACGAGTCTCTCAGTTTCGTCATCAGGAAGTCATTGTAACGCCCTCCGCCCGCCACGATCAGTACATCGACTGCGTGCCGGTCGCGGATGAAGCGTGCGTAGGCTTGATACACGCTGACGGCCGTAAATGCCGAAGCGGTTGCCATGATATCACGATCCGACATGCCGCGAGCGAATCCATCGTCCGTTAAGCGCTTGACATAAGCGCGATCATAGTACTCCCGACCCGTGGATTTCGGAGGCTCCTGGCTCAGGTAGGCGTCTCGCATCAGAAGGTCAGCGAGAAAGTCATCATCGACCTTACCAGAGGCGGCGTGGGCACCATCGCGGTCGAAGGGCTCGCCGATGAACGTCTGCGCCAGGCTGTCGATCAGCATGTTGGCGGGTCCTGTGTCGAAGGCGATGACATCCGAGGCGCCACCGCCTGCAGGAAGCACCGTGATGTTGGCGATGCCGCCGAGATTCAGCAGCGCGCGCGTTTCGCTTTCATCCGAAAAATAGACGTAGTCGAAGTAGGGGACGAGCGGCGCACCCTGGCCTCCGAGTGCCATGTCGGCGACGCGGAAATCCCCGACGACTGGGACGTCCATCAAATTCGCAAGAACGGATGGATCTCCGATTTGAAGCGTCGAAATGACGTTCCTTCCGGCGCATGCGCTGGGATTGGGAACGTGATGGATCGTCTGGCCATGCGAGCCAATAAGATCGATGCCCGACGGATCGATTCCAGCGTCGCCGGCGATTTGAACGATTGCCTCGGCGTACTCGTGTGCGAGGCGGACGTTGAGCTGCGATATCTGGCGTACGTCGGAAGAGCCCGTGACCGATGCCGCCATCAACCGATCCGCCAGATCGGGCTGATAGGGGAGCGAGTCGAAGGCCGCCATCTCAAGCTTGATCTCACGCCCCGTACCTTCGATGTGCGCGAGAGCTACGTCGACGCCGTCGAGAGACGTTCCGCTCATGAGCCCGGCGACGAGCCGCCGGTCGCGCTTCCACAATCTTGCAAGCCGGTTCGGAATCATGCGCTGCCGTCCTGGTCGTCACGAGGCCGGCTGCGCATCTGCTGCGCCTTCTGCTGGAAATAGTCCCGCCGCTCAGGGTTCTGCAGCGCGAGTTGCTCATAGACGCGCGCGGCTTCCTCGTGCTGATTCTGCGTCGCGTAGATGCGCGCCAGTGTTTCGGAGACCATGTCATCGATATCGTCTTCGAGGTCCGGCGCCGGCGCATCCTCTAGATCAGGTCGCGGAGTGATGCGGGCGTCTTCGAGTTGAGCGATCAGGCGATCCAGGTTGTCGAGGTCGTCGAAGCTGCCCGGGGCTGGATCTGGTGCAGTTGCCCGTGACGCCGGGATGTCTGTCGAGAGGTGCAGGTGCGCGACTTCCGACATGGTCGTCGTATCGGAACCCACGTCTTTCGCAGGCTCGCGCCCTTGTCGAAGCGCGCGTCGGATCCCCTCGGCCGCAACGGGGCTGTCCGACACGAGCAGAAGTGCATGCTGCCATGCACCGCGCGCCTTCAGCCAGCGCTCGCCCGCTTCGTAGGCGCGCGCGAGCAGCACATAGGCTCCGGCATAGGCGGGCAGCGACGCGACGACGTCTTCGAGCAGCGGTGCAGCCTGCTCAGCACGCCCCTGCTCGAGCAAGTCAATCGCCTTCTGGACGGATTCTACGGGCATGATAATGACAGCTTACGTTGGCGCTGAAAGTACGAAGACCCTGACGGCGGACAAACGGTTCGGTAGGCCCCGCCACTAAGATGGTGCTACCAGTTGGACGTCGCGGCGGTGAACACATCATCCGCCAGGTTTTCGAGTGCTGCGATGATTGCGGCCGTTTCGGCAGCTCGCTCGTCGCCCTGAGTTGGATCGTAATTAACAGCGGCGGTGAAGTTTCGCTCGAGCAGCTCGCGATCTTCTACCCGATCAGTATAAAGCACGCGAACGGTCACGGTGACGCGGTTCTGTGTGGCCCGATCGCCACCGCCGACGGCTACGGGCTCGACCGTCACCCGCTCGATTCGGCCGGCGAGTACGGCGTCTGCGTCTGTTTCGTCGACGGCAAGCTGAAGCCGCGTCTGTCCGACGAAGCGGTCCGTCAGCAGGCGCGTGAGGCGCTCGTCGAGGTCATCTGCGATGGAGATGCTCAGATCCTCAACGAGCGGGATCGCCACCGTTCCCAGATGCGCAGGAATGGTCGCTCCGGTGAAGCTGTAGTAGCCGCATCCGGGGATGAGAAGCGCCAGCAAAAGCCATCCGATGCGAGCTTTCAATGCTTTACACCGTTGATCGGCCGTTCCATCATCAATCTGTGCATCCAGATCGTCGTCACGTGTCTTTCTCCGACGCTTGTTCCATCTCCTTCAGCTTCCGATAGAGGGTTCGTTCCGAAATCCCGAGAGCGCGCGCGGTCTGCCTGCGGTTGCCATCGAATCGTTCGAGCGCGCGGGCGATCAACTTCTGCTCGGCCTCTTCGATCGTCGGCAAGGGCGCATCATCATCGAGCTCCAACGTCGCTGGTTCATCGGCCGGCAATTCCGCACGAACGGAGCGCGCCTGCTCGTCATCCCCTTCAATTTCGTATACGACGTCCTCGATGAGCGTCGAAAAATCATCTCCCGCTTCCGGACGCCGAACGACTACGAGGTCGCGCCGGTCCCCCTGATGCCCTTCGAATGCCTCGCGGGGTATGGTAAAGCTCCCGGCGCCGAACTGGCGCTGAAACTCCTGCCGAAGCTCCCGCACCTCCATTCGCAGTTCGAGCAGTGCCCGGTAGATAAGCTCCCGTTCCCGCGCATCCGAACCATCATCAGCGTCGCGCGAAACCGGCATGAGGTCCGTGCGCTTACTCCCCGCCGTGATCCCTCGTAAATACGGGTTGACGTCTTCAGCCGAGACGCTCTCGCCGCGAAGAAGCACGATGACCTGCTCGGCAAGGTTGCGCAGCTCGCGAACGTTGCCCGGCCAGTGATAACGCTCCAGCAACTCCTGCGCCGCTTCATCGAGGCGCCGCATCGGCGAGTTGTACTTCTGCGCGAAGCGGTGAAGGAACGTCCGGAAAATCGGCAGGATGTCTTCGCGACGCTCGCGCAGCGGCGGAATGCGGATGATGACCGTGCTGAGGCGATAGTAGAGGTCTTCGCGGAAGCGGCCGGCCTGCACTTCCCGCCCCAGGTCCTTGTTGGTAGCGGCGATGATGCGAGCATCGGACTTAAGAACCGTGCTCGAACCCACCCGGCTGAACTCGCCCGTTTCAAGCACGCGCAGCAGCCGCACCTGCGCTGCGGCAGGCATCTCGCCGATCTCGTCCAGGAAGATGGTGCCGCGATCCGCTTCTTCGAAGTAGCCGCTTCGGCGTTCGACGGCGCCCGTGTAGGCGCCTTTCTCCGCACCGAAGAGTTCAGACTCGAGCAGTCCCTCAGGGATCGCCCCGCAGTTGACGATGATGTGCTGATTGTGCCTTCGCGGGCTCAATCCATGCAGCGCCTGCGCCACGAGCTCCTTCCCGACGCCGCTCTCGCCTTCGATCAGAACGGTGATGTCGGTGCGCGCCACCTGCCGAACACGGTCGATCACCTGTTTGATCGCCGCCGATGTGCCGACTATCCCAAAGCGTTCCTGAACGGATTCGCGATCCATGTACCGATTCTCTTCATGAAGTGCTGTCGCGCTAGACACAGCCACACCGCCGAGAGGATCCCGCGTTCCGGCGCAGTGATTGCGAAGACGGTAATCTAACACTTCATACGGCACGTTATCCCAGTTGCATCAGCTGCAGGACGACGTGTCGACATGTCTCAAACTGCGCGGGATCACAACAAGAACCACGTCATCCGGGGGGCTCATCCAACTTTCCCCCGAGTCGTTCTGGTTGATCCTATGCCAGATGCTCTGCCGCACGTTGGAACGTCGACTCGAAAGCACGGCTAACTTCATCCTCGGGCCCATTCAGCGGAAACGGCACGACGTGGTTGTGCTCGTATGGGAAATCCGTCACGTCCACTCGAATCGGGATATTGCGGAAGTCACCGCACAGCGTGTTCATGACTTCATTGGCAGGGATCACCGTGTCGCGCCGGAGTGCCTGCGCCGCAATACGTCCATGGATCTCACCGAGTCGCTGCTCCCGCATCTCTTTGTTTTCGTGATAGTTCAGCATCGCGCGAAAATACCGGCCTTCGGCATGCTCATCGCTCATGTAATGCTCCAGCCGTGGATCAGCGCGGAGTTCGTTGTCGAAGCGCGCGAGGAAGAACGAGTAGAGCGCGATGGTCGCGTCGCTGTCAAGGATATAGCGGGAGTTGGGATAGGTGCGGTCGATCGTGGCACCTCCGCAAAACGTTAACAGCCGTGACTCGGCAAAGCGGCCGCCCGGATCGGTCATCAGCAAGATCTGGCACAGGAAGGCGCCGATCGAATAGGCGAAAAAATCTATCGTCGCATCGGGATGGGCAAAGGCATGCCGGCCGGCACGGATCTCATCGACCAGTTGAACGACGTCATGGAACGTCTGCAGGCCGGACCAGCAGAAGCGGGCCGGATCTGCTTGCAGCCGCGAGCTGATCGCGGCGTTGGCGAAGGTCGAGTTCGCAAGTTGAGGCGATGCTTCCTGCCGCGCATTAGATATGCGGCGCATCAACTTCGGCCGACCCCACTGCGCCGGCGCACGGTTCATGTGAAAGGCAATGGGGAAGAGGACGACCGCCTTGCCGGTCAACTCGACCAGGCGCGCCGCCCACGGAAGGTACTTGCTCCAGTCACGCTCGTTTAGACCGTGAAAGAGGAAGATTACACCCGAAGCTCTCGTGCCTGTATTGGGTGCGAACACCGAGTACCGGAAGCGACGGTTCTCGGCCACATCTCCATCCGATTCGTGCAATCGCTCCTTCGTATAGGCCGACGGCGGAACGACTGGTTCGGCGCCGAACGTCCGAGCATGCTCGTCGCAACGATAGGTGCGGCGCCCGGGCAGGATGTCGCAGGAGCGGGATTCGAACAACGGGTTGATCGACACGAGGCCGCCGGGAAGTGCGCACGTGTCTTGTGTCTGATCGAAGGCTGCGCGTAGCGAGAGGAAGGAGTCGCGATAACTCATTGAAACGGAGGTCGGAATGCGCGAAGGTCGGGCACGGGGTGAAATCAGGTGGAGCGCATGCAGGAGGCGAGGAACTCCAGCGCGTCGTTTAGAAAGACATCTGGTTTCTGATGATGGCGCTGCAGCACGTTCTTGAACGTCGCCATCGTAACGAGGCCATGAAGTGAGCCCCAGAGCAGGAAGGCTGCCTGCCGCGGATCGATCTCCGGTCGGATCGACCCGTCCTTGATGCCATGCTCGATCGCTTGCTGCACGAGCGCGATAATGCCGTCGGCGGCGCGCTCGCAGGCGGCGGCATAGGAATCATCATCATCACTTGGAGGAGCCGTTGCCTGCGCGACCAGCGCCTCGAAATACATCGGCTGCTCTGCGGCGAAAGCGATGTAAGCACGGCCGATCGCCGCCGTCTGCTGCCGGCCCGTCGCATCCTCATCGACTGCGGACTCAAACATTGCCATCAACTGATAATGTGCGCGCAAGCCAATGGCAGCGTAGAGGTCCTCCTTGTTCTGGAAGTATTTGTACAGGAGGCCCTTGCTGTACTCGGCTTCCAGCGCAACGTCATCCATGGTCATGGTCTGACCGCGACGGCTCAGCACGCGTTCGGCGGCATCAATAAGTGAATTGCGCCGCTGCTCCCTCTCGCGCTCGCGTCGTGTCTGGGTGGCGGGCATTATGCGCTGTTGCTATGGCGGATGTGGTGGCGGTGACTGGCAGTCACGTCGTGACTCTCGGCCACAAAGGATTTGGTGGATTGATGTTCCTGCGGATTGCGCACGCGCTGTCAATAGAATTCGCGGACGGGCTTGCTGCAAATTTCCAGTAGCTGACGTTTTCTAACTAAAAACCGCGATTCTGGGCAGCATTGGCAGGTCTGATGTTTCTGGCACGCCTCATGTATAGGGGAGAGGGCAGGAGTCACTGTATCACAAGACGGAACACCACATGAGTCGCTCTTTCCTTCGAATCGCCGCGCTGTTCACCTTCGTCGCACTGCTTGCTGCACCGGCTGCGTTCGCACAGGACGCAACCACGGATGAAGTCACCGACGACGAGCTTGCGGCATTCGCCAACGCCTACGTAGACGTTGAAGCCATTCAGGCACAATACGATGAGGCCGCAGCCGCGACTGAGGACCCCGAGGAGGCCCAGGCTATTCAGGCTCGCTATCAGGAAAATATCAACACCGCGATTGCAGCCCACGGCATCGATAACTCGCGCTACGATGCCATCGTGCAGACGATGCAATCCGATACCGAGTTTGCGCAGCGTGTGCTCGCAAAGGTCCAGGAGGTTCGTGAGGAACGAATGGGTGGATGACCACGCTCCAACTGGATCACGTGAGAAAAGGCGTCGGATACCGAATCCGACGCCTTTTTCATTATTTCGAGCCGACGCGCACAGCAAGGACATGACGCGAATGAGTTAGCGGCTAATGCGTACGCTCATCACGCTCATCACGCTCATCGGTATCTCCGCGGCGTGTTCCACATCCTCCCGGCCCGCGTGAAGCCCGGGTTCTGCTGCATGTCGGAAAAGATCGCGGCCTGCTCGTCATTCAGATGAGCCCGTACCCGCTCGTGCGTCTCGTCACGCAGTTGCTTCATCTCGGCGCCGGCACCGAGCGGCACGCCGGGCGTGCGATCTACCGAAGTCATCAGTTCCTGCTGCCTCGCCACGTGCTGCGCCATGATCGGCCGGATCTGCGCGCGCTGCTCCTCCGTCAGGTCGAGGCGCGACGTTAGATAGGCCATCGGTCGATCGACACTCGCGCCCCGCACGCCGGTGCCACGTGCGCCGCGTCGCCCATACGGCCGCTGCCCCTCGCGCCGGAGCGCCCGTGATTCCCGAATCTCCGCAAACCGCTCTATCTGCTGATCGGTCATCAGCGCCTCGAGCCGCGCATGCGTTTGCTCGCGCAGCTCCACCATGTCGGCACTCCCTGCCAGCGGCACGCCGCGTGTGCGCGACTCTACGCGGATCGCCCGCTGCCGTTCGAAGTGCTCACGCATGATCGCGCGCGCCGCCACCTGCTGCTCCTGGTTCAACTCGAGGCGCGCCGCCATGAACTCCACCGCCTGGTCGGGATCGGCCGCCGCTCCGCCCGCTCGTCCACGCTGCGCCGTCGCATCCGTCACCGCGGCCGTCGACAGCAGCAGGGCCAGTGCCGCGGTAAGTATCAGTTGTATTCCTGATCTCGTTCTCATCACACTCTCCGATTCGTTACGGGTGATCGTTTTCTATTGGATCACCCCAGTGCGCGGCTCATTCCGCAGCTGCGCACATGAAAAGTGACTCTTGAGGGAATGAACCGCCGCCTCATGCGGTCGAACCGCCTGGAACGAACGACCGCGACATGGAGGATGAAGAGCCGGAGATGGTGGCACGTTCAGACGGTCCGAGCGTGAAACCTGACAGTCGAACGTAGATCACGATTCCGATTCATGTCTGCGCCGCCACCTTCCGACTCCGACCTGCTGGAGCGCGCCCGCACGGGCGATCAGCAGGCGTTGCGGATGCTGGTGGAGCGATACGAGGGACGAGTGGCTGCGACCGTGATCGGCATGATGGGCAGGGGCGCAGAGGCGGACGACGTCGGCCAGGAGACGTTCATTCGGTTTTACCGCGCAATGGGCCGCTTTCGGGGTGACGCCTCGCTCGGGACGTACATCACGCGCATCGCCATCAATGAATCACTCAAGGCGCTGAAGAAGCGGCAGCGCTGGACGAAGCGGTTCTTCAGCCCGGATGACGATGATTCAGCGATTCGAAACGCAGCCGTCGACGATGCGCCTCCGCAGGAAGACGCCGACCGCGAGCGCGTCATCCGCCGCGCACTCGACCGACTCACGCCGGATCATCGCGCCGTCGTTATCCTGCGGATCCTGGAGGAGCATTCGACGAAAGAAACAGCAGCCATCCTCGGCATCCCCGAGGGAACCGTGATGTCGCGCCTGAAACGTGCCCTGAAGGCACTGCAGCGCGACGCGCACAGTCTGATCGATGTATGAAAAGGGAGAACGACGTGATGCTCTTGCGACACGTGCTCGGCGATGCCGATCCGGACGAGGCCGCACGCATCGAGCGGCTGCTGGCAGCGGATCCGGCGCTGCGCGCGGATCGGGATCGGCTCGTCGCGTTGCACGACGAGATGAAGACGACCCGTGCGGATTCCTTCGCCCCGTATTTCAGCGATCGGGTGATGCGCCGCCTCCGCACGGTTGATGAACCCGTGGAAGCATTCTATGCGTCATTCCGCTGGGCCTTTGCCCGGGCGTCGATTGCCGCCGCGGGTGTGGCGATCGTGCTCGGCGCGTACAACCTGATGCAGTTCGGCGATCTGGGCATCGGCCAGACGTTTCTGGAAACCCTGTTCGGCCTGCCGTCGGCGCACGTCGGAGAAGCGCTGCTCGCCGGTCCCATGTAGAACCTCGTGGATCATGACGCCTCGCTCGAAATCCATCCTGCTCATCGTCGCTACGCTCGTCATCGGCGGGCTGATCGGTGCGCTCGTGCATGCTCGCCTCTCAGAAGCGCGCATCGAGCGTATCTCGGCCTATCGATCCGATCGCGGCTTCATTCGCTTCGTCGAACGCGGCATCGGGCCGACCGATGACCGGCAGCAGGAAGAGATCCGGAGGATCGTCTCTTCGGCAGCCGACCGCGCAGCCGACGTGTCGATGCGCCACCGCGAGGAAATGCGCGCGATCATGGATTCGACGCGGAGCGCGCTTTTCCACATCCTGACGCCCGAGCAGATGGAGCGGCTGCGGCAGCACCTCGCCGGGCGGCCGCGCGGCCGCGGCGGGCCGGGCCGCCATCGAGGGGGACGGTGACGTATTCTTGAAGCGTCTCACACTTCCGCTACCCGGCCTCATCACGCTGGCCGGGTGCGATAAGCTAGGAGGCGATCCGCAGGTGCGTTGCTGCCGAAGCAGGTCCTTCGGTCTCCGGGCTGCGCACACCGGTGACACTGCTGTCAAAAGAATTCGCGGACGGGGTTGCTGCAAATTTCCAGTAGCTGACGTTTTCCAACTAAAAACCGCGATTCTGGGCAGCATTGGCAGGTTCGATGTTTCTGGCACGCCTCATGTATAGGGGAGAGGGCAGGAGTCACTGTATCACA
>CAZKDQ010000092.1:0-2538 GCA_964551345.1 uncultured Rhodothermales bacterium
TTCGCCCGCGCCAGCCCATATCCCCATAACGCCGAATACGCCATGTGCGCGGGCACCGGCCAGAGGAAACGCGCCACGAGCACGTCGTTGCCGAACTGTCGGGCATACAGCACGTTCTCGAACGCGGCGAAACCGAGCCCCACCGTCATCGCATAGATCATCGCATCGACGGGTTCATCGAGGTCGCCCATCTTGCGCGTTGTGTAGACGGTAGAAACGGCCTTCGTCGTCTCTTCGATCAGGCCGACGAAAAGGCAAAAGATGATGAGCGGTAATAGCCGCGACGGCGTGTCGGAGAAGAGATCGACGCTGAGGCCGAGTTGCCAGCGCACGATCTCGTTGAGCAGCACCGCCACCACCACGCTTGCGAGGCCACCTATGATGCCGACCTGCAGCAGATGGCGCACCGACTCGGGCTCGATGCGGTCGTAGTACCGCAGCACCCATAGCCAGAGGCCGCCGCCGACGGCAATGACCAGTATCGTGATGATGATGTTCATTAGAATCTATTCTACGACGAGGCGTCTAACAGACACTCGAATTATTGCGGATCGGCGATGAACATTCAGCTCGCAGCTCGTTCTCAACACCTCGTGACATCAGGTCTTCCAAATGACGATCAGCCTCGGGCGGCTTTAAACTGCTGCGACGATTTCCTTATCCACCGTTCATGCTAGACGCAGCAGTTCACATTTCCGTCAGACCTGCTCCGCAACGCTTCGTGCCGCCAATAACCGCCTTATTACAGCGCCGATGAGCGGATTGCCCGCGCAGGACGAAACGGACATTCCGTACCGTGCCGAGGTGGCGCGCAAGCTGCTCCACCTCATCGCGCTCGTCATACCGCTCGCTATGTGGCACTTCGGCCGCGACGTGTCGATCGCCGTCCTCGTGCCGCTCGCGTTTCTGGCGACGATCGCGGATGTGCTTCGTGTTCGAGCGGCGTGGTTTCACCGGCTAATCGACCGCGTCTTCGGCTTTATGATGCGCGGCCGTGAGCGCCCGCCGGTCGGAGGACCCATCGTCTTGAACGGCGCTACATGCGTGATCATATCAGCCGCCTTGCTGGCAGTGGTGTTTCCAATCGGAATCGCGGCCGGATCTCTCGCCGTGTTCATGCTGGCTGATGCCGCAGCGGCGCTCGCCGGGCGCCGGTGGGGCCGTCATCGGTGGCCGGGAACCGAACGTACCGTCGAAGGATCCACCGCCTTCGCCGCCGTTGCCGTCGCCGTTCTGCTCGTCGTCGGCGCGTTTCCAGTGGGCATCATCCTGCTCGCAGCCCTCGTCGGCACGATCGTCGAAATATTCCCCGGCCCTTTTAACGATAACATACAGGTCCCTTTCGTGATGGCACTCGTCCTTGCGCTGTCTCAGCTATCGGTGTTTCCGACGTGAATCTCGTGAGCAAGAACAACGATCAGACGCGCACCGGGCTGGCTGCATTTCCACAGCCCGAACTGATACGCACCCGCTATCCGGTCGTCCTCATGCACGGCTTTGGTGCGCTTGCCGCGCTCCGGCGGGGCGGCCATCTGCACGAAGAGGCGATGCATTTGCGCGGGCACGGCGTTCTCGCTTTTGCGCCGAATGTAGCTCCGTACAACACGGTCCGTGTGCGATCGGCGACGTGGAAGCAGCATTTGAACTACATCCTGGAGATCACGGGTGCAGAGAAGCTCAATCTAATTGCGCAATCGATGGGCGGCCTCGATGCGCGTTTTCTTATCAGCCGCCTCGGCATGGCGCCCTTCATCGAATCACTCGTCACGATATCAACACCGCATCACGGGACGGCCATTGCTTCCTTCGTGCTCGAGCAGCCGCAGCGGCTCCGTGAAGTAACCGCAGCGGCGGCTAACTGGATGGGCACGCGCGCGCTGCCGGATTCCGAGGCCGACTTCATGACCGCCGTCGAGGAGTTCACACCGGAGTTCGTTTGTGATGGATTCAACCCGAAAGTCGCCGATCATCCCAATGTGCGCTACTGGTCGTACGCCGGCCATGCGGGGAAAGGCACGGACATCATCATGAACCCCTTCCTGCGCATCCTGAATGGGATTCTCTACGAACGCGAGGGCGTCAACGACGGCTTTGTCAGCGTCTCGAGCGCGAAATGGGGCAAGTTTCTCGGAACGGTCGAGGCAGATCATGCTGAGCAGGTCGGCATCCAGATCGTGCCCGGCAGTCGCTTCAACTCGCATGAGTTCTATGCGGACGTCGCGCGAAAGCTTGCCGCCGAAGGCGTTTGATAACCGGCGCAGGCGATCAGTTCGCTGAGCGTTCCAATGAAGGCGCCGTCGTCGGCCGCCGTCCGCAGCGTCTCCTGGAAGTGCCGAAGCCATCCGGGATAGTCGATGTCGTCTTCCAGAACGTTGTGCCAGAGCCCTACGCAGACGCCTCCGTAGCGACGGCAGGTTTCGAGCAGCGCCGAAGTGCGTTCGATGGCTTCATCCACAGAAAACATGCGCCGGTTGAAGAGCGCCGCATCCATGAACGTCAGCGGAATCTCCCACAGCTCCGTCTCACGATTTCGGTCGA
>CAZKDQ010000092.1:2638-11675 GCA_964551345.1 uncultured Rhodothermales bacterium
ATGTTCGTCGGTGAAGGCGGGGCGCCGGAACCGTAGTAGAGCGCAGGCTCAGCGGAGCCTATCGACTCGCGCCGACGCCATTCCGGACGAAGACCCAGCGGCATCAGCAACATCCGGATGGCGTAGCGCGCCGCAGCCAGATAACCATCCGGCACCTCCGTGCACACGGCAATCGCGTCATGAGCGGGCGGCTTTGTATCTTGCATCGCTTAGGCCCGTTGCTCCATCATGCTGATCGATTGCAAAGCCGCTTCAAGATTTTTTCCGACCCGGTTCACGGGTTCATCTCGGTTCCGAAGACGCTGATCCTCGAGCTGATCCAGACGCCGGAGGTCCAGCGTCTGCGGCGGATCCGGCAGCTCGGCCTGGGCCACCTCGTTTTCCCCGGCGCCGAGCACACGCGCTTCGGCCATGCCATCGGCGCCATGGCGTTGATGCAAGATACGCTTTCGAGCCTTTCCGAGAAGGGTACGCCTATTTCTGCTGATGAGTACATGGGCGCGCTCGCGGCGGCGCTACTGCACGACGTCGGCCACGGACCCTTCTCTCACACGCTCGAGCACGAATTCTTCGACGGCTTCCGTCATGAGGACATGAGCCGCGCGCTGCTTCTCGACCTCAATGATCGTTTCGGCGGAGCACTGGAACTTGCCGTCGCGATCTTCGACGACACCTACGAACGGCCGTTCTTTCATCAGCTCGTCTCGAGCCAGCTTGATATGGACCGCCTCGACTACCTTCGGCGCGACTCCTTCTACACGGGCGTCGTGGAGGGCGAGGTCGGGGTCGAGCGCATCCTCAAGACGCTGCGCATCGACCCGATCGAAGGCGGACCGAAGTCGCAGGTCGTCGTGGAAGCGAAGGGCGTCTATGCGGTGGAGAACTACCTGATCTCGCGGCGCCTGATGTACTGGCAGGTCTACCTCCACAAGACCGTGCTGGCGGCGGATCAGCTCCTGCGCTCGATTTTCAGTCGCGTCCGCACACTTCTCGACGAGGGTGATGAAGACGTCTCGGGGCGTTCATCGCCCGATCTGCTCGCCTTCCTGCGCGAGAGGCTCAATCGAATCGACATTGAACGTGAAGGGGTACGGGCCGCGTTTTGCCGAGTTGACGATACGGATGTCATTTACAGCATCAAGCAGTGGAGCCGCGGCAAGGATGCAGTTCTTGCGGATTTGAGCCGGCGGTTCATCAACCGCGACTTCTTTCGGGTGACGTTTCTTTCCGAGCCTCCGTCACCAGACACGCTTGCACAGGTTCGGGAACGTGTGGCCCGCTGGCTGCGAGCACAGGGGATGGACGATTCCGACGCTGCCGCGAGTCTGTACGCCTGCGCTTCGAACACGAGCCACTCGGCCTACGAGCGGCTGGAAGGAAGCATCCTGATGATAGACCGCGACGGGCGCGTGCGGGAATTGTCTGAAATGGCCGATATGGCGACAATCAGCGCGCTGACGCACTTCGTCGAGAAGCCGTACATCTGCGTGCCGAAGGAGGTTGATCTCGAATCAGCGCTTCCGGAGCCTGCGTGATCAGGTGGTCGAGAAACGGAAGTCCATGGCGCGGCGCACGCCCTCCGGCAGATCCGGCAGATGGGACCGGCGGATGAAGAACGTCGACAGGTTAAACAAGTCGCCGAAGATCCTATGCTCTGCAGCCGTCATCCTCAGATAGTCATGACCAGATGAGCCTCCGGTGCCGACCTTGGTGCCGATCATCCGCAGCACCATGAGTGCGTGGCGTTGGCGCCATGATGTGAGGTTCTCGTCGATGTCGACGAGGGTCTGAAGGAGGCGAAACGGCTGATGAAGGATCGGCTCGTCGCGGTAGAGCTGGATCAAGAGCGCCGCCTGAAGCGCCCGAAGTGACATGCGGCGATGGCCGCGCTCGACGAGCTCTCGGTGCTTGTCCTCGTCGAAGAGCGCCTCAAAATGCTCCCGCGTTTGCGCAAGTCGGTTAAGCTGCGCGTCGCGGTCGTTATCCGACAGCGCCTGATTCGCCTCGATCATCGCCTTTTCCTGATCGAGCATGCGTTCGACTGCTTGTCGATAGACGGACCAGAAGTCGAAATCGGCGACCTGCACGAACGGCGTTCGCTCGAGCCAGCGCTCCACCAGGTCGAACAAGGACGGCTCCTGCTCCGACGCCGTCAGCCGTTGTCGATCCTCGCCGTGAAAGCGGGCCGTGTACGGGGCGTTCTCGTAGCGAAGCCGCGCCTTCGGCTGCATGCCGAGGCGGTTTTCGATGAGGCGAAACTGCAAGCTTTGGAATCCGGACGCGGGCGTGAGGAAATCCCGGAAATCCAGAAAATCCAGCGGCGTCATCGTCTCGAGAATGGCGATCTGATCGATCAGAAGGCGCTGAATGGTCGTAACGCGCTCCAGGCGGGCAACCGAAGTGCCGAGTTCCCGCTCGAGCACCTCCGGCTCCGCGAAGACGTCGCACACCGCGTCGACCTCCCACAAAATCTGCTTGAACCAGAGTTCATACGCCTGATGCACGATGATGAAAAGCATCTCATCATGCGCCGGCTCGCCGTGTTTCGCACTCTCGAGGTTCTGCGATGAGAGAAGCCGTGAAAGGCCAAGATAGTCGGGATAGTATATCGGCTCGTCAGGCATATATCTCCTCAGCAATTGTTCGACGGCAGCTCGTTGTCTCAATCATCGATCTTCGCGCGTCGGTTCACTCGAGTCGCCCCTTTACCGCCGGTCGCTAAATGGAGAGAAATAATGATAGGATCAGCAACGCGGCTGATAGAGCAGCGGCCATGGTAAGCGCGGCGTTTCGGCGTGTGCGCAGGTAGCGCGACAGATGCAATTCGGGTGTGCCGCGCAGCTCTCGAGTCATGGTGTGTCCTCCCCGGATCAGTTATTCGGGGCGATACGGCGAAGCGTTGAACAAGATACGCGCCCGCCGGCTGCGCAACCACAAATCACTCCTCGTCGAGTATATAGAGATGAGGCAGGTTGCGCCCGAGCTGGCCGTAATCGAGCCCGTAGCCAAGGACGAACAGGTTGGGAATCTCGAAGCCCACGTAGTCCAGCGGGAGGTCGACCTGCGTTGCCTCGGGCTTGTACAGGAGCGTGACCGTGGCAAGCGATGCCGGGTTCATCTGCTGCAGGTTCTTGAGCATGAACTGCATGGAAAGCCCGGTATCGACAATGTCCTCGACGATGAGGACGTCCCTGCCTTCGATCTTGGCGTCGATCTTCTTCAGCTCCGTAACTTCGCCGCTGGAGACTTTCTCGGCGCCGTACGATGACAGCTTGAGGAAGTCGACCTCACACTCGATGTCGATGGCGCGCATGAGGTCGGAGATAAAGATGAATGCACCGTTGAGGACGCCGATAAGGATCGGCGTGCGCCCTTCATAGTCGCGCGCAATCTGACGGCCGAGCTCCTGTACACGCTCGTTAATTGCAGCGGCATCGAGGTAGACGCGGAAGCGGTCTCCGCGGCAGTGAACGATGGGCACGGTGGTCGTGTCGGAGTTCTCAGGCATGGGCTCGGCAGAATCGAAGCGGAAGCCGCGAAAATACACGACCTGCCCCGACTTTGGAAGCATTACGCAGGCGGACCGTCGTCGGCATCGGGTATGAATGATAATTTCGCAACACGCTGCGTCTGGTCGGTGATGCGCGCGCGCTCATCGAGGCGATGCCCCACGACCCACAGAATTCCGTTCGCATCTTCAACGACGAGGACGGCGCGGCGTCGGCTCGACGGCACTTTCAGGTCGGTGAGGAAGTCGCTTACGAGACGCGAGCCGCCGAGACCCAGTGGACGAAAGCGATCGCCGTGTTCCCAGAAGCGAATCGTGATGGGAAGCTGAAGCGAATTCAGATCAACGTACTCGATCATTGGGTTCATGCGATCGAAGCGGACGACGTCTCCCTCCACTTCTTCCAATGCGAGGCGTCCACTCCGCATACTCACAAACTCGCCAAGATCCAGCGACCATTCATCCGCTGCACCATTCTCATCATCCTGGACGAACCGCAGTCCAGTCTGCTCACGCCAGACTGTACCGCCAGTTACAGGCAACTTTCTCCCGGATTGCGACTCGAGGAGTTCGTCGATTCGCGCCGCTACGTCGGCTGAGCGCGGTGCTTCCGGAAGCCATCGCTTGAGCGCCGCGAGGAAGAGACGCTTGCGCCATACTTCAGGCTCCGCGCGAAGCGCGCGCCTATCGAGTGATCGTGGGTGGGCGCCGAGGCAGCTTTCGAGTCGCATCTCAAGCTCAGGCAGCAGCGACGAATGGACGTACGCGCGCATCAGCTCAGCAGCGTGAGCGATTCGGCCGGTGACATCCCCAGCGAATTCCTCCTCGATTAGAGGGAGCATGCGGTTTCGGATGAAGCCGCGACGATAGGTATCCTCAAGGTTCGTCGCGTCCTCCCTCCAATCGATTCCTCGCTCCCGGAGAAACGCTTCAATCTGCTCACGCCGCGCATCAAGGAGCGGGCGCACCAGTCTGATCCCGTTCTCGAGGGACCGCTGAGCCGGCATTCCAGCGAGTCCTTCGGGGCCGGTGCCTCGGAAAAGATTGAGCAGAAGAGTTTCGGCCTGATCATCGGCATGATGCGCGACGGCAACTACCGCCGCATCATGAACCTTGGCCGCGCGGATGAACTGCTCGTATCGGATGCGGCGCGCTGCCACCTGCGTCGACTCACCTTCGGCGTGCTTCTTCAGGTCGGTGCGGTGAACGAGGATGTTGATCCCACTCCGTGCGCAGAAATCTCGGGCGAAGTTCTCATCCTCATCAGAATCGGCGCCACGCAGCCCGTAATTGACATGCACGGCGATTCGTTCATAGCCGAGGTCGCCCAGAACCTGGAGCAGTGCCACCGAATCCGCCCCGCCACTAAGCCCAACAACGACACGCTCATTCGGACGCAACTGCCCATGCCGATCAATGAACGCGGCGACCTGATCCGGCAGCTCCGCCTTTGAAGGGTTCACCGTCCGAACCGTTTATCCAGCTCCTCGATTGGAATCTTGATGAGCGTCGGACGCCCGTGCGGGCACGCATAAGGCATCTCGCAATCGAAGAGCTGATCGATCAAGGCGCGCATCTCCTTGGTCGCGAGACGCATGCCCGGCCGGATGGCGCTCCGCCGCGCGATACTCTTTGCGAGGTTCTCCCGGCCCTTGAGCTGGAGTGACTGGCGATAAGATTTGTACTGATCGATGACGTCTCGCAGCATCGTCCGCTCGTCACCTGCACGAATCTCTGCCGGCACACCGCGAATGACGACCGAGCGGCCGGAAAAGAGCTCAAGATCGAAGCCGAGCGATCGCAGATCCGGAAGCAGCTCCTTGAGCAGCTCGTGATCAGTCGTGGAAAGTTCGACCGTGTGCGGAAAGAGTAGTTGCTGAGATAGGCCGAGCCCGCTCGTCATCGACTGCATCGCGCGCTCGTAGAGAATACGTTCGTGCGCTGCGTTCTGATCGAGCACCATCAGCCCGGACCGAATCTGCGTCAGAATGTACTTCTCGTGTAGCTGCCAGAGGAGGTGGTCGTCCGGTGGCGGTGCATCAGACGCACCCGCGACTGCTCCTTCGACCGGCGCGTCGCCCTGATCCGGAAGCGGCCCATAAAATCGATTCGAGAGCTCACCTGCATCGATACCCGGCGGCACCGAACGCTGAGCCGGGCGGTGAGACAGATCGACACCTGACGCACGAAATCCGTCTCCTCCTCCCCCATCCGTCGCATCCGACGGGCGGAAAGCAACCGGACGAACATCATCGCGAAACGACGGGCCCTCCGAATCGAGCTCTGGGGTGAGGTTCGCCTTCCCAAGCGTGCGGCGGACGACCGATCGCACAAACGCGTAAACGCCGCGCTCGTCATCAAACTTGATCTCCGCCTTCGTCGGGTGCACGTTGACGTCGATGTGGCGAGGGTCGACCGTCAGGAAGAGTGCATAGAACGGATAGGTGCCGTCGGGCAGCAGCACATCGTAACCGCCGACGACGGCGTGGTCGAGATAGCGGCTCTTGACGTGACGGCCGTTCACGAACAGATACTGGTCGCCACGTGTTTTGCGGTGGAAGTCCGAATGCCCGAGGATTCCGCGAAGCGTGAGGTAGCTCGTGGTCTCCTCGACCATGTAGGTGCGCCGGCCGTAGTCCTCTCCAAGCAGGCCGCTCACGCGCCGGACGAGCGAGCGCGACCATGCGTCGTCACGCACCGGCGGCACCGCGAGAACCTCGGCATTGTCGTGAATCAAGCGAAAGCCGACATCCGGGTTCGCCATTGCCAGCACCTGAAAAACGTCGACGAGGTGCTTCAGCTCGGTTGCCGGCGTCTTGAGGAAGTTGCGCCGCGCCGGGACGTTATAGAAGAGGTTCCGCACGGCAACGGACGTCCCATCCGCTGTTGCGGTGGGTTCGGTTGCGACAGTGACGCCTCCATCGAGACGGACGAGCGTGCCCGCCGTATCTCCCCGCCGCTTCGTCTTAAGCTCGACCTGCGAGATCGAAGCGATCGAAGCCAGAGCTTCACCGCGAAAGCCGAACGTCGCGATCCTCTCGAGATCCTCGACGCTTCTGATCTTGCTCGTGGCGTGGCGCTTGAAGCACCTTACGGCATCATCCCGGCTCATTCCCGAGCCATCATCCACGACCTGAATGAGCTCGCTTCCGGCAGCCTTCAGGATAACATCAACCTGCGAGGCACCCGCATCGACTGCATTCTCAAGCAGCTCCTTGACGACGGATGCCGGGCGCTGAACGACTTCCCCTGCCGCGATCTTGTTCGCCAGGGTTTCCGGCATCACATTAATAATGCCCGGGATCTCGGTACTTGTATCGGCCACGCGTGTCTTGGAAATGAAGTGCCTGTCGGCAGGTCAGCCGACCATCGTGTAGATGTAAAGTATCATCACCAGCAGCAGCGCGAAATAGATGAGACCAACAGGGCTGCGCCTGCGGGTGCGGGTCTTGCTCTGCACACGCATGCGCCGCCGCATGCTTTCATCCTTCTTCGGATCGTAGTAGCGCGGCTCATACTGAAATCGCCTTGGCTTAGCTCGTTGGCCGGGAACGAATATACCCATATCACCAGATCGATTAATGCCTCAGGTTGTTGCGCCGGGTTATACAGGAGGCATTACACGTCGTTCCAAATCCGTCACCACATCCAGATGCGGCCAACGAGGACCAGGTAGAGGTACGAAAGCGGCATGGCGACGATCACGGCATCGAGCCGGTCGAGCATCCCGCCGTGGCCTGGCAGAACCGTTCCCGAGTCTTTCACGCCGACTGACCGCTTGAGACGGCTCTCCGCAAGATCCCCGATCTGGCTGATGCCTCCGCATATTATCGCCAGAACCAGAATGTCGAACCATGTGAGAAAGTCCAATACGAGGATCTTCAGGATGGCACCGGCCACGAGCGCACCGGCCGCTCCGCCGATCGTGCCCTCCCAGGTTTTGTTTGGAGAAACCGACGGTGCAAGTGGATGCTTGCCAATTGCGCGTCCGACGAAGTAGGCGAACGAATCCGAACTCCACACCATCACCAGCACGGACACGACGAGCCAGAACGCATCCATCTCCATGATGTCGAGGCCTCTGCCGTCCCGCATCGCCGTTGCCGTTGCCAGCATGAGCGACGGGTAGAAGATGCCGCCAAAGGTCGCGGAAACGTCGCGAACCGGCTGCTCGCGCTTCGACTGGAATGGAAGCGCAAGAACGAGACCGACAACGGTTGCCCCGGCCACCACGATTGCCAGATCCGAAATGGGCGAGAGCACGGCGGCACCTCCGGCAACGAGACCCACTGCTACGAACGGTTCAGCGCCCGAGCTTCGGGCGAGGCCATAGAATTCGTGCTGCGCGATGAGTGCCGCAATGAGCACCATCACAGCAAAGAGCCACCCGCCGACATAGCAGATTGCGAGAACGGCCGGGACGGCTATGACTGCCGTCAGAATGCGCTGGAGGGCGTTCGACAACGGTGAGATTCGGATGAGGGAGTATGGAGAAAGGATCAGGTTTCGGGAAGATCGTCCTCATCCTCTTCCGGCGCCGACAGGTTGATCTCCTCCGCACCCGAGTCGAGCATTGATTCGCGACTGCGATCGTGAGCCGAAGGAGCGTCGGCATCTGCCGACATCGCGGCACGGCTCAGTTCCTCATCCGTAAATTTAGCACTCTCGAGGATCGATGCGGCCCGTTCGGCTTGCTCGGGCGGAACGAGAACGTTGACAGGCGAAAGATCCCCGACATTCAGATTGAAGGCGTGGTCACGCTGCGTCAGGACGACGGCGGAAACCCCTGCATCATCGAGCCGGTCGCGCACGATATCCGCCTCATAATCGGTACCGCTGCGAAAAACCACGATCCAGTCCTGGTACCTAATGCCTTCACTCATAGTATTGTGGGTCGTCGTCGAAAGGGTCAGTGGAAGTCGAGCGGCCTTCGCGGACGTTAGAGACGGCGGCTGTTGATCGCCGATCGTCGGATCGCCGACGCGCATACAAATGCATCACATTGACGATGGCCGCGAAGAGCACGATGCTCAAAAGAGCGAGATACCATGGTACGGAAAGCTCATCCACGGCATCCATATCAATATCTCCTCGCCGCCGGACGATATCAGCAACGATCACGGCAAGTGCGTTATTGGCGAAGTGCACGATGATGGCGGGCCACAGACTTCCCGTGCGCCACGCGAGCCAGGCCAGGTAGATGCCGAGGACCGAAAGGGGGATCGCCTGCGTGAGCCGGAAATGGTATAGGCCGAAGATGATGCCCGAGAACGCGATTCCCCACGCCACGCCCATCCCCCGCTCCGCCTGCCGCTGAATGTAGCCGCGGAACAGAAATTCCTCGCACAGCGCCGGCGTCACCGCCAGCACGATCAGGTTGAAAAGAAGGCCCGTGTCTATGCGCAGGATCGTCTCGATCATCTCGATCTGCGACTGTTCGAACTGCCGCAGCACCTCCGGAACCGGCAGTTCCTGGTTGATGGCGCCCAGCCACTGTATGGCGGGAACGAGTGCGAAGAGTCCGAGCAA
>CAZKDQ010000093.1:0-11640 GCA_964551345.1 uncultured Rhodothermales bacterium
GATGGCGTACTGGAACGGCATCGATGCGACGACTGGCTTCGGCCTCGGCACCTTCATTTCGCTTCCTGTAAACACCGAGCATGCCCACCTGGCCGGCAGCATGGAGGCCGCACGATCCTTTCGACCGGATGCTCGCTGCTCAGAGCATTATTGAGAACATGCCCGTCATCACCAACGACCCGGTCATCAAAAGTCCTGGCGCGAGCGTTATGCGGTGACGCCGCTGCGGTGGTTGAGGCTCGGGGATAGTCCGAATATTTCCGTGAGCAAGGCTTTCTGGGCATTGAGCAAGGCCCCATATCCGAGCGCCCCTTTACGCCTTAATACCCCGCTCTCCGCAGCGCTTCCGCAAACGCATCCGGTAGCGGGCTCTCTTCGACCGCACGCGCCGCGCGCTCGATGTCGTAGGAGACGCGGATGGTCTCCGACCGCACGGGCTCGGCGGACTCGGGGTCGATTTCGAGCATCACGTAGCCTGCCCGCGGGTCGCCGTCTTTGGGCTTCCCGACGGATCCGGTGTTGATGGCATGGCGGATGCCGAAGCGGCTTTCCTCATCCTCGATCTGCCGATGGAAAGGCTGGTGGGTGTGGCCGAAGCACATCACGTCGCATTCCTCTGTGCGCATCATCCGGAGGAAGCTGGCGTCCGGCCGGTCCTCGAAGAGGTACTCGTTGATGCGCCGCGGACTGCCGTGCACCAGCAGGACCTTCAGCGGCTCGGCGCCCTGCCGTCTCCCGGCCTGGAACGTCAGCTCGATGTGGCGGGGCAGCCTCCGCAGAAACGCACGCTCGTCGTCGCCGATGACCTCGTTCGTGAAGGCGATGCTCTCGTCGCCGCGCCGGCGGTCGTCGTCGGTCTTGTAGGCGCAGCCGCAGTCGTCGGAGGTCAGGCCGACGCCGTCGTCGTAGTTGCCGGCGATCGTCGGGATGCGGCGCTTCCAGATCTCGCCCACGACCTCGTTCGGCCAGGTGGCGTAGCCCACGAGATCGCCGAGGCAGTACACGGCGTCAGGACGGCGCCGGTCGATGTCTTCGAGCACGGCTTCGAGCGCGGGGAGGTTGGCGTGGATGTCGCTGATCAGGGCGATGCGCATCGGGTAGGAACTAGTTATTGGAACAGGATTTACGGGGATGTACAGGATGAGGGCTGGGCCTGAAGAAGAGCCGAGGCGCTTGCGTGCATGATCTCCTACGGACTGCCCGTTAGAATTCCTTAACGAATCCCGTTAATCCTGTCAGAGAACTATAGGATTGAGGGATGCAAAGAGTGAGGCACCGTCACCCATGGCACTCATGCGACTGCAGCCCGCACGCCGAACCGGTTGCGGGTACTGTTGGCGAACCGGACGAGCGCCAGCATCAGCGGTACCTCGACAAGCACTCCAACCACGGTAGCGAGCGCCGCGCCCGAGGTGACGCCGAACATGACGATCGCCGTGGCCACCGCGAGTTCGAAGAAGTTGCTCGAGCCGATCAGCGCAGCCGGAGCGGCGATGTCGTGTGGTATGCGCCACGCGTAGGCCCAGCCGTAGGCGATGGCGAAAATGAAGAACGTCTGGATGGTCAGTGGAACCGCGATGAGCGCTATGTGCAGCGGATTACTCAGGATGACCTCCCCCTGGAAGGAGAAAAGCAGCACGAGCGTGGCGAGAAGACCCACCATCGTCACCGGCCCGAGACGCTTCAGGAAAACGGTGTCGAACCAGAGCCCTCCCTTCTTCCTGATCAACACCACGCGCGTGACGTAGCCGGCCGCCAGCGGGATCACGATGTAGAGGGCGACGGAAAGCAGCAGCGTATCCCACGGCACGATGATGTTCGACACGCCGAGCAGGAACGCCACGATCGGCGCAAACGCAAATAGCATGACGAGGTTGTTGACCGCGACCTGCACCAGGGTGTAGGCGGGGTCTCCCTTGGTCAGGTAGCTCCACACGAAGACCATCGCGGTGCAGGGTGCAGCACCGAGCAGGATGGCGCCGGCCAGGTACTCGCGCGCAAGGCCGCCTTCGATCAGCGGCGCGAAAATCACGACGAGGAACAGCCACGCGAAGCCGAACATCGTGAACGGCTTGATGAGCCAGTTTGTGACGAGCGTCACCGCGAGTCCCTTCGGCTGGCGTCGAACACCGAGGATGCTCTTGAAGTCGATCTGGAGCATCATCGGGAAGATCATCGCCCAGATCAGCACGGCGATCGGCAGGTTCACCTGCGCGATGTTCATCCCGCCGAGCACGTTCGGGACAGCCGGAATGAATTGCCCGACGGCCACGCCCGCCACGATGCAGAGGGCCACCCAGAGGCTCAGGTAGCGCTCGAAGACGCCAAGGCCCTGCTTTCTCTCGGTTGTCTGTCGGGGCGTCGGGTCGTCCGGCGTCTCGGGCGGTGGCGCAGTGAGTGTCTCCGTTTCCATCATCAACGAAAGTAGAGTATGACCGATTCAGCAGTTAATGGTGCAATCCGACTGAGCGACCACCTGATCGAGAAAGCCCAGCATCCGATCGCGTAAGGCTTCAATGCCCGCTGTGTCGATGCAGTAGCAGGAGGCCGTGCCGCGCTTGTTAACGCTGATGAGCCCGGCCTCTCTCAGCACTTTCAGGTGCTGCGACACCGTGGCCTGCGCCAGCGGAAGCTGATCCACGATATCGCCGCAGATGCACGAATCCTGCTCGGCCAGAAACTGCAGGATGGTGATGCGGGCGGGATGAGCGAGCGCCGCGGCAAGACGGGCCAGCTCGGCCGGGCCGTTCTCTATGGGGATGGGGTTCTTGATCATCGCGTCAGGAGGTTTATCGCAATTATACGATAAAGCAGGTGGTGATCCAATTTCGTGCATCGCATGGGACGGGGTTGTTCATTAGACAGGATTTACAGAATGCACAGGATGAATGTCGCGTCATAGTTCCGGCGATCGATGTCCACCATGACGGATTCTAGTGCGGGAACGTGAAAGCATGGCGGCTACCGACGCTTCAGCCGTCCGTCGTAGTCGGCATGGGTGCCGATCCAGAACCAGATCACGAGGTCGCCTTCACGACGGCCAACCGCACCAGAACCCCTTTGACACCCGAGCCGAGTAGATGGGCGCGCTGGTGTGGACCCGCTTGAACCGAAGGCTCTTGTGGTATGGATCCGTCCGAAACCGTCGGTACGCCACCCGATGGAGGTCCTCTACGCTACATCCATGAAGGCTTCGACACTCCATCCATGAAGAGGCAGCGCCACACCATCCATGAAGAGGCAGCGCCACACCATCCATGAAGAGGCAGCGCCACACGAACCTGGGCTCTATCAGTAGTCTCACGATTTCTTAATCAACCAGATGGTTGACTCCCCACGCCAGCGTGTCGTACCATCGAACTAACCAGTTAGTTAAACCGAGTGGTAGGTATGGAAGGTCGAGGCGACACCGACGAGCGGATTCTCGAAGCGGCACTCTCCGAATTCGCACACAAGGGCAAAGACGGCGCCCGCACGCAGCGCATCGCCGATGCGGCCGGCATCAACAAGGCGATGCTGCACTACTACTACCGCACGAAGGAACGCCTCTACGAGGCCGCGTTCGACTTCGTCTTCCAGCGACTGCTGGCCTCGTTCGGCCGCTCGGTGGAGGAGGCGGACTCCTTCGCGGCCATGCTGGAGCGCTTCATCGACGGGTACATATCGTTCGTGCGAAGCAGCCCCGTAATCGCGCGCTTCCTCGTAGCCGAGAACCTCGGAGGCGGCGACGTGATGGGGAAGAACCTGAAGCGGCTGCTCGAATCAGAGGAGCCGACGCTCCCCCGGATCCTCATCAAAGGCTTTGAGGATGCCATCGACCGGGGCGAGATCCGACCCGTCGATCCGTGGCAGACGGTCATCTCGGTGCTGTCGATCTGCATCTTCCCCATGATCCTCCAGCCGACGCTCGCCGTGGCCATCGAGGCGCGGGGGGAGACGATCGAGGATTTCTGGAATGAGCGGCGCCGGCACGCATTCGACCTGGTCTATCACGGCTTGAAGGCAGATGCCGACGGCGGGGGGAGCCAATGATGATGCTCCTGCTCTCCTCGCTGCTGGCCCTGATGCCGGCGGATTCGCTGACGCTGGGCGCGGCCCACCGTCTGGCCGAGGCCCATTTCCCGCGTCGAACCGAGATCGACGTCGCCGAAGCCATCCGGGATCGCCGGATCGATGACCTCGATGCCCGCTTCCTGCCCGCTCTCACACTTTCGGCGCAGGCTTCCTATACATCGCACGTGCCCGATCTCGGTCTGGATCTGCCCGGCATCTCGCTGCCGGACGTCCCGCACGACCAGTACCGCGTGGCCGCCGGGGTCGAGCAGCTGATCTATGACGGCGGAGTGACGAGCATCCAGAAGCGCATCGAGGGCATCGAGGCGCTCGTGCGGATTCAGGATGTCGAGGTTGCGCTGCTGGCCCTCCGCCAGCGGGTGGATGCGTTCTTTTTCGGTGCGATCGAGGCACAACAGATGCTCGCCTCGCTCCAGATGGCGGAACAGGAATTGTCCAGCCGTATCCGCGAACTCGAGGCCCGGATCGATGCCGGCGCTGCCCTTCCGAGTCACCGTCGCCAGCTGGCCGTTGAGCGCCTCGGCGTGCGACAGCAGCAGGCGGACGTTAGAGCCCATCGCCGTGCCGCACTCGATGGCCTGGCCGAGCTCACCGGGCGCCCGATCGGCGAAGACGTCGTGCTCGTTCTCCCCGCTGGCGCTTCCGAGCTTCCCTCGGTGGCGGAGGAGCGCCGCCCGGAGACCGCGGTGTTCGAGCTGAATCGCAGGCGCCTCGAAGAATCGGCCCACCTGACCTCCCGTCGCTCACGTCCAACCGTTGCGTTGTTCGCTGAAGGTGCCTACGGCCGACCACCAGGCAACAACTTCTTCGAAGACCGTGCCCGCCCTTTCTACGGCGGCGGAGTGCGGGTCCAGTGGACGCCGTGGCATTGGAACGTCGACACGCGCGGACGGGAAGTGGCCGCCCTCGAGCAGCAGGCCGTCGATGCGGGTGAGCTGACGTTCCTGCAGCGGCTCGAGGTTGAGGCCACACAGCACCTTCGCGAGATCGAGCGGCTCGAGACCACGCTGCAGCTCGACGACGAGATCATCGCCGAGCGCCAGGCCATCGAGCGAGAAGCCGCCGCGCGCCTTCGGGAGGGAGCGATCACGCCCGCCGAATACCTCGTCCACCACCACGCGCTGCTCCGAGGCCGCCTGCAACGCGATCGACACCTCGTGCAACGGGCGAGCGCCCGTGCCCGCTATCTCACGACGCTGGGACACGATCATGCGTACTGAAACCATCCAGAGTATCGCCATTCTCTTCGCCGCCACGGTCCTGCTCTCCGCCTGTGGCGACGGACTTCCCGAGCCCGACGCCTACGGCACCTTCGAAGCCACGGAGGTCCTGGTCTCGGCCGAGACGCAGGGGCGCCTCCTGTCATTCACGCCCCGCCAGGGTGATCGGGTTGAACTCGACGGACGCGTGGCGGAGGTGGAGACCACGCAGCTCGTGCTCCGGCTGCAACAACTCAACGCAGCGCGGAGCGGGGTCGCCTCGCGGATGCAGGGCGTGGAGGCCGAGGCCAACGTCCTGGCCGAGCAGCGCCGCGTGGCCGCGCGCGAGCTCGATCGGATCGAGCAGATGCTGGCCGACAGCGCGGCGACGGAGCAGGCGCGGGACGAAACGGCGGGGCGGATCGCGGTGCTCCAGCGGCAGATCGAATCGGCCCGAACGCAGACGGCACCCATCGCCGCGGAGGTCGCCTCGATCGATGCCCAGATCGCGCAGGTCGAGGACCAGATTCGGAGGGCACTCATCCAGAACCCCGCTGCAGGCACGGTCCTCGCCACCTACGCCGAGACCGGCGAGGTCGTGGCGCCCGGCTCCCCGCTCTACCGGGTGGCCGACCTCTCCCGGATGACGCTGCGCGCGTACGTGGAGGCGAGGCAACTGGCCCGCGTCTCCGTCGGGCAACGCGTCGCCGTCCGCTTCGACGATACGGCCGGCGGGCTGGAGCAGCGCGAGGGCGTCCTCACGTGGATCGCCTCCGAGGCTCAGTTCACCCCGCGGCACATCCAGACGCGCGACGAGCGGACCAACCTGGTCTACGCGGTAAAGGTGCGGGTCGACAACGGCGATGGACAGATCCGAATCGGGATGCCCGGCGAACTCTACTTCGATCGATGATCCACGTCGATCACATATCGAAACGTTTCGGCGAGATTCGGGCACTCGACGACGTCTCCCTCGACGTAGCGGAGGGGACGATCTTCGGCCTGATCGGCCCCGACGGTGGCGGAAAGACGACGCTCTTCCGCATCCTCACGACCCTCCTCCTGCCCGACTCAGGGAGTGCCACCGTGGATGGCCTCGACGTCGTCACCGACTTTCGGGAGGTCCGACGCCGCGTCGGCTACATGCCCGGCCGCTTCTCGCTCTACCCGGACCTGACCGTCGAGGAGAACCTGAACTTCTTCGCGTCGGTCTTCCGAACCCGCGTCGAGGACAGCATGGACCTCATCGCGCCGATCTATCACCAGATCGAACCCTTTCGCGACCGGCGCGCGGGCGCACTCTCGGGCGGGATGAAGCAGAAGCTGGCGCTGAGCTGCGCACTCGTGCACCGCCCGCGCGTGCTCTTCCTCGATGAACCCACCACGGGCGTCGATGCCGTCTCGCGGGTCGAGTTCTGGGACGTCCTCGACGAGCTCAAAGCGACGGGTCTCCCGATCATGGTCTCGACGCCGTACATGGACGAGGCACAGCGCTGCGACCGGGTCGCGTTGATGCACCAAGGGCGCATCCTGATCAACGACGTGCCCGCCGAAGTCGCCGGCGCGTTCGGCCGACCGCTCCTCGGCGTCTGGACGCCCGACATCCGCCGCGCCCTGCTGGCGCTACGCGCGTCCGAGCATGTCCACACGGTCTACTCCTTCGGTGATCACTTGCATTACAGCGACCGCCGCCCGGATGCCGACCCCGCTGAAATCACCTCCTTCCTCGTGAGTCGGGGCATCGAGGTTGAGGAGGTCATGCCGATCGAGCCCGGCATCGAAGACGTGTTCATGGACCTTGCGATCACGGAGTCTGACGAGGCCGCGCGATGACACCTGAACCGGCGATACAGGTCGAGGATCTGACCCGGAAGTTCGGCGATTTCGTCGCCGTCGACGCAATCTCGTTCGAGGTTGAGCCCGGCGAGATCTTCGGCTTCCTGGGTGCCAACGGGGCAGGCAAGACGACGGCGATGCGGATGCTGACGGGGCTGCTGGCTCCAACCGCCGGACGGGCCGTCGTCGCAGGACGCGACGTCGGTCGCGACCCCGAGGGCGTCAAGCAGCGCATCGGCTACATGAGCCAGCGATTCTCGCTCTACGACGACCTCACGGTTCGTGAAAACATCCGGTTCTATGGAGGACTGTACGGACTCGCCGGGAGGGCCATCCGCCGGAAATCGGAGGCGCTGATCGAGCGCCTCTCGCTGGGAGCCATCGGGGACGCGCTGCTGGGCGACCTCCCCCTGGGATGGAAGCAGAAGCTGGCCTTCTCGGTCTCGATGCTCCACGAACCCACGATCGTGTTTCTGGATGAGCCGACGGGCGGCGTCGACCCGCGAACACGCCGCGAGTTCTGGCAGATGATCTACGAAGCGGCTGAGCGCGGCGTCACCGTCTTCGTCACGACCCACTACATGGATGAGGCCGAGTACTGCGACCGCGTTTCGATCATGGTGGATGGCCGGATCGACGCGCTCGGCTCGCCGGCATCGCTCAAACGGACGCACGCTGCAGCCTCGATGGATGAGGTGTTCGTGCGACTGGCGAGGAAGCAGGCATGAGCATTCCGAACCCAACCCCGAGCCGCAGGCGACCTCCCTCGTCCTTCGTCGCGTTCGTCCGAAAGGAGGGACGCCACATCCTTCGGGACCGGCGCACGATGGTGATCCTGCTCGGGATGCCCGTCGTGCTGATGCTCCTCTTCGGGTTCGCCATCCGCAACGAGATCGACGACATCCCGACCGTGGTGGTCGACTTCGCGGGTGATGAAGCGACGGCGGAGCTGGTCCGCCACCTCCGTGCATCCTCTCACTTTACGCTGGTCGATGTCGTCCATACCGATGCCGACCTCGAGCGGCGCTTCCAGCACGGCGAGGTGAAGCTTGCCGTGCTCTTCGGGCGTGACTTCGGACGGAAGCTGCTGAGGCACGGCACCCCCGAGATCCGTCTCGTGGCCGATGCAACCGACCCGAACATGGCCAACACGATGACGGCCTACGCATCGGTGGTGCTTCAGGAGGCCCTGACGGCGCAGACGGGCGTGCCGGCGCGGCCGCTCGTGAGCACGGAAATCAGCATGCGCTACAACCCGATGCTGCGGAGCGCGAACCTGTTCGTGCCCGGGCTGATCGCCGTCGTGCTGATGCTCGTCTCTGCGCTGATGACCTCCATCACCATCACGCGCGAGAAGGAGATGGGGACGATGGAGGTGCTGCTCGTATCGCCGCTGCGGCCGTCCCAGATCATCATCGGGAAGGTGATTCCGTACGTCGGGCTGTCGCTGGCCAACCTGGTCACGATCCTCGTGCTGGCGCGCACCGTCTTCGACGTGCCGATTCGCGGGAGCCTGCTGCTGCTGCTCGTGGAGAGCCTCATCTTCATCGTCTCGGCCCTCTCGCTCGGCATCATGATCTCGAGCGTCTCACGCACGATGCAGGTGGCAACGATGATTGCGCTGGCGGGGCTGATGCTGCCGACGATGGTCCTCTCAGGCTTTGTCTTTCCCATCGAGAGCATGCCGGTCCTCCTGCAGGGGTTCAGCCACATCGTCCCGGCCACCTGGTTTCTGGAGATCATCCGCGGCATCATGCTGCGTGGGCAGGGGCTCGATCAGCTCTGGCCGCAGACGCTGGTCCTGATAGGCATGACCGTCGTCTTCCTGACGGTCAGCATCCAGAGTTTCAACATTCGGCTGGAGCAATGAACCGACCCAGGCTCCGCATAGTCGGCGTGATGCTCCGCAAGGAGTTCCGCCAGATCCTCCGCAATCGCGGCATGCTCCCGCTGATCGTCATCATGCCGATCGTCCAGCTCATCGTGCTCCCGTTCGCGGCGACGTTCGAGCTGGTAGAGGCGCGCTACGCCATCATCGACGAGGACCGCTCGGCCTCCTCCCGCATGCTCGCCGACATGCTCGACGCGGGAGGATACTTCTCGCGCTACGCCGAACATGCGACGGCCGCCGCAGCCGATGCCGATCTCGCTGCGGGGAACGTCCGGCTCATCGTGCACATCCCGCCGGACTTCGAACGCGACCTGCATCGCCACCGGCATGCTCCCCTTCGTCTGGTGATCGACGCTCAGGACGGCGCGACTGCGGGCGTCATCAATGCCTATGCCGGGAGCATCATCAACGATTTCGCGCGAGACGTGCAGCGCGAGTACCTGCACCGGGCGGCGGTCCCGGTGGGCGTGAGGATCATCCCGGCCAACTGGTTCAACCCCGGCCTGGACTACCAGTCGTACATGGTGCCCGGCATCCTCGCCCTGCTCGTGACCGTTGTCGGGCTGTTCCTCTCCTCCATGAACATCGTGCGGGAGAAGGAGGTGGGAACGATCGAACAACTCAACGTGACGCCCCTCCGCAAGTCCGAGTTCATCGCCGGCAAGCTGATCCCGTTCTGGGTGATCGCGCTGGTGGAGCTGGCCATCGGGCTTGTGGTTGCGTGGGTTGTGTTCCGGATTCCCTATCAGGGCAGCTTCATGCTGGTCTTCGCGCTGGCGGCGCTGTACCTGCTGGTCATCCTCGCCGCCGGACTCTGGATCTCCGCCGTCTCCGAGACCCAGCAACAGGCTCTGTTCATCGCCTGGTTCCTGATGGTCGTTTTCATCCTCATGAGCGGCCTTTTCACACCCATCGAAAGCATGCCGGACTGGGCGCAGAAGCTGACGTTGCTGAACCCGATTGCCTACTTCATCGAGATCATTCGGCGCATCCTTTTGAAAGGAGCAGGCTTCGGCGCCGTGCTACCCCAGTTCTGGGCTCTCGTCGGATTCGCAGGCGTTCTGCTCACCCTGGCCGTACGCCAGTATCGAAAGGTGACGCATTGAGTGGACGTGAGGAAAATGGCATATGACAACGGTGCAATCCTGTCAATCCCGTCGACACCGTCCCGGCAGGCGATTCGGGTTTTCCCCGTCAGCACCGTCGTTCGAGGGGCGCTATTATTGTCCCGGCGAGCGTTCACGCCATATGTATCGCACGCAGTTATCCTGAGCGAAGCCCGTTGCTCTGGTGCACGGTTTCTTACGAGAGGATCCTCGACACATTCGGAATGACGGTGCGCAGGATGGAGCTTTCGACTACCCTCATCCATTCTATAACCCATCCAGTGACGAGGGACGACGTGATGTCCCACAGGAAATCTCGAGGCACGACGCTTGTGCTGATGCTCTTCGCGATATCGCTTACGACGGCTCCGGTGACGGCACAAATTGCACGGTCAGAGTACCTCACCATCAGCGGGGACGTGCGCGCCGGCTACTTCGGCTCACAGCGCGACGATCGCGACGGCTCGGAGAGTAAGAGCTCCGACCTCCGAACTAGGATCCGGCTCGGGGCCGCGGTGCGGCTCAGCGATGAGCTTAGCGCGAAGGTGCGCCTGGCGGGCCGCTTCTCGACCAATCAGGAGGCGTTAGACTTCTACGTGCGCGACCACGCCCCGACCGTCGACGGTCTCCGCTTCGGTGACGCGACGATCGACGAGGCGTATCTGAACTATCGACCCTCGCAGCGGGTCAATCTGCGCGCCGGCCGCTTCCAGTCGAAGTTCGCTCTCGCCGACATGATGGGTAAATCGCTCGACCGCGGCGACAGCCCGAACACCGACATCACGTGGACTGACGGCGTGCACCTGACCGTCGGCCTGCCGCATAACTGGAACGGCCACCTCATGGTGCAGCACAACGCGGCCGAGGGACCGACCAACGTCGTACGACCACCGCTTTCCTTCAGCGAATCGCGCAGCCGCCTAACCTGGTTCGCCGAAGTGGAGAGCACGGCGCCCTGGGGTCCCGTAGTGCAACGCTCCCTCGACGTGACTTACATCCCCGGTGCGCTGCGGGTTGACGGCACCCCCGACGGCGAGGTCGAAGGTTATGTGGGCATCGACGTGCGCGGTGCGGCGGCGTGGCCGGTCGCCACGGGGCGCGTGCTGGTTGGCGGAGAACTCGGCTATGCACCGAACACGCCGACGCGCGAGGCGCAGCGGATCGGCGATGCGAGCGACGGTCGTTCCGGCGGCCTCGCCTTCCAGCTCGCCGTCACGCTCGCCGACGCAATCGAAGGCCACCGGTTCGGCATCGCGTATGGCCAAACACAGGCCGGATGGTTGATCGCACCGGACTTCCGTGAGAACAACCACCTGCTCGAGGGCCGCTACCAGTGGCAGTTCGCCGCGAACCACAGCTTCGAGGCGCGGGCGCGGATTCGATGCGACCTCGACCGGATCGTCGGCTCGGAGCAAAAACGACAGGACGCCGACTTCTATTTGCGGCTCACGTCGCGCCTCAAGCGTGCCCGGCTCCGCTAGACGGCCGCCATGGAAGACATCGACTTCCGCTCCGGGCGCGGCCTCGATCGTCA
>CAZKDQ010000094.1:0-9142 GCA_964551345.1 uncultured Rhodothermales bacterium
CCTGCGACCTTCGGCTCCCAAAGCCGACGCGCTAACCGGACTACGCTACGCCCCGAAACGGGGGTGCAACTTCACACCCCGGCAACTTACTGAGCAGCCTTAAGCTCTGCCTGAACGTTATCCTGCGCGACCATCTTCTGGCGGTAGCGATACTGGCCGTTGGCTTTTTTCTCAGCCACGACGATCTGCGCCATCTTGACCGATCCCGCATTCTTCATGCGGTCGGTACGCTGGTTCTTTGAGACTTTCTTCGCCATAATTCTACCTCTACTTGATCTCGCGGTGGATCGTGTGCTTGCGGAGCTTCGCGTTGTACTTGCGCAGCTCTAAACGTCCCTGCGTGTTACGCCGGTTTTTCATCGTTGCGTAACGCGACGTGCCGGGAGCTTCCGTGCACTCGAGAATAACCTGATGCCGTACGTCCTTTGCCTTGGCCATGGTGCCTGATCCGTTCGGAATCTACCCTTCAGACCTTGACGCCCTGGCGGCGCGCCTCGTCCAGAACGGCTTTGATCCCATTCTTGTTAATCGTCTTAATCGTCTTCGTCGAGACGCGCAGGGTTACCCAGCGATCTTCCTCGGGAATGTAGAAACGCTTCTTCTGAAGGTTGACTTCAAAGCGCCGCTTCGTCTTGTTGTGCGCGTGCGAGACGTGGTTTCCGACACGTGGACCCTGTCCCGTCAATTGATCTTTGCGTGCCATCGAAGTACGTATTTTCCTAGGGTAAAGCAGCGCGGTTCGCTACAGATAGAAAAAGCCGCGACCGCGGCTAAAGAAACATAAAATACGGGTGCCGCTCCGCAAGGACAAGCCCTGAGCTCGGATACACGGGTCGCTCCTGTGCAGAAACGGCGTCTTAAAGGCCCGCTTACGCGCTTTTGTTTCGCGCGACGCCGTTGAATTGATCGTCTCTTCGCGGAAGACCGTCGCCCGAGAAGAACTCGAACAGCGTGTCTGCCCGAAGACCCAGACGCAGCGTCTCCAGCGCAATGACTTCCTCTGGCCGAATGTTGCCTAGGTTCACATTCGCACCAAGCTGCCGAATGAACCACACCTGCTGCGCCTTGTTGGGCGCCTCGAAGACGAGCTTGTTGTGGTCGACGAGATCCACGATCTCATCGACGAGCCCAGAGCGAACTTCACCGTTGGGCCGGAAAAGCCCAGCCGTCCCACTTTCCCGTGCCTCGCAGATCACGCGCCAGCTTCCCGCAGCGAGCTCCTGTTTGATCTGCTCGACCCATTTGTAAGGTGGCATGATGTGCTCGGCATCCTTCGAACCAACCTCACTGAGCACGGTGAATCCACGTCCGAACGACTCGATGCACTGCAGCTTTTCCTCCGACGAAATGCTCAACGTGCCATCCGAAATCTCGATGTGCTCCATCTTCAGGTCTTCAAGCACGCGGCGGTACATGTCGAGCGCGTTTCGAAGGAAGAACGCCTCGAACAACGTTCCACCAAAATAGACCGGAACGCCTGCCTCACGATAAACATCGAGCTTGCGGCGCAGATTCGGCGTAATAACGGCCGTTCCCCAACCGAGCTTCACGAGGTCGACGAAATCGGACGCGGCATCCATGAAGTCTTCTGCCTGCCTCGGCGAAAAACCCTTGTCGAGAGCCAGCGTGAGCCCCTCGCTACGCGGGCGCGCGGGCCGATCAGGTAGACCTGGTATGTCGAATTGACGATTCAGCATGAGGCTCAGAGAAATGACAGAGGTGATAGAGCGGGCGCGATCTCAGCCCTCAACCTGAACGGCGCGGGAGGGCTCGATGGAAGAAGCGCGATTTGCAGGATACCACGACGCCAGCAGGCACAAGATGAGCGAAATGCCGGCGATGAGAAGGACGTCCGTCAAACGAATCGCGACAGGATACGCATCGATCATAAAAGATTCGGCGCCGCGCAGCTTTACTATCTCGAAGTGTTTTTGAAGCAGCGCCAATCCCAGGCCGGCGATCACGCCCATTCCCGTTCCAAACACACCGATCAGGGCACCTTCGGCGAGGAAAATTTGGCGGATGTTGCGCCTCGACACGCCCATAGCACGCAGCACGCCGACGTCTCTTCGCTTCTCGATCACAACCATCGTCAATGAGCCCACAATGTTGAACGCGGCCACGATAATGATGAGAAAAAGGATGGCCGATGCGCCCCATTTTTCGAGTTGCATCACATCGTACAGAGACTTCTGAAGATCGTACCAGGTGAGGACGGAGTAGCGATCCCCGAGCCGCTCTTGCAGCACATCCTGCACACGATCGGCGTCATCGATGTCGTGAAGCCGAAGCTCAACGCCTGTGGATGAAGAGCCCATCCGAAATATCCGCTGCGCTTCGCCGATGCCAATGAAGACGTGACTCTCGTCGTAGAGTTCATCGAGTTCAAAGAGGCCGCGAACGGCAAAGGTCGATGGGCTGAGCGCGCCGAACGGATCGGTCAGCGAGCGTTCGATCGCCTGCGCCGAGAGAAGACCGACCTCGCTGGCAGGAATGTCGCTCGATCCGGGAAGCAGTGCGAGGCGGCGCCCGAGACGCATTCCCATCACCAGGCCCGGCCGCCCGTTTCGTCGCTCGAGGTCAAACTCCCCCATACCGGTCCGGCCGATCACATCGCTTACACCCGATAGCGTCTCCGGATCGACGCCACGCACGATTACCACCTTGTTGGCGTCGCCGGCGCCGCGGTGAGCCAGAAGCGCCTTGCCTTCGACATAAGCCGCTGCCGAAGCGACCTCCGGAAGCTCCAGCGCCACGGCTCGAAGCGAATCTCCACTCTCGATCGACCGTTGCTCGGCAGACACAATGCGCACGTGCGGGTCGAGCGACACCAGCAGGTCGCGCACGAAATCGTAGAAGCCGTTCATCACAGACAGCACCACGATCAGCGCCGCCACGCCGAGCATCACACCCAACGTCGAGACGCCTGTGATTATTGAGATCAGCGTAGCGCGCTTGCGGCTGACGAGGTAACGCCGCGCGATGAGGAGACGGTAATCCAAGAAAACGGGGTTGTCTACAGAAGCGCGTGCAACTCACCGGTGCGGCTCCTGGTTCTTGCGGAGGATGCATCGCGGCAGCAGAAACCGTCAGAACAAAGGCAAGTCGCAGACCGTTTTTCGGGCGATATAACTCTCAGGATCACGTGCGACTCGCTTCCCTCCTCATCATCATGTGCTGGCTATGGCCCAAGGCGGCCGCGGCTCAGGACTCGATTCCGCCGGCTACTTACGGCTCCGGCGCGGGTTTGCAGGTGCTCCTCACGAATAGCGGTTTCGGTCTGGGGGGATTCGTCAGCCACGAGGTGTCCCCAACACTTTCGCTTATGCTCGACATGAGCATCGCGGCCGGAAAAGACGAGCGCGAGGCACGGTTTTTCCGCTTCGGAAGCAGCTTCGTACCTGGGAAAGCGAACTACCTGCTTTTAATGCCGATCCAGGGCGGCGCGTCGGTGCGGCTCTTCCGGCATGAAATCGAGGACAACTTCCGCCCGTTCCTGCAAGTTACGGCCGGGCCGACATTCGGCTGGTTATATCCCTATTTCGACGACTGCAATGGCAACGGCAATCTCGACGAGGACTTTGATTGTGGTGATGGAAGACGCGAGCGAACGTTCGGAGCGTTTACGTCACTTCCTCGCGGGTCGATGAAGTTGGGAGCGGGTGGAATGATTGCTGTCGGTGCCAACTTCGGGCAAAACCGGCGCGCGTCACAGGGCATCCGCATCGGATATGCCTTCAATTACTTCTTTGACGGCATCCAGTTGATGGAACGGCGTATCGAGCCGGAGCCTCGTCGATACATCGGTTCGCCCACCATCACGCTTACGTTTGGCCGCCTGTTTTCAGGCGATGCTACACGTTAAAGCGGAAAAGCAGCACGTCACCGTCCTTGACGACGTACTCCTTCCCTTCTGAACGCATTACACCTGCTTCCCGCGCGGCAGCTTCGGATCCGTACTTCTCGTAGTCGTCGAACTTGATCGTCTCGGCGCGGATGAACCCGCGTTCGAAATCGGTGTGGATGACACCTGCCGCCTGCGGCGCCCGCGTTCCCTCACGGATCGTCCACGCACGTGCCTCCTTCGGACCGGCCGTGAAGTATGTGATTAGATGTAGCAGCCGGTACGCCGCCTGAACAAGACGATCGAGACCCGACTTCTCGATGCCGATTTCATCAAGAAACTCGCGCGCCTCATCCTCATCGAGATCCGCCAACTGGGCCTCGAGTTCAGCGCTGATCACGACGACGCCGGCATCCTCCCGTGCAGCGATCGCTCGCACCTTATCCACATTCGGATTGCCGTCCGGCAGATCGCTTTCAGCCACATTCGCGGCATAGAGTATCGGTTTCGACGTCAGCAGAAACAGGGACCTGAGCCAGGCGGCCTCCTCGTCATTGCGCACTTGTGCCGTCCGTGCCGGCAGCCCGTCTCCCAGATGCTCCGAGAGGCGCTCGTAGAAAGCGACCTCCTCCTTGATCTTCTTGTCGCCCGTCTTCGCCATCTTCGAAGTGCGCTCGATCCGCTTATCCACCGTATCGAGATCCTTGAGGATGAGTTCGGTATCGATGATCTCGATGTCACGCTCAGGATCGACCGAGCCGGAGACGTGCACCACATTCGGATCGTCGAAGCATCGGACGACGTGCACGATGGCGTCGACCTCGCGGATGTGCGACAGGAACTGATTGCCGAGACCCTCACCCTTTGACGCACCCGCAACCAGACCCGCGATATCCACAAACTCGATCGTCGTCGGGAGGGTGCGTTGAGACCCCGCGAGTTCGGCCAGGCGATCCAGGCGTGGATCCGGTACCGGCACCACGCCGACGTTCGGCTCGATCGTGCAGAACGGGTAGTTGGCGGACTCAGCGCCGGCGCGGCTCAATGCATTAAAAAGCGTTGACTTTCCAACGTTCGGCAAACCGACGATTCCACAACGTAGTGCCATCTTGTGTATTATTGCGCGCTGACGCGGCGGGTTGATCTATACGGGCGCCCGGCTAATAAGCGCTCGAGTTGATTGTTCCTCTGCCTCGGCACCTCCGCACATTCTCGACACTCGCGCCATGAAACCCGCGCCTGCACTGCCGCTCATCCTGTTCATGCTGATCGTTTACGCAGCAGGGTCGCCAGAGGCGCACGCGCAAATGCAGCCGGGGCAGGGATACCTGCAAGCCGGGTTGGGCGTGATTCCGGGTATAGGACTGCAGGGCGCCTACGTTCAATCGAGGGCACTGTATACCATCGAAGGTGCCTTGTATGTGGATTTCACGCCACCTTTTGCCGATGGCGAGGGCAGTGTACAACTATCAGGAGCTGTGGGAGGTGCACTTCGCGCATTCGGGATCGTTCGCGCACTCGGTGGTCCATCCCAATCAAACAGCGATCTCGATATTGGATTTCGACTCGGCCCGTCACTCGTATTCGCGTTGGGAGAATCAACGCGCACCGAAAATCCCTTCAGTCTCTTCCTCGAACCGTACGGCCGGTTTTCCACGGAACTCACGCCGGATCGAACGGCGTTCGTCGAACTCGGACTTCAACGCCCGATCCTTCGCATCGGGCTGATCTTCGAGATGTGACTATCCGCTGTACGGCACCGACGTAAACACCCGCTCCGGAAGCCGAACCGCCGTCAGACGGCCATAATCCGGATGCCTGTGGTAGACGCAGCCCGTGTCGATGTTGATGAGCTTATCCTCGTTGACCGGCTCACGAACAGGCGTGTGGCCGCAAACGACCGTCTTCTCCCAGTTATAACGTACCGCCTTCAGGTGCGTGCGCTCCCAGAGAAAGACCTCCTCGTCATTCATCTGAAGGTTCTTCTCGACGGTGTACTCGGGCCGCAGTCCGGCGTGGACGAAACAGAAGTCGGGCGTGTCATGCACGAGGAGCGTCTCCCTCACGAACTGCTCATGTTCAGGTGGGATGATGACTTTCCGATCCGCCTCGGTATATGATTCCAGCGTTTGAAGGCCTCCGTTGACGCGCCACTGATCGAAGGCGCCGTAGTCGAGGTAATCCAGCATGAACGCTTCGTGGTTTCCACGGAGGAACGTGCAATCGAAGCGCTCGCGCAGTTGCAGGAGAAAGTCGATAACGCCTTTGCTGTCCGGGCCGCGGTCGATGTAGTCCCCGATGAAAACGAGGTGGTCATCCGGCGCCGGTCCAATCCGATCCAGCAGCGCCTGTAGCGTCTTCAGACAGCCGTGAACATCTCCTATCGTGACAAGCCCCATGCGGCGACGTCAGTCTTTATCCCCGTGGAGTTCGTCCATTCCAACCAGCCCGCGCCCGGATTTCTGCAGGCGCCCATCCTTGCGTAGCTCATTTACGACGGCGTCGAGTACGCCGTTTATGAACTGACCGCTCTTCGGCGTGCTGTAGACCTTCGCGATTTCGATCGCTTCGTTCAACGTGACCTTCGGCGGAACGTCCTCGAAGCGGATCAGCTCGCATATCGCGATGCGTAACAGAACGTGATCGACGAGGGCGACGCGAGAGAGGTCCCAATTCTGAGTGTGCCGGCGGATGATCTCGTCCGCTTCGTCCTGCATGCCCAACGTGCGCAAGAGCAGGCTCTCGGCAAACCGCAATGACTTCGGATCATCACTGACGTCGGGCTTGACGAACGAATCCAGATAAAACTGGACCTCTCCTCCTCCGACCTCCAGGGCATACAGCGCCTGCATTACCCGTTCTCTCGCGATGCGGCGACTACTCATGCGCTTGTCAAAAAACGACCTGTGATTTTCCGTGCGTGTCCGTGTATTCGGCAGGCGATGCGGTGTTCTTGTCGGCCCGAATCTTCACTTCCGGTTCGCTACGGATGAGAAGTTACGTCTTGTACCGGTGTTGGTTTTGATTGAAAGGACCTGACGGATGAACGGCAATGAAGCAGGATGCAAACGGCTTCCCTTGGTGCCCCGCTCTCGGGCTCGCGTTCTGCTTCGGGATCGGGATTCGGATCGAGCAATCCTGCGAGCTTCATCTTTTTGTCTGGGCCGGCGCCACATGTCTGGCAGTCGCTGCGCTGATCATCCCTCACATCCGATCCCAGCGTCGGCTCGTAGACTCGGTACCGCTTGTCGCGACGGCCTCGATCATGATAGTGGTCCTTTCCGCCGGCGGAATGAGAGCCGCACTGGATGCCCATGAGGCACCTGATTCAGTGGTCCACCTCGTACCTCGACTCGCCAATCAGGATGTGATCGTGGATGGGCGGGTCGCATCCCCTGTGCAGCATCGCGAAACCGGCGCGCGTTTCGTCATTGCCCTTGAACGTATCGGGGATACGTATGATGGCATTGAGACAAGCGGGCGCCTGCAGGTTTATCTGTCCGGCCATGATGCCGAACTCAAGCGAGGCCAACGCATCCGATTGGCGGCACGAATGGCCGCACTGCCGCGGAAACGCAATCCGGCAGACTTCGATTACGGCACGTTTCTCCGGCGCCAGGGAATCACCGGCATCCTCTACGCCGACGAAGGCGCGGCTACAATCGTAGATGCGCGACGTTCGTGGCTTTACCGCACTGTCGATGATTCCGGCGCGTTGATCAGTGACGTCATCAGGCAGCATGTCAGGTCGGATGGCGGCCGCATGGTCTTGCAGGCCTTGCTGCTCGGCGATAGATCCAGTCTCACACCGGAGGATCGCGAGCACCTTGCTCGATCTGGACTGATGCATCTGCTCGCCGTCTCGGGCCTGCACGTGCTTCTCGTCGGGATGGTGCTTTACCGCCTTCTGCGTCCGATGCTGCTGCGATTCCGTCTCTCGTGGAAGGCAGCGGAGTGGACGCGCACCTTCATTACGATGTTGGTGCTGTGCTTCTACATGCTGCTGACCGGAAGCACGCCGTCGGTTGTGCGAGCCGTCATCATGGCGGCGCTCTTTATCGGCGCGACGCTTGCGCAGCGGCCGGTGCATTCGCTCAACACACTTGGTGCAGCCGGCCTGATCATTCTGCTGATCGACCCGAATCAGCTTCTGGCTGCAGGATTCCAACTGTCATTCTCGGCAGTCGGCGCGATCATCCTCTTCAGCGGACTCCTTCGCCGCGCGGATAATGCGGTTCGCAAAATGCCCCGCGCCGTCGGCTATGTCACGTCTTCGGTGATGGTCTCCCTGGCAGCAACGCTCGGTACAATGCCCGTGCTGCTGTTTCACTTCGGTCGTGCATCCGTCGCGGGCCTCGCCCTCAACGTCCTCGCGATCCCCGCCACGTTCGGAGTTCTGGCCTCGGGTCTGTTGATGTCGATTACACATCCCCTGTCGGGGACCGTCGCGGCGAACTTCGGCGCAGCGGCGGATGTCCTGGCGAACCTCGTCCTGTACATGGCCCGCATCGGCGATGGTTGGTCGCCCGTAGCACTCATCGAACAGCGCGTTCAGGATGGATGGTGGATCGCCGCGATCATTGCAGCGACGGTCGCTATCGCGCTGATCCATCACCACCGCATTAGATGGCGGATGCTGACTCTCACGCTCTGCTTCGTGACCATCGCTACATGGTCGCACCGATCAATGAAAGGATCGATGGAAATCATCTTTTTCGATGTGGGGCAAGGTGATGCAGCACTCGTCCGAACGCCGTCGGGAAAGACGATGCTGATTGATGCGGGCCCCCGAACACACACCTTTGATGCCGGTGCGCGAATACTCGATCCGAACCTTGCGTTCCTCGGCATCAAACAGATCCATGCGGTCGTCATCTCCCACCCACACAGCGATCATCTGGGCGGGTTGCCGCATCTACTCCGATCGATGCCTGTCGGAGCGATCTATCATAACGGAGAGCGTCACGAGTCCAGGCTCTTCGATGAAGTACAGCACCTGATGGAAAGCCTGTCGATCGATCATAATGCGCTCTCAGCCGGCGATGTGATCGAGCTTGATCAGACAGTGCACGTGAAAGTACTCGCTCCGGTAAGTGAGCGGGCTACGTCAATCAATGACGCGTCTGTGGTGCTGCGCATCACGCATGGCGATGTCTCCATTTTGATGACGGGTGATGCCGAGGCGCAGTCGGAGGGCATGTTGTCGAGATATTATCCTGAGCTGCTATCGTCAACCCTGATAAAGGCCGGTCATCACGGATCCTCGACGAGCAGCACATCCGGATTTGTGTCGGAGAC
>CAZKDQ010000094.1:9242-11559 GCA_964551345.1 uncultured Rhodothermales bacterium
AGGCCGGTCATCACGGATCCTCGACGAGCAGCACATCCGGATTTGTGTCGGAGACGCGATTGTCTGAAGACGACGGTCTCGTCGTCGTGAGCGTTGCAGAACGAAATCGATACCGACATCCGAGTGCGGAGGTGCTGAGCCGCTGGACCGGCAGCGGTCGATCCGTACATCTTACGAGCGAGTCAGGAGCGGTGTGGTTTCGATCAGACGGAAGAACGCTGACACGCGTCGACTGGAAGTGACTCACTCACACATTAACAGCCCTGTTTATCTATAATATATTTATATGATATAGGGATAGTAGTAGTAGGTGCTGTGGAAATGTTGGCAGCCGTTGAGTTCACGTTTGCTCACAAGAGCGATTTTGGCATCCATGTCGTTATCAAGAGAGATATCCACATCGTGTACTGATCGATCGGCTCTTGCATCATCAGATCATGAGTGGTCGCACGCTCGTTCACACTACTAACATCATTAAGACGAAATTGTGGATAAACCCGCCGTCTTATCCCCATCTTCAGGCATGTGAACCAGAGCGGGTAACCTGTTGGTTACAGGGTCAGTTGCTCACACGTAAGAACATGCGGCGCATGAGTTGCCTCCGCAATGTTGACTGACGTTGATGGATCCACCTGTTATCCACAGAGGGCGCACCGAGTTATGAGCGGTGAACAATAAGAGGCAAGCGCAGTGACAGCATCCGCGTACAGCTCACAGCTGGTAGTTCAAGCCCACGGCTCACAGCTCATCACTCACCGCTCGCTCACGGTTTCCCAAGCAGCCTGAACATCTCGCGCTTGTAGTCTTCCACGCCCGGCTGATCGAAGGGGTTGACTTGCAGCAAGTAACCACCGATAGCAACCGCATGCTCGAAGAAGTAGATGCATGCGCCGAGTGGTTCCGGGCGTAGCGATTCGAGCCAGATCGTTCCGAGCGGGACCTCCCCGTCGGCGTGGGCGCGGGCCGTGCCTTCGTATGCTTTCCGGTTGATCTCGCTCATCGTTTTCCCAACGAGGTAGTCGAGTCCGTCCAAATTGGCGCCGGCGTGAGGCACTTCGATTGCACCCGCATCATTCTCGAGCATCAAGAATGTCTCGATGACGCTGCGACTTCCGTCCTGCATGAACTGCCCGAGCGAGTGTAAATCCGTGGAATACTGGGCAACGGCAGGATAAAGGCCCTTATGGTTTTTGCCTTCACTCTCGCCGAAGAGCTGCTGCCACCACGCGCCGAAGCTGAAAAGCCGCTGCTCAAACACGGCCAGCACCTCGACCGATTTTCCGGCTTCGTAAAGGAGATAGCGCACGGCCGCATAATCGAGAGCGGGATTCGCATCCTCCTCCGAGAGCCGCTCGCATGTCTGCACCGCACCGTAAAAAAGCGATCTGATGTCGATGCCCGCGACGGCAATCGGCAGAAGGCCCACCGGTGTGAGAACCGAAAATCGACCACCAACATCCGGCGGGATCACGTACTTCTTGTAGCGCTTTTCCTCACGAAGCACATTCAGCGCACCCTTCTCCGGATCCGTTGTGATGATGATGCGCTGATTCGCATCCTCGAACCGCGCTTCAAGCCAGTTGCGCACGAAGCGGAAGGCGAGGGCCGGCTCGAGCGTCGTCCCGCTTTTAGAGATGACGTTGACGAAGACCGACTTCCCTTCCAGATGCGCGAGGAGATCCTGCATGTACTTCCCGCTCATCTGGTGGCCAGCGAAGAGAATCTCCGGTACGCCCTTCCCGAAATACGGCTGTAGGGCGTCCACTACGGCCTTTGCACCGAGGTACGATCCTCCAATCCCAATCACCAGAAACACATCCGCCTCGTCGCGAATGCGCGCAGCCGTGCTCTCGATATCCTCAAGAAGGGCATCGTTTGGGTTGAGGAGCAGGTCCCGCCAGCCGAGAAATTCGCTCCCCGCACCGGACCCTTCGATGAGCGTCCGATGTGCGCGCTTCAGATCATCACGGATTGTGTTCAGGGCATTCGTCGGCAGGTACGGCGTTACCGTCTCGTAGTCGTATCGGATCATGTGCAGTTTATCAGCCTGATGAAATGAGCGCAGGTGAAGGAAGCTATCGAAGTGTTTGATGGAGATGCTGCGGACATCGGGAAATTCTTTTCACGGTCGAACCGGAAGCAGCCCGTCCGAATGCAAGCGTGACCATTTCTGAACCGATTCCAGCAATCATGAACGTCGAACACGAAGGCATTTCACTGGAGATTGTAACTGGTGATATCGCGCATCAAACAGATATTGCCGCTGTCGTGAATGCGGCCAATGCCCAGTTGGTCTCAGGAGGCGGAGTAGCCGGTG
>CAZKDQ010000095.1:0-11548 GCA_964551345.1 uncultured Rhodothermales bacterium
GGCTGGAAGGTGGTTCGCGTTTCCACGGACGTGGTACGGGGAGACCTGGACAGGTGGTTTGGGCGGCTTGAGGACCACATTGGCGCCGAAGACGCCAAGTTCATTCGTGAATTTGGTTCTTCACAGGACTTGATTGAGACGGATGCTTTTCACGCTGCCGATCTTTTGATCGTAAGACCTCATCTTGTGCATCGGGCGCTAGCGGCTCTAGTTCGGTTAGTCGGATTCGGAATCATAGAATCCAGAGCTGATCGGCCCGTCAGAGTCCTCTGCCTTGACGAAGATCTACCCGTGCTTGCTGAGTCTGTGCGACAACTCGTGGTCATGTGGAAGCACGCGGAGACCCTTTCGCCGGAGCTTCCCGGAGCCCCTATGTTTGAGCTAGATGTGATCGCAGGGGCGAGTCGATTCCATGACATTTCAATTCCACACGAGGGCATTCGGACCCGTCAGATTGAGTCCGCCGATGGGTCGTATGATCTCGCTATTTCGCACAGCTCCTCTCTCTACGAAGGTCAGGTAGGGGTACTCGAGGAAGCGGCGCGAAAATCAGCGTCATGTTCAACATTCGTCAGGATTCGTTCATCACTGGATGCACGTGACCGGCGACACCTTCCGTGGTCTCATCGAGTCCACTACGATCTTCGCGACCTTGAACTCGCGCTGGCCTCGCGGGGTACGAAGCACCCACTTCCCATACCTGAGCCGAAGTACGAAGCACTGCGATACTTCCTCCGCCTCGTATTCAGGAAGTTTGACTTCTGGGATGGTCAAGCCCGTGTAATCGCAAGACTTCTCAGGGGTGAATCCGCGGCGGTCTTGCTCCCGACAGGTGGCGGAAAGAGCCTCACGTATCAGTTCAGCGGAATGATGCTGCCCGGCGTCACGCTGGTGGTGGATCCTCTCGTAGCACTGATCGAGGACCAGGTTTCGAATGTGCAGAGCCTGGGAATTGACAGGGTCGGAGCGATTTCGAGTCTTCAGGATCGGCATGAGAAAGGGGAGGTTATGGCTGATCTTGAGGAAGGCAGGCTGTTTTACATCTTCGTGTCTCCGGAGCGTCTCCAGATGCCCGAGTTTCGCCAAGGCCTGCGATCACTAACAGGAACGACACCTATCTCCTTAGCCGTAATTGACGAGGCACATTGCGTTTCTGAATGGGGCCACGATTTTCGTCCTTCGTACCTTCATATGGGGCACAACATTAGGAAGTACTGTGCTCGGCCTGGTGAAGACCCTCCAGTTCTGGTGGGGTTAACGGGCACGGCTTCCTTCGCCGTGCTCACCGACGTCCAACTCGAACTCGGCATCAAGGAGGAAGAGGCTGTCATTCTGCCTCAGTCATTCGATCGCAAGGAGCTTTCTTTCGAGGTCAGAGAATGCGAGGCAAGAGACCGGGAGTCTACCCTGCGCGTAGTCAAGCGTCAACTGCCAGTCGAACTTGGCCAGAATCCGCAAACGTTCTACGAAGCGAACCGCGGACGCAATACTAACGGCGGTATCATTTTTTGCCCTTGGGCCAACGGTCGGCTCGGCGTGCAAATGGTTGCTAAAGATCAGGGCCATCAAAACTACTTCTCTGGGAAGAAGCCCAAGTATTTCCCTGGTGATTCGGGCGCTTGGGAAGATCACAAAATCAGGACTCAGCGAGACTTCAAGTCGGATAAAATCCAAGAGCTTGTTGCTACGAAATCGTTCGGTATGGGAATCGACAAGCCGAACATTCGCTATACCATCCACTACGGTATTCCCCAATCCGTTGAGGCATTCTATCAGGAAGCGGGCCGGGCAGGACGAAACGGCCAGGCTGGTTATGCAAAGTGCTACGTCGTCTATGCGGATGATAACTATGACCTCGCCTTAGAACTACTCGACGACCCCGATCACTCCCGATCGCTTGCCCGGCTGAACTCCGTATCTCAGCGTGACAAGGGAGATCTTCTCGTTCAGCTTTTCTTCTTATTGACGTCCTACCGCGACCGCACCGCGGAGAAGGCGGCAACATTCGATTTCTGGAAGCAACGGTTGGCACCGACTGTCGCCGAGAGGGCCCCGGGGAGTACGAATACCATTGAAGTAGCGTTTGGCAGCGACCGGGCGGAGAAGGAGACCGCGATCTTCCGACTCGTTACCCTTGGCGTGGTCAAGGATTACGAGGTTGACTGGAAGAACCGGGCCTTTCAGGTCACGGCGGTTAGGGTGGAGCCGAGTGATGTCGTTCAGTCACTACGACGGTACTTTCGGCAGTACCAATTTGACAACCGCGTCGACAAATGGATCGAGGATCTCGAAGAGGACTCGCTCGAAGCAACCCTGCAGGATGGTATCTCCCGCATGATCGATTTCGTATACGATGTCGTGGCTGCGAAGAGAAAGCAGGCGCTTCGGACAATGGCCGAGATCTGCCGGTCTTTCAAAGGCGACCAGAGCTTCCGCGAGGCTATTCTCGCTTATCTGCAGGAGTCAGAGTTTACGCCGATCCTTCGGAAGTGGATCAATAAATCCCTTGACGAGATCGGCCTTGATGTGATTCAGGAGGTGCTGGACGGTCTCGATTCACTCGAAGAGGCGAAGAAACTCGTCGGTACAACACGTCGCATGCTTGACGAGGACCCAGGTAACATCGCTCTACGGTATCTCTCGGTTCGAGCGCGTATGCGGAGTCAAGCGGAGGGGGACGACAGCGTCCAGTCGGAAATTGCGGCCCTGGTTAGTCGCTTGGACGATGTCGAAGCCGAACCAGTCGTCATGGATCTCATGGTCTCCGTAATCGCGGCAATTCGCAAAGAACGCCCCGCCATTTCTACGCGAGTCGTACCAGCACTTCTTAAAGCGATCGGCTCTGCACATCTGGTGCGCTCTTACATAAAGAACGAAGGTGCTCTACCCGATGAAGCCGCGATCAAATATCCTATGGTTGCGCTACTTGCAGCGGATGCGGCTCGAACAGTCCATGAACTGGAGTTCCACAAGAACCTGCCCCGAAACGGTGCAAAGACCTTTACTGTGAAGCAAAATGGCCGAAATTGACAAGATTCGCGAAGCAGAAGACATTATTGGATCGATTGCGACTGAACTCAAGAACCTGCGGTCGGCATCTCAGATGCTCGACGCGGCACAGCATAAGACGGATGCGGCTGTAAGGGCTTCGGAGAGTGTCGTTCAGACCGCTGGCGAGTTTGCCATCGAGAGTGGCAAGCTATTGGAAGCGCTCTACAAGCTTGATTTCGAGACCAAGTTGAACAACATCGTTCTCTCGGTAAATGAGTTGGAGACGCTCCTCGAGCGCCAGCTCGACCGGCTTGGCTCGTCACTCGGAGGACTTGAGAAACGCAATAGCGAAATCCTAGGGGTGGCGGGCTCCATCAAGGAGGACTTGGAGAACGCTACGAACAGGCTTGCCTCTGATGTTACGGCACGGGTGGAAGGACTCGAACGCAGAATGATAGCCGAGGCAGAGTTCCGGTCAGCATCGTCGAAGCATATTCTCATGGCGATTGGGGCAGTCGGGTTTCTTTCCTTAATCTCACTCATCCTGGCGTTGATATAGCTAAGGACTTACCTGGCATCGACTCAGAGCCGCATTGAGGGGATTTAATATTCGGGCGTCGCCGAACAGGTAATTGCCTCCGAAATGTTGGCGCGATAGGCCCGTGAAACGGGAATAGCGCCCAACTATGCGGCGATCATAGTACCGGCCGACTCGCATTATTGACGTATCATTGAGAGCGGGCGGCCCGATGACCTCGACGATCGTGGCTGCAAGGATTGCGACAAGCATATTCAGATGCGCGAGATGCCGGCTGGCCAGTGGCTTCCGTTCGAAAGCTATGACATCCCACATGAGTGCGGTCCGCAATCACCGCGCTCTAAAGATCGCCGCCTGAATCTGCCTGTTTCCACGCCGCCGCCGACTGGTGCGCCTTCTGAGCTCGAGAAGTGCGTAAAGTCGTACGAGAGACGATTGGCAGCCGACAGGTTGTGCGGATCGTATACGAATCTCGGCTCGTGGCTATCCGAATGTCACTAGTCGCGAAATTGAGTCTCTTGCAGAAGCACGTAGGCAAATCGAGGCGTACTGCCGCCTCCGACGCGATATCCGGTACTTCCGGCTCGATCGCATCAAGTCCGTAGCAAGTACCGGAGCATTCTTCGAACCGTGACCAGCGGTAGCTTCAGGAAGCACGCGTTCTCACCAGACCGGAGTGCTGCTAAAGCAGCCAGGCGGAGCTAAAATGTCGCATGACAGTGAGCCGCTGCGCCCGGGCTCCTCGAATTATAACCGACCGGATTTATAACTGTTAGCCGAATGCCGTCAGCGGCAAACGCATCTCCAGCGCGAAGACTGACTGCCGGACACTTCAGGACTGACGTCACCGGCCGGTAGCGATGAATCGTCGCGCCGATTCTCGGCGGCATCACCGAGAGAAGCTCCAGGCGCTGCTCATCGGCACGCTTGAAGAGCGGAATTACGCCGGCGGGGATGTTCTGGGGGGAGAAGCTGTGGAAGCGCTTGCACGGAATGACTGCATGTGTATATTGGTCGTATATTTCAAGTGTGTTACAATTCCCCTCTCTCTGATTTATGTCTGAAGTGACTGTAGCTCCCGGTGCTCGCGTAGTGATCCGCGACGCCGAATGGCTCGTCAGACGTGTTGACCGCTCGTCGAGGGGCGATGCGTTAACTGTTGTCGGTCTTTCAGAGCTTGTCCGCGACAAACAGGCCGTATTTCTATCCGACCTTGAGCCATCGATCGAGCTTTTGGACCCGGTTGATACGAAACTGGTTGCCGACGATTCTCCCGGTTATCGCGCCTCTCTTCTCTATATCGAGAGCCTGCTACGCCAGACACCGCCAACCGATGAGAAGCTGTATGTAGGTCACCGTGCGGCGATGGACACCGTGCCCTACCAGTTCGACCCGGCGATCCAGGCGCTCGAGCAGCCACGGCAACGCATCCTGATTGCTGATGCCGTTGGGCTTGGCAAGACCCTAGAGGCGGGCATACTCCTCTCCGAGCTCATTAAGCGGGGCCGCGGCAAACGGATCCTTGTCGTCGCCGTCAAGAGCATGCTACTTCAGTTCCAGAAGGAGATGTGGAGCCGTTTCACGATCCCGCTCGTCCGGCTCGACTCGCAGGGCATCCAGCGCATCCGGTCGCGCATCCCGTCCAACCACAACCCTTTCTATTACTACGACCGCTCCATCATATCGGTCGACACGCTCAAGCAAGATGCGGAGTACCGCACCTACATCGAGAATGCGTACTGGGACGTCATCGTAATCGACGAGGCGCATAACGTTGCCGAACGCGGTAGCGGCTCACTCCGCTCGAAGCTCGCCCACCAGCTGGCCTCACGCTCCGACACGCTGATCATGCTTTCGGCCACTCCGCACGACGGTCGAGCCCGCAGCTTCGCGAGCCTGATGAACATGCTCGACCCTACCGCGATCGCTAACCCCGAAGATTACTCGAAAGACGACATCAAGGGCCTATTCATCCGGCGATTCAAGAAGGATATTCAGGACCAGGTGGCGACGTCCTTCAAGGAACGGAAGATTGCCGTTGCTCACGCCGAAGCGTCGGCTCCGGAAGAGGCTGCTTTTCACCTGCTGGCGGATCTCGAGTTCGCGCGCCTTGATGGTCGCCGTGGTGGCAGCATGCTGTTCAAGACCACACTGGAGAAAGCCCTGCTTTCAAGCCCAGCCGCCTGCCTGCAAACGATTCGCAATCGTGTCCGGCGGCTGGAAAAGAATCCGGAGGGCTACGAGCAGGATATCGCGTCGCTGCATGACCTTGCGACCTCCCTCGAAGCAATCGACGTAGCGCACTTCAGCAAGTACCGGAAGTTGCTGGATGTCATCCAGAGCAAAAACGGTTTCGGCTGGAAGCCAAACGACTCGTCCGATCGACTGGTCATCTTTACGGAAAGAATCGAGACGCTGAAACTACTGCAGACGAATCTCGAGCGTGACCTCAAACTCAAGAAAGGTCAACTCGAGATCCTCCACGGTGGGATGCCGGATGTCGACCAGACGCGTATCGTGGATGAATTCGGAAGAGACGGCGCAGCGGTCCGCATTCTCGTCGCATCGGATGTGGCCTCGGAGGGCATCAACCTCCACTACCTCTCACATCGGATGATCCACTTCGATGTGCCGTGGTCGCTGATGGTCTTCAAGCAGCGCAACGGCCGCATCGACCGCTACGGTCAGCAGAAGACGCCAGAGATCGTCTACCTCGTCACAGAGAGCTCGAACGAGAAGATCAAAGGCGACACACGCATCCTGGAGCTGCTTATCGACAAAGACGAGCAGGCGATGAAGAACATTGGTGACCCCTCGTCGCTGATGGGTGTCTACGATATCGACGATGAGGAACGCTTGACCGCCGACGCCATCGAGCGTCGACAGACCGTGGAGGAGTTCGACGAGTCGCTCGAGGAGGAGCCGGACTTCCTCCAGCTCCTCATGGAAGGACCGCCGTCCTCAGGTAGCTCCGCCGAAGAACATATTAGTGCGATGCCGTCGCTCTTTTCGTCGGACTACGACTACCTCAAGGCCGCGGTCGAACATATCCGCTCGTCGCAGCACCTGCAGGCCGACTTCCACGACAAGCAGAAGATGGTCGAGCTCGTCGCGACGGATGAGATCAAGGACCGATTCAGTTCGCTGCCGAGGGAGGTATGGCCAGAGGACGGGCTGTTCACGCTCTCGTCCGACGTCGATGCGATCCAGAACGAAATCCGGCGGTGCCGCAAGGACGAGGCGGCGTGGCCTCGCATCCATTACCTATGGGAGCAGCACCCGCTCATTCAATGGGTGAACGACAAGGTCGTGGCGTCATTCCGCCGGCACGAGGCACCGGTGCTCGCCCTGGGCGACGTGCTGACCGAGGACGAGGTCATCTTCCTGGTGTCCGGCCTTATCCCCAACCGTAAGAGCCACCCGCTGGTGCACCGGTGGTTCGGGGTGGTTTTTCGGGATGGATCGTTTGAGGACGTAGAGGAGATCGAGGCGTTGATCGGTCGAACGGGACTGGGTCGTAGACTTTTATCGAACCCCGCACAGACCTTCGACGCCCAGCGCCTTCACAAGAAACTGCCTGACGCCGCCGAGATGGCACGCGTCTGGATGAGCGAAGAACGCGACCGGTTTAACGAGTTGATGCAGCCGAAGCTCGACGCCGAGTTGACCGAACTGAGCCGTCTCCGAGAAAAGAAGTTGACCCAACTGGAGCTTGATATGGCCGGACTCCGGGACAAGCTCCGAGAGGACACATTCGACGACCGACGCGCCCAGAAGCAGCGCGGCATCAACCGAACTTTCAACGACTACCAGACCTGGATCCGCGACACCATGCAGACGGAAGACAAGCCGTACTTGCAGGTCGTCGGGGTGCTGGTGCATCAATAGCGCACATAACGATGAGCTACATCTCCTCATTTGAACTTGAGAACTTCCGGACATTCCGCAAGCCGACTCGCTTCGATTTTGCGCCGCTGACCATTCTGACGGGGCCGAATAGCTCAGGCAAGAGTTCTCTCATCAAGGCACTGTTGCTCCTCCGTGATTCTCGATCCGACAATCAACTGAAGAGACTGGCAGTCGGAGCGGGCAGCCACAACCTGCGGAGTCTTAACTCTGTCACTTCTTTCGGCGGTTCAGAAGAGATCAGATTCGTCACGCGCATTCCCAATCCTTTCGGTGATAATATACCCGTGGCATTTCCGGATCAGGTTATACGCGACCTTAAGAGCGATCGAATCGTGCCTCAGAATATGCCCTTCGACTGGCAAGTAGATGTCGACGTGGAGATAATCTTCAAGGCAGGGACGGCTGAAGAGGTACGGTTTCTTGCCGTGGAGGAGACCGACGTGTCTGAGATCGCTAGGGTAGGAACTGCTGGCCAGCCAGCTACACACCCCATCTATGGGGATTACGAGGAGCTGTTCGTTTACGCGACCTACCAGCTTCCGTGGTTCCTGAGTAAGCTTGGTGACTCTGTAGAGACTGCTGCCGAGCGACTGGGGATCGCAGACAGGGGGATCGGCTTGGAATTCGTTCGTGGGCTATCGTCGCCTGAGACGTTGATGGATGGGCCTTCTGGAGGCGTCAGCGTAGCGAGCGTGGTAGGATTGCTAGAGACGGCAGATCATCGCTTTTCGGATGATCCAATGTCCAGTGAGTCATTCCGCGTGGCATTCCTCAGGTACACTCTCAGTGAGTTATTCCGCAGGGTTCTTGAACAGCTACGGCGCGCCTTGGAATCGTTGGAGTTCTCTGGTGAGTGGAATACACAGCCGCAGCGCGTACATCAGTCTGGATCGGCGTCCGGAGACTTCACTGAAGTGCTCCGTCGCTATTCGAACGACGGTATATCATCAGGTGGTCCCAACGATTGGTTGAAGGAGTTTGGAATCGGAGACAGGCTTATTGTTGATGACTTGGACGACGGGCTCTTCAGGCTCCGGATTCAAAAAGACGGATATGAACTACCGGACGCCGACATCGGAAAAGGTCATTTTCGTCTGATCCCTCTGATTCTCCATATCGACGTGGCCAGTTACCTCAACACGCTGCTTGTCGAGGAGCCAGAAGCCAACCTGCATCCCAATCTTCAGTCTCGCTTGGCGGATCTGTTTGTTGACCTTATAGGCGAGAAAGACGAGTTGCCTCCGCCGGTCTTCGATCAGTCTACGAGAATGATTTCTTGGGACAAAACAGGCGTCCTTCGCAATCGACTCATCGTCGAAACCCACTCCGAGTACCTCATCCGCCGCCTCCAGTACCTCGTCGCAACCAAGAAGGTAGATCCGTCCCGGGTGGTCATTTATTACTTCGGGGCTGATTCCGAGGCCGATGACTACATCCGGAAGATCACGGTCAACGAGAAGGGGCAGCTCTCGTCCGACTTTGGCCCAGGATTCTTCGATGAGTCAACGTCATTAATGGCCGATCTTTATCGCCACTCGCAGAACTGATGGCCAGATTTCACACGCTACTTGAAGAGCCGGCAGCGCGGTCACTAGCTGCCCAGCAACCAGTCGGGGACCCGCTTGAGCACGGGGAGCGCGAAACGGCGTGGTTGGATCTCAAAGCGTTTCTAGTCGACGAGTCCGATGTGACGTTCAACGCGGACCCAAACGACGTTCCTGCCCTTTTGGAGTCAAATCCCTACTTCCGAATACTGTACAATAAGAAGTATGTCGTCGATAACGGGACTCATTTCAGAGTGGCCAATGTCTTTGAGGATGAGCTAAAGACGACACTCGAACGGGTGCGCGGTAAGTATCCGTGGGTGCTTTTGATGGTTGACGATCAGACTTTATTCAAGGAGAGTCAAAATCAAGACGGAGTTCCGGTACTTTCAACGAAGCACATACTCGATGACTGGTCTGACTGGAGAAAGGAGGATACGCTGAATGTGGGGCCTGGGAAGTTCAGTAAGTCCCTGTCTCACTGGGATGATTTGCGCTGCTACTGTCGCCCCCTTACATCACTTGTAGTCTGCGACCGATACCTGCTCGCGAACTCCCTTAAAATGGAAAGCAATCTTCTGCCAATGGTCGGAGCGTTGTTGCCGGGGGGATCGTCAGAGTTCAAAATAGACGTCATGTTTATATCGGAGGCCGCAAAAATGGTGCGACCGGCGTCAGCACAAAAGAGCATCACAAAATATTTCAGGCAAAATTATCCCTCGATCGAGGTTGAGGTGTCGGTCGCTGTGGTGCCGCGAATTGCGGCTACGCACGATCGTCATATCTATACCAATTGCAGTTTGATAACGTCTGGAAACTCGTTCTCATACTTTGTCGACGGTAAGATACTGGCACGCACGTACCTTTCTGTCGCGTCGACGCTGCGCCAGCAGACTCTCGCCATCGCGGTCGATAAGCTAGCCCTCCTGGCGAAATCATTAGCCCGTGCCACGGTAGTCGTCGGAAGTCCGTCGAACCGCCTCCTCGACGCTGCTCTCGAAGTTTTCAGAAAAGGAGGAAAGCCGATTCCGCTGGCATAGTGGGGCGATACAATTACCGACAACCGCCTCCTTGACGCCGCACCCGCCCTCTCCGAGAAGGAAAATAAATCCGCTTCCCCCTCGAAATCTGAAAGCCGATAGCTGACCGCCGACAGCCGAATGCTCACAGGAATACATAACGAAAACGAGTTCTACACCCACCACTATCTCTCCGTAATCCTGCAGAATGATCTGAAGGACGTCCGGAAGAAGTGGAACGCGCGGGCGGAGGAGGATGAGGCGTATGTGGCTCCACCACGGAGGCTGCGCTCGCTCTCGAAGCGCTACTTCGATGTGCGGCCGCAGGCGCAGCGCGAGAAATCGGCTACGCGGCGGATGAAGCTTGGCCGCCGTGTCATTGCCGATGTACTCGAAGCGCTCGGCTACGACATGGCGCCCGGGATCCGGCCGATTGAAGACGGCCGACACGTTCCCATCCTGGGTGAGGTCAGAAAGCCGAACGGCGCGCCGCTACTGTGGATCATCGAGGCGGTCGAACCGGAGGGCGACGAACCGGTCGATATCCTCACGCTGCCACTCGAGAAGGTGCAGTATGCCGACGGCGTCGAGCCGGAGATCGACGAGGAGGAGACGATCTCCGACCTCATCACCAAAAACATCTTCGGACTCCAGGAGCCGCCGCGGTGGATCCTTGTGGTGAGCTTCAGCCAGATCGTCCTCATCGACCGTGGCAAGTGGAATGAGAAGCGGCTCCTCCGTTTCGACCTCGAGGAGATCCTCGGGCGGCGTGAGGCGGAGACGCTGCAGGCCACGGCCGCGCTCCTGCACCGCGAGCACACGTGCCCGACCGACGGCTTCGCGCTACTCGATACCTTCGACGAGAACGCCCACAAGCACGCCTTCGCCGTCTCGGAGGATCTCAAATATGCCCTCCGCGAGGCCATCGAACTGCTCGGCAACGAGGCCGTGCATTATCTCCGCGAGAAGCGGCGCCGGGGCGTGTTCTCCGGCGAGGAAGAACTCGACGCGCAGCAGCTCACCGACGAGTGTCTGCGCTACATGTACCGGCTCCTCTTCCTCTTCTACATCGAGGCCCGGCCCGAGCTCGGCTATGCGCCCATGGATGCCGACGCCTACCGCATGGGCTACAGCCTCGAATCGCTGCGCGACCTCGAGCTCGTCAAGCTCACCACCGAGGAGGCGCGCAACGGCTACTACCTCGATCAGTCGATCGATCTCCTCTTCGGCCTCATCTTCGAGGGCTACCCGCAGCCCGAGAACGCCGCCGCAGGCGTACAGACGAGCCTGCTCGACGAACCTTCGGGCGACGGGGTGGCTCCCGAGCATCACACCTTCCGGATCGCACCGCTGAAGAGTCATCTGTTCGATCCGGAGAAGACGCCGATCCTGAACCGCATCCGCTTTCGTAACCACGTGCTGCAGCGCGTGCTCGAGCTGATGTCGCTCTCGAACCCGCGGCGCAGCGGCCGCAAAGACCGGCGCGGGCGCATCTCCTACGCGCAGCTCGGCATCAACCAGCTCGGCGCCGTCTACGAGGCCCTGCT
>CAZKDQ010000096.1:0-11286 GCA_964551345.1 uncultured Rhodothermales bacterium
ATCCCGTAGGGCAAGTCTTCTACATTGACGATATGGAGGTCGAAGACCTGGACGCCCATCTCGTCGGAATGAGCCCCGTATTCGTCGAGGCAGAAGACGGCGACATCGGCTCCGAGTTTGAGACGATTGAAGAAGACGACGTCACCTTCATCCGCATCACAACGGATACGAATGAATCGTCCGGCGCAGGAGGGTATCCGGGCGAAGACCGCACGGCCAGCTATACGGTAGTATTTCCGGAAGGCGGCCCCTACGCACTCTATGCCCGTGTAAGGGTCGGTAACGACGGACCCGACGATGACAGCTTCTTCTATGGCCGCAACACATTCGGCGAGAAGGATCCGGCCGATCCGGAAGACTGGACCATGGTTAACGGACTCCATCAGGCCGGCTTTGCCGAAGCCGACGAATGGGTTGTGGAGCATGGAGTGGCTGCCTCAGGGGTTTGGAAGTGGGTGAACATCACCAACAACCCGATGGAGGGTGCGAGCGACACCCTGGTCGTCTCGGCAGACGAGCTGACCACTACGTTCCAGATCGGTGGCCGCGAGGACGGACTCGACATCGACAAGTTCGCCTTCGCACCGCTGAATCTGTTCTTTACGGTCGCAATGCTGGACAATGGAGATCCTGGCGTTGTCGAGATTCCCGAAGATCCGACGCCGGATCCCACGGGTCCGCCGCTGGCACACGGCCTCGATAAATGGCTCGGCAACATCTACAGCGCACCGCAGATCCAGCACTTCGAAGCGTACTGGAACCAGGTTACGCCTGAGAACGCCGGCAAGTGGGGCTCCGTTGAAGGCACGCGAGGCGTCTATAACTGGACGGAACTCGATGCCGCATACAAGCTGGCTGAAGAGAATGAAATCCCGTTCCGCTTCCACATCCTGACGTGGGGTGGTCAGCAGCCGAACTGGATCAATGACCTCAGTACGGAGGATCAGCTCGAAGCGATCACAGCGTGGTACGACGCTGTGGCAGAGCGTTATGGCGGTTCAGAATACGTCGAGGTCGTCAACGAAGGGTCCAACGGTCACCAGCTTCCAGACGGTAGTGCTGAAGGCAGAGCCAATTACATAGCCGCTCTCGGTGGTACCAACGATCGCTATGGCACCGGTTTCGACTGGATCATCACCGCGTTCGAGATGGCGCGTGAACGGTTCCCGAATAGTAAGCTGATGATCAATGACTATAATATCGTATGTGCCCATTCTGCAGAATGGTGCCGAGATAATGTCGATAACTACAAACAGATCATCGATGAGTTGAATGAACGTGGGCTGATCGACGCCATAGGCGTTCAGGCGCATGCGTTCTCAACGTTCGGTTCGGCGGATCAATTGAGAAGAACCCTCGATCTGCTTGGAAGCACGGGCCTGCCGATTCAGGCAACGGAGATGGACATCCAGGGAGACTCAGGTTTATCGGATGCAGCATCCGACCAGGTGCAACTCCGCAACATGCAGCGCATATTCCCGGCTTTCTGGGAGCATCCTTCGGTCGAAGGTATCACGCTCTGGGGCTGGAGGCCTGGACTGTGGATGGAGGATGCCGAGCTCGTTCGCGCCAATGGCGAAGAGCGCCCGGCACTGGTCTGGCTGCGCGAATACCTCGACCATCAGCGGTCTGTGTCCAACGAGCAGGTGAAGCCTGAGGCTCAGTTCCGCCTGGTCGGCAACTACCCGAACCCGCTCAGCGAGTCGACGCAGATCCGCTACGAGATCGCCGAGCCGGTTAATGTTAACCTGACGGTGTATGACATCCTCGGCCGTACGGTGGAGACGCTCGTGAGCGCACACCAGACGCCGGGTGAGTACACGGTCAGCCTCGATGCGAGCCGCCTCGCCAGTGGAGTTTACCTCTACCGGATCCAGGCCGGATCATTTGTCGAGACGAAGCAGATGGTGGTGGTGAGGTAAATAGTTGGTGGTAGCAAAACGCCCTACCGGTCGTCACGGCAACCGGTAGGGCGTGCTATCATCATAACCTGCCGTCGTTAGACTTGAACGCATCGGCCGCGGGCCCGTCCGGTCACGGCGGAATGCGTTCGATCGTCAATATTGGTGAGCACCCGACCGACGCGCCGAGCGTGTTGCAGAGGGGCTCATATTACTCCTGGCCATGCGACCTATACGAGCCGTCTTTCTCCTCCTCGTACTGCTCCCGGCATGGATGCCACGCAGCGTCGCCGCCCAGGAGGGAAGCCGCCCCGCGACCAATCCGGTTCTCTGGGCCGACGTCCCAGACCCGTCAGTCGTCCGTGTAGGTGATACCTACTACATGACGAGCACGACCATGCATATGGCGCCGGGAGTGCCCATCATGACATCTCCGAACCTGGTCGACTGGGAGATTGCCGGCTATGCGTACAACGTCCTGGATGACACCGACCAGTTGGCGCTTCGGAACGGGCAACATGCGTACTCCCGCGGCACCTGGGCGAGTAGCATCCGGTACCGTGACGGCATCTTTTATGTCGTCACCTTCTCGTATACCACCGGCCGAACCTATGTCTTCTCCACCGACGACATAGAGGAGGGAGACTGGGAGCGGCGCGAATTTGGTCCGGCCTACCACGACCCCGGCCTGTTCTTCGATGATGACGATCGGGTCTATCTCGTATATGGCGGCACGAATATCCAGATCGTAGAGCTCACACCGGATGTGGACTCGGTGCTGCCGGGTGGGCTCAGTCAAACGATTATCCCTGATGCAGGCCAGGTGGCGGGCACCGAATTCATCGTGGCAGGAGAAGGTGCGCACGTACACAAGGTCGACGGGTACTATTACATCTTTTTGATCACGTGGCCGCAGGGCAGCGGTCGCACGCAACTGGTCTATCGTGCAGAAAGCCTGACGGGTCCGTGGGAAGGCCGCGTTGCGCTGAACGACCGTGGCATCGCGCAGGGCGGGATTGTCGATACGCCCGAGGGTGACTGGCATGCAATGCTGTTCCAGGACCACGGCGCTGTTGGTCGTATACCTCATCTGGTTCCGGTTACATGGGGGGACGGATGGCCGCTGTTCGGTAATCCGCGTCGGTTGGGCAGCGGCCGCACTGTGCCCGCAACGCTGGACATCGAATCCGACGGCACCGGCATTTCAGGAATCGTCACCTCCGACGAGTTCAGCTACGAATCGGATGCAGACCTGGATCTGGCCTGGCAGTGGAACCACAACCCCGACCCCGACGGCTGGTCGGTCACGGAGCGCCCGGGTTATCTGAGATTGACCAGCGGACGCACCGACCAGGATTTTTTGAGCACGCAGAACACGTTGACGCAGCGCACCTTCGGCCCGAGCAGCGCCGCCAAAGTCGCCGTTGATGTGGCCGGATTGAAGGCAGGCGACACAGCGGGTCTGGGGCTGCTTCAGGAAGACTACGGTTACGTCGGAGTGCGGTCTACTGCGAATGCAAAGGCAATCGTAATGGTGAGGGGAGATGAAGGCTCGCCCGTGACCGTAGCTTCCGTACCCATCGATCAGGACGTCGTGTACCTGGGGGTCGAGATCGACTACCGGAATCAGGCCGATAGAGCCACTTTCTACTACAGCCTCGATGGCGATGACTGGACGAAGATCGGTGGCACCCTGTCGATGACTTATAAGCTGTCACACTTTATGGGCTATCGGTTTTCCCTCTTCACGTATGCGGCCGAAGAGGCTTACGGCTACGCCGACTTCGACTACTTCCGCGTTGGCACGACGCTCGATGACATAACCTCAACAAGTTCAGCGTCCGTCCCTTCAATCTACGATGCCGCCCCGCGACATTATCCGAACCCCGTCAGCGGCCGTCTGACCATCGAGTATGATGTTGAACGGTCCGAGCACGTGCGTGTCGAGCTCTATGATATACTTGGCAGGCGAATCGAAGTACTTGTGGAAGAAGACCTGGCAGCAGGAAGACACCGGATCACTTATGATACCTCGGATCTGGTGAGGGGCGCGTACTTCTATCGCCTTATGACCGGCAGCCGAAATCAAACCGGGATGTTCACCGTCGTCAGATAAAAAGCTGTTAACCGACACGGGCCGCCGGCAACGATTGGTGACCTTATTGCCACCGCCTCCCAAGTCCTTTTATAGCCGAGACCATCAACAAAGCCCGATTCGCTATGAAGCGCGTACTTTTTCAATGCTTTCTCCTGATCGGACTTTTACTGCCGCATCAGCATGCCGCAGGCCAGGCACCCGGCGTGCGTACCTACGTCAACCCGGTAATACCGGGCGATCATCCTGATGCGACGCTCACCCGGATCGGCGATGACTATTACACTACGGGATCGTCGTTCAACGTCACGCCGAAGATCTATCACTCAACCGACCTGGTTCATTGGCGTGTGATCGCACAGCCGGTTCCGGAAGACTGGAGCCTCTACGGCGACGTCCCCGCCGGCGGAATATGGGGTGGTCATATGGTCCTGTACAACGACCAGTACTGGCACTTCTTCGGCCGCGGCACGGGCTCGTGGGACATGCACTTCGTGACCGCCGACAAACCTGAGGGGCCATGGAGTGAACCGACGCTCATCCGCGTGCCGGCCGGTCTGGATGGCTTCGGTGTCGACAACTCGATTTTCATCGATGATGATAATCGGTGGTTTCTGCTGACGAAAGCGGGCCGCGGCAATAATCACCTGGTTGAACTGGGGCCGGATGGTCAGCCGACCGGTTTTATTTACGACCTCACGTGGCTGAACCCCGAGGAGGAAGGTCACCCGTATAGCTGGGCCGAAGGGCCGGTGATGTGGAAGCGGGACGGCTTCTACTACTACAGCTTCGCTCAGCATCTGGCGGGTTTGCAGTATGTGATGAAGAGCGCAGTGAAGGACGCCCCGCTGTCGGATGACCCCGAGGCCTGGGAAACCCCGCGTGTGCTGTTTCAGGGCGCGCGCGGCGATTTCGCCACACCGAATCACAGCTCGCCCGCCGTGACGGCGCCGGACGGCACGAGCTGGATCATATCGCAGTCGTACGACGGAAGCGGTGGAAACGAATGGCAGGCGATGGGCCGGCAAGGCCTCTTAAGCCAGGTCGTGTACGATAGCGAAGGCTGGCCGACGGCCCAGTATCCTCGAGGAATCGAGCTTGCTCCCGATCTACCCGGCAGCGGCATCCCATGGACGGTACCGCGTTCGGATATGTTCGAGGGAGACGTGCTTGCACCCGACTGGTCGTTTCTCGGACGCACGCCGACCAGCTCATACTCATTGACGGAGCGGCCCGGCTGGCTTCGACTCACACCGAAGGGCGGTCGCAGATTTCCCTTTGTGCCCGGCCGCAATACCGTCATCCAGAATGCCGCTCAGAAGGCGTACTCGCTCGTGACGCGCATCGACTTTAACCCGGAGAATAGTTACGACGAAGGCGGGCTCTGGACGATCAACGGACCGGAGCGTCTTTATGCCAAGGTCTACGTAGGAGCCGGATCATCAACGAGCCGCGCCGTCACGTTCAGCTTTGACGAGACCGCCTATTCCGCAGATGTCAACGAGGAAGGCCCCGTATGGCTCAAAATGGAGCGAGACGGGCATGATGTTACCGGCTCATATAGCACGGACGGGATCGTATGGACGCAAGTTGGTCAGCCTATCGACGTCTCCCGCATGGACCGGCATCAGCCGAGCGAAGAAATCGACCACGACTTCAACTCGTTCACGGGTAATCAGCAAGGTCTGTATGTAGTGGGAAGTATTCCGGCTGATTTCGACCTGTACGTGTACAACGACGCATATTCAACAATCCAGGCCGGCTATCCAGCCAATTATTACGGCGTCCAAACCGGCCCCCGCGCGCTCCGGGATGTGCATGACGGGGACTGGGCCATGTATGCGGGTATAGAATTCGGCGCACCTAATGATCATAGCCACGCGATGGACTACCCTTGGGTGGCGGAGCAGATTGTCGTGACGGCCTCGAGCGCGGAAACGGGCGGCCGCATCGACATCTGGCTGGATGATTATCAGACCGGCACCATGATCGGCTCCGTCGACATTGAACCAACAGGTGCCTGGGACACCTACCATGATTTCGTGGCCGACATCGATGGTGCAACCGGGCAGCGCGATGTCTATCTGGTGTTCAGCGGGGAGGCGGCGGATGAGCTCCTCCGCATTCAAGAGATTCGCTTCGACGGACAATACGTGGGCACCTCCGCATCTCCTGTATCTCGACCTGGGCGTGCGCGACTCGAACAGAACTATCCGAACCCGTTTGGTGCTGAAGGCACGTCGATCGACTTCCACACGCCCCGTCACGGCCAGGTTAGTCTGACGGTGTTCAACATGCTGGGACAACAGGTGGCGTCACTTGTTGATACCGAGTTGCCGGCAGGCCGTCATTCCGTTGCATTCGACGGCGAGGGGTTGGCAAGCGGCGTCTACGTCTACCGCCTGAGGGTAGATGATGAAAGCGTGTCTCGCCAGATGGTCCTGCGCAAGTAACACCGGTATTCGGGACTTCCTCATCCGTCTCACCGGGGCATCGTTCGTATGCTACCGGTTGACTGATCGTCCGGCAGGTCGTCCTTCCCTCACACGTCCGATTCCTTCATGACTGCATCGATTAAACTCCCCGGGCTGCTCTTCATTCTCATGGCGTTCGTTGCCGGCTGCGATCAGCCGGACGTACAGGCGGAGGCCGATTTTGACGCCACGGGCACGGAGAATCCCATCTTCCGCGACGCCTTCACGGCCGACCCGGCGCCGCTCGTCGTGGGCGATACGCTCTTCGTCTACGTGGGTCACGACGAAGCGACGGGCGATCAGATGTTCAACATCACGGAATGGCTGGCCTACTCCACGACGGATATGAAGGCGTGGACGGCGCACGGCTCGATCATGAAGCCGACCGACTTCGAGTGGGCAACGGGTGATGCGTGGGCCTCGCAGGTGATCGAGCACGAAGGCACGTTTTATTTTTACACCACGGTGCAGCACGGTCCGCCCCACGTAGGTAAGGCGATCGGTGTTGCCGTGTCAGACAGCCCGACCGGCCCATTCGTCGACGCGCGCGGATCGGCACTGGTCGTGGATGAGACGACACCCGGCCCGCACGGCTGGGACGACATCGACCCGACGGTTTTCGTTGACGACGACGGCAGCGCCTACATCGCCTGGGGCAACCCGCTGCTGTATTTCGCGAAGCTGAAGCCGAACATGATCGAGCTCGACGGGCCGATTGAGACGATCGATCTGCCGAATTACACCGAAGGCCCATGGTTTCATAAGCGAGAGGACACCTATTACCTCACGTATCCCTGCTTCGCCCATCAGGGACTCTGGGAGAAGCTCTGCTATGCCATGGCCCCGGCGATCACCGGGCCGTGGGAGTACCAGGGGATTCTGATGGAGCAGAACCTGAACAGTTATACCATCCACCCCGGCGTTATCGAATTCAAGGACCAGTGGTACCTGTTCTACCACACGGCCGACCTCACGCTCGATGGTGAGGAGGGGGGGCTCGGACGCCGCAGCGTAGCCGTCGAGTATCTCGAGTACAACGACGACGGCACCATCCAGCCCATCACCAAAACACGACGCGGCGTGAGCGTGCCGCTCGCGGAGCTCAAGGCCGAGTCGCCCTATCCGGGTGTCGGCTCGCTTGCAACGGGAGAGCGAGCACGGAATCCCATTATCTGGGCCGACGTGCCTGATCCCTCCGTCATCCGTGTCGGGGATACCTACTACATGAGCAGCACGACGATGCACATGAGTCCGGGCCTCCCCATCATGAAGTCAACCGACCTCGTCAACTGGGAGCTGGTCAGCTATGCCTACGATACGCTGGTCGACAACGACCAGATGACGCTTCAAGACGGCCAGGATGCGTACGGTAAAGGCTCATGGGCGAGCAGCCTGCGGCATCACGACGGACGGTTCTACGTCTCGACGTTCTCGGCAACGAGCGGACGCACGCACATTTACTCGACGGACGATGTCGAGAGTGGCGACTGGGATGAAGTGTCGTTCGAACCATCGCTCCATGACAATACGCTGTTCTTTGATGACGACGGCCGTGTCTACATGATCTACGGAGGCGGCGATCTCCAGCTTGTCGAGCTCGAGGAGGATCTCTCCGGAATCAAACCGGATGGCTTCAATGACGTCGTGATTCCCGATGCCCACGCTGCGGCAGGGCCCGATATCATGTTGCCCGCTGAGGGCGCGCAGTTGTTCAAGGTGGACGGAACCTATTACCTGCTGACCATCACCTGGCCACGTGACGGCATGCGGACGGTCGTCGCGCACCGGGCCGACGCGATCACCGGCCCCTACGAAAGCCGCGTCGTGCTACAGGATGAGGGCGTAGCCCAGGGCAGCCTCGTCGACACGCCGGACGGCCGCTGGTACGCCTTCCTGTTTGGAGACCGGGGCTCGGTTGGACGTATCCCGTACCTGATCCCCGTAGAATGGGAGGACGGCTGGCCGATGATGGGCGAGAACGGCAGGGTACCGGCCACGCTCGACATCCCCGCCGGCAGCCAGGGTCTCTCCGGCACCTCGGGGATCGTGACCTCAGACGACTTCGAACGCGCACCGGGCGAGCCCATCCTGCCGCCGGCATGGCAGTGGAACCACAATCCGGACGACGCCAACTGGGAGATCCTTCAGAACCCCGGCCGCCTGCGGATCACCACCGGCCGCGTCGACAATGAAGTCGTCGAAGCACGCAATACACTCACGCAGCGCACGTTCGGCCCCACGAGCTCGGCGCAAACGGCGATCGATATTTCGGGGATGAAGGATGGAGATTACGCCGGACTGATCCTGCTGATGAATAAGTACGGCTTCATCGGAGTCAGGATGGAAGACGGCGAGAAATACTTCGTCCAGGTCTCGGGAGAGACCGGCTCACCCACGGAAGTGCGTGGGCCACTGGTTGCCGGCGACAGCGTGCATCTTCGCATCGACGCCGATTTCCTCCGCCAGAACGACAAAGCCTACTTCTACTTCAGCGGAGACGGCATCGGCTGGGCGCGCCTCGGCGATACGCTCCAGATGCAGTACACCCTCGATCATTTCATGGGCGCTCGGTTCGGATTGTTTACTTTCGCCACGAAAGATGCCGGTGGATACGTAGACTTCCTCCACTATACGCCGAGCGATCTGATCATCGCCACCGAATAGCTTCGGGCCCCTTCGAACGGCGGATGGATCTCACCGAGCTACGCGCCGACCTCAAGTATGCGCCCGTGAGGTAGAGGATATATTACATCTAAGTCACCCTCATTATCCGACTGACAGTCATTCAGGATCACGGTGTCCGTGAAGCTACAGTACATATAACGGTTCGTCGTCAATATCGCTGCTTCCCGTTCCCGTTTGTTTTCGGAACCTGTCTCAGGCCGATGACGAATTGCACACAGTCAGAACGAAGTGTATCGCTCCTTCTTGTACGTGATGACTTGCCCTCATTATTAGACTGATTGCTTGTACGCCAACGTCGACGGCTGAGCGTGCGCGATATGTGTTCTAACTATAGATGCGCCTGCGTATGGCCATAATAACGTGAATTCGGGCAAATACTGTCTAGTCGCTTGCAATTTCGCGATATTTTTGCTATCGACATGAGAGGGCTAGCCATTATGAGGATTCAAATCATGTCCTACGCTTCAATATCCATAGTCGCGCTCTTGCTGGTCTGCTCCGGCATCTTCGCGGGGTGTGATCTATTAACTGATGATGACTCCCCCGGCTTTTATGAAAGTGGAGTCATCACGTACACGCGCTATGAGAATTCCCAGTATTCATTGATCGGGCTCGATCTTGCTTCCCGAGAGGAAACCGTCTTAGTGGACACCATGGGATGGGACGTGGCGTGGGCACCGGATGGGGAACGGATTACCTTTACCACTCACCTTTCGATGTCTCCGATCGGAGGACCGGGGATGCACAACGACACAGGCCCCGAGGTCTTCGAGATGGACGTGCGGACGAAAGAGTGGCGCATCGTCACGCCGCTGATAGACCGTCCATGGGGACCGGCCAGCAGTGGCTCGTACGAGAATCCAGTCTGGTCACCGGACGGCAATCGAATCGCATATACCCGATGCATTTCGCAGGGCTCAATTTGTGATGTTCGTATCTCCGTATCGGATGGCGCAGATGGTTATACAGAAGAGATCGTGATACCGAGGGGTGGATCCGACGATGCTCTTCTGGACTGGTCACCGGACGGTGGCTCGATCCTCCTAAGGTCCGATGGATCGTCACCGTACCGTAGAAATGTATATCAGGTTGATCTGTCGACGTTCAATCGAGAGCTTGTTCTTGCAGCCGACAGCACATTTATACAGGCTGCGCGATACAGTCCCAGGGGCGACAGAATTGCTTTCATTGTCTCCTCCAACGAAAAGACTGAGATATATACATCGGGCGTGGACGGGTCGAACGTTCGGCCGTTGACCGATAATGAGTTAACCGAGCACTCGATCGCATGGTCATCCGATGGAAAAGTGCTCTCGTTTTCCGCATCGGGTCCGGGAGAAGACGAACGAAAGTCTCACATATATATCATGGAAGCCAGGCCCGAGGCGCCGGTTGAGCGTGTCACCAATACTGCTTCCTCGTATTACTACCATGAGTGGCGACCGGAGCCGCGGCGGTGAGTGGAGGTGAGGGGGTTACGCAAACAGGCCTCGAGGGGCACCACAAGGGCAGCGCGTTTTTCTACGAAAAAAATCGTCAGATTTATTTCGCTTGCCTCAAGAGAAATTACGGTCTCTCGTATCTATTGATTCCGCACAGATTACGATCGCTTACAACCCACAAAGGAGGGAGGGTGGACATGAGGCATTCCGTAGCAGTCATAATTGCATTATTTGTGTTGTGTGGCTCCTTAAGCGCAACGTACGGCCAGGTGCCGCCAGAGCCGATCAGTCTGTTTCCGAATATGCCGAGCCGCCCGAACGTGTCGCATACGCCGAAAGACGATCAGGCGATAGCGACTTTTGAATCCGCAAACAGAGGCTGGGAGGTTCGTCGCAATGTGCGCTCGCGAACCCCTCGTTCGATGCTAGGACCTCCCGTATTTGTTCCGGGAGCGACACCGGAGGATATTGCGCGAACTTTTCTAATAGAGAATACTGAGGTGCTGAAGATGAAGGAGGAGACAAACGATCTCTCCCTACTTAGAATCGATGAACATGAAGGAGCAGTTCACGTTTCATTTCAGCAGGTTTATCGAGGTATTCCCATTGAAGGAGCCGTCTATGGCGTTCATCTGAACAACAAAGGCGTTTATTACGTTGCCGGTGATTATTATGATGGTGCAGCGGTG
>CAZKDQ010000097.1:0-11211 GCA_964551345.1 uncultured Rhodothermales bacterium
GAGGTGTAATGATCCTCAAGCCACTCCCGCCATTCGGCGCGATCCTTTGCGTAGAATGTGTTCATCAAAGCCCCGCCCTTTGGTCTCCAAATCCTGCGTTTCGTCTATAGACATAGCGGACATAATGGATACGGAGACCATCAACAGACCACCATCATCAATCAACGACTTGCGATCGATCATCCACTATCTACATCCACAACCACACTATCCTCAACCTCAAACCTCCAGCCTCTCAATTCTCCACCCAGTCCGCAATGAACACATTCGTGTCGCGGGACGGTACGCGTTCCACATTGCGGTTGGAGGAGAAGACCAGCTTCGTTCCGTCATATGAGAACATGGGGAAGGCGTCGAACGTGCCGGATTTGGTGATGCGCGTCAGGTTTGAACCGTCGAGGCCGATCATGAAGATGTCGAACTCGCGCCCACCTTCGTCGAGCGTGTGATGGTTGGAGGAGAAAAGCACGCGTTCGCCATCGGGGTGGAAGAACGGCGCCCAGTTTGCGCCCGGCAGATCGGTGACCTGCTGCTTGTTCGATCCGTCGATATCCATCACAAAAATCTGCAACTCGCCCGGCTCGACCACGCCCTGTTCGAGCAGGTTCTGATACGTCGTGAGCTCATCGCCCTCGGGCCGGCTGGCACGCCAGACGATCTTATGCGAGTCGCGCGAGAAGAACGCGCCGCCGTCGTAACCCGGCTCGTCGGTAAGCTGTAGATATTCGCCCGATTCGATTTCGTAGCGCCAGAGCTGGAGATCTCCCGAGCGTGTCGAGGTAAAGATGATGTAGCGGCCATCGGGCGAGACCGTTGCCTCGGCGTCGTAAAACTCGCTCTGGATGAGCGGCTCAGGATTGGAGCCATCGGCATCGGCGACGTAGATGTCGAACGTCTCGTAGATCGGCCAGACGTATGCGCCGGAGGGCGTCGTCCGAGGCGCCGGGCATTCGGGCGCTGCCGCGTGTGTGGAAGCATAGATGATGCGTCCGTCCGCGAGGAAGTAGCCGCAGGTCGTCCGGCCCTGGCCGGTGGAGACGAGGTCGTAGTTTGCACCATCGCCGAGTAACGAGCCGTCGGCATTCATCACAAACTGTTGGTCGCAGCCCTGTGGATTGATGGCATCCCAGTCGCTCTGGAAGATGAGCTGCTGATCATCAAAGCTGAAGTACGCTTCGGCGTTGTTGCCGCCGAAGGTGAGCTGGCGGATGTTGCGGAGGTGATCTTCGCCGTCGAAGCGGAGCGAATCGTTTTCCGTGAGATAATCGTCGGTTGACTGCGCCTCGGCGCCGCAGCCTGGGATCAGAAGGAGAACGAGGGGCAGGAGGAGGGCGTAAGCCGCGGGTCTTTTGAGAGCCATAGCGTAACGATAAAGGGAGTTCAGATACGATGGAAGGTACGAAGACGGAAGCGTTTGAGGTGAACGATTTCCAGCGTGAGGTCATCGAGGCCAGCCGCGAGCGGCCGATTCTGGTCGATTTCTGGGCGGCGTGGTGCGGACCGTGCCGTGCGCTGGGGCCGGTGCTCGAAAAGCTGGCGCAGGAAAAGGATGCGCCCTTCACGCTGGTGAAGGTTAACACGGATCTCCACCCGGACATTTCGCAGCGATACGGCATCCGCGGGATTCCGGCGGTGAAGTTATTTGTGGATGGGAAGGTTGCCGACGAGTTTACGGGCGCGCTGCCGGAATACGCCGTGCGGCAGTGGCTCGAAAAGGCGATCCCGTCGGAGACCAAAAAGCGCGTCGAGGAAGCCGAGCAGGCGATGGATTCGGGTGATGATGCAGCGGCGCGGCAACTGCTCGATGCCGTGCTCGAAGATGAGCCTGAGAATCCGAAAGCGAAGATCCTGCTGGCGCGGCTTATCGCGTTTGAGGATCCGCAGCGCGCGGCGACGCTGGTGGATGGCGCTGCCTTTGCAGGCGCGAGTTACGTGCAACTCGGCGAGGCGATCAAGACGCTCGCAGCATTCGCCGACGCCGCGGGTGATGCGTCATCGTTGCCGGATGATGAGGGAAAAGAGGATTACGTCGCGGCGGCGAAGGCGATGAAGGAGTCCCGATTTGATGCCGCGATCGACCGTCTCATCGAAGTGCTGAAGGTGAATCGCTACTTCAACGATGACGGCGCGAGGAAGGCAGGCGTGGCGCTATTCACGCTCCTGGGCGACCAGCATGAGGTGACGCGGGCGAAACGGCGCGTCTTTGACATGTGGCTGTACTGAAGTTCGAAGTTGGAAGTTTGGAGTTCGAAGTGAAGCTGGTTACTGCGCTTCACGCTGCGTGAGGCCACGCAACTTTAGACTTCGAACTTCGCGCTTCCAACTTCTTGTTCTCGGTATTGCAGCTCGTAGAGCTTGCGGTAGAGGCCGCCGAGGGCGAGGAGTTCCTGGTGGCTTCCGCGTTCGCGGATCTCTCCGCGATGCATCACGAGGATCTGATCGGCGTGCTGGATGGTGGAGAGGCGGTGCGCGATGACGAGCGACGTGCGATCCGCCATCAGCCGCTCCATCGCCTGCTCGATCAGAACCTCCGTTTCCGTATCGACACTCGACGTCGCCTCATCGAGCACAAGCACGGCCGGATCATAGACAAGAGCCCGCACGAACGACAGAAGCTGACGCTGACCGTGCGAGAGCGAAGCGCCGCGTTCGCGTACGTCCTGGTCGTACTTGTCCGGTAACTGCTGAATGAACCGGTCGGCACCGACGAGTTCAGACGCTTCCATAACCTCGTCGGCCGAGATGCCCTCGTCGCCGAGCGTGATGTTCTGCTGCACGGAGCCCGAGAAGAGAAAGACGTCCTGCAGCACAAGGCCGATGTTTCGGCGGAGATCCTTGAGGCGCATCGACCTCGCGTCGATGCCGTCGATCAGGATTTGCCCCTTCTGGATCTCGTAGAACCGAAGGAGCAGGTTGATGATGGTGGTCTTTCCCGCACCTGTCGCGCCGACGAATGCCGCCTTTTCCCCCGGCTCCACCACGAACGAGACGTCGCGCAAAATCCAGTTCGGCTCCTTTCCCTCAACTACGTCATCGTAGGTGAACCACACATTTCGGAATTCGATGCGGCCCTGGAGGCGATCGATTTCAACCGGCTCATCCGGTTCGCGGATGGTGTGATCCTCGTCGAGCAGCGTGAAGATGCGCTCGGCGCCCGCCATCGCACTCTGCAACGTGTTGTACTGGTCGGACAGGTTGCGAATCGGCTCGAAGAACTGCCGCGAGTACTGGATGAATGCCACGAGAACGCCGAGCGTGAGTGTGCCACCCATCGCATTCAATCCACCAAACCAGATCACGAGGCCCAGCGCCACCGAGCCGAGAATGTCGACTGTCGGCCAGAACAGGGCGAAGTAAAAAATCGTTTTGATCTGCGCGGCGCGGTGATCATCGTTGATGTCATGGAAGCGCCGCATCTCCTCGCGCTCACGGTTGAAGAGCTGGACGATCTTCATTCCCGTGATGTGCTCCTGCAGGAACGAGTTCAGTCGCGCGACCTGCTTACGTGTTTCCCGATACTGCTCACGCACCTTGTTTCGGAAGACGAACGTCGCCCAGATCATGATCGGCATCACGGCGAGCGTCACGAGCGCGAGCACCCAATCCAGCGCGAACATGAAGTAGAGGATGAACGCCAGCCGGAAAAGGTCGCCCAGGATGACGACAAGGCCGGCCGACAGCACGTCGTTGAGTGCCTCGACATCACTGGTCGTCCGCGTGATCAACCGTCCGAGCGGCGTGCGGTCGTAAAACCGGAGCGACTGCCGCTGGATGTGCCGGTAAAGCTTCGTGCGCAGGTCGTAGATCGCCTGCTGGCCGATCCACTGCGTGAGGTAGCCGCGGGCAAACGCGAAGATGCCCTCACCTACGAGCGCAGCCAGGAGCAGCGTGATGATGCTCGTGAGGCCGTCGACATCTCCCGCGACGATGTAATCATCGATGGCACGCTGGATCAGCGCCGGGCGAATCGGCCCCAGGAAGGACGCCCCGACCGTGAGGATGAGGGCAAGCGCCACCCACCACTTGTAGGGCTTCAGATAGCCGATGATGCGGCGCAGCAACCGCCGATCTACTCCGGGCTTCTCTTCGCCGGCGCGCTCCTCTGCCTTGCCCTCCTTTTCGGCCACGTCACATTCGATGGTTATGCTGCACTTTCAATAGCGTAGCGCTTTAATTCATCAGCGGCATCTGTGTTCTTGAACACTCGCCTCGCCTCTTCAACGAGGACAGTGGTGTCGGAATATCTTGCGCTGAAGTGGCCGAGCAGCAAGAAGCCTGCGCCTGCTTCGAGCGCCACGCGAGCGGCTTCGGCAGCCGTGCTGTGGCCGGTGCGGACGGCCCGCTCGGCATCGGCAGAGGTGAATGTGGCGTCGTGGTAGACGAGCATCGCATCGCGCGCAAGCTCGACGCCCGCACTGCATGGCCTAGTGTCGAAGATGTAGGCGAAGGATGCTCCTTCACGTGCGGGGCCGACGACGTCTCGCGACCGCACGATCCGGCCGTCGGCAAGCGTCACGTCATGGCCGTCCTTGAGCTGCCGGAAGTGGCGATAATCATCGACCCCGAGCGCACGCGCTTTGTCTACATCGAGGTTGCCCGGCCGAGGCCGCTCCTGAAACCGATATCCCGCCACCGGAACGCGATGCTCGAGAGGCCGCGCGACGACGGTGAACTCCGGCGTTTCCATCACCGTCATCTTGCCGAAGTCATCATCGAACTCCCTGAACTCAATCGGGAACGAGAGCTCATGATCATCCAGCCCCGGAATCATTTTCAGAATGGCACCGAGGCCGCGCGGCCCGCAGATCGTCAGCGGCTCCTTGCGGCGGTTTAGCGACAGTGAGGTCAGCAAACCCGGAAGCCCGAAGAAATGATCACCGTGAAGGTGGGTGATGAAGACGGCGTCGATGCGACTGCGATTCAAGCCGGCTTCCATCAACCTGAATTGCGTCCCTTCCCCGCAATCGAAGAGCAGGATCCTGCCTGCACGTTGGAGCGCCGTCGCCGACAACGCACGATCGCGCGTAGGCGTCGCTGACGAAGTGCCGAGTGGAATGACTTCGGTCTTCATGAGACGGAGTCGATTCTCACAGGGCGCTGATTTCTTCTTCGAGCAGCTGCTTGCGATAGAAGTCGGCGTAAAGGCCGTTCTGCCGCAGCAGGTCCTCGTGATTGCCGCGCTCGACTATTTTCCCTTCATCCAGCACGAGGATCAGGTCGGCATCCTGAACGGCTGATATGCGGTGGCTCACGATCACAACGGTGCGCTTCCCATAATGGCGGCGAAGGTGTTCGAGGATACGCTGCTCCGTTTGCGTGTCGACGGCGGACAGCGCGTCATCGAGGATGAGAATGCTCGGCCGGCGGATGAGCGCGCGCGCGATCGAAGAGCGCTGCTTCTGACCACCTGAAAGCGTGATGCCGCGTTCACCGACGAACGTCTCGAAGCCGAGCGGGAAGTCGCGGATGTTCTCCAGGAGTTCGGCCTCGCGGGCGGCTTCCTCCACATGATCATCCGGTGCATCGAGTTCGCCGAAAGCGATGTTGTTCGCGACCGTGTCGCTGAAGAGGAAGACCTCCTGCGGTACATAGCCGATGGATGAGCGAATGACATCGACCGGAATGTTGCGCACATCGTTGCCGTCAATCAGAACACGGCCTTCCGTCGGATCGAGGATGCGGGGGATGAGCTCGACAAGCGTGGTCTTGCCCGAGCCGGTTCGCCCAACGACGGCCAGCGTCTGACCGGCCGGGATTTCAAAAGAAATATCCTGGACCGCCGGCGTCGCCTCCGTTTCGTAGCGGAACGTGACGCGCTCGAAGGTGATGTGCCCTGCGATTTCCTGCACCTCCGTCAGCGTCTGATCATGATCGGCGATGTCCGGTTCTGAATCGAAAATCTGGTTCAGGCGCGTCATCGATGCCGAGGCGCGCTGCACCATCGTGATCACAAACCCCATCGAAGCCACCGGCCACGTCATCAGGGAGACATAGATGATATACTCGGCGATGTTACCGATCGTGATCGCGCCCGCCATCACCTGATATCCGCCCACCCACACAACGATAATGGTTGCGAGACCGACGAGAAGCAGGAAGACCGGTCGCCACGCCGAATCGATGCGGGCGAGATCAAGCATGCGATCGCGATAGCGACCGCTTTCGTCATCGAAGGCTTCGGCTTCGGCATCCTCGCGCGTGTATGCCTTGAGCACGCGAATCCCCGACAGCGCCTCCTGCACGCGGCTCGTCAATGAAGAGTACTGGTGCTGGATCGCATCACTGCGCGAGTGCACCATCCGGGCCATGAAGAAGACCGAGAGGGTGAGGAATGGCATCGGGATGAGTGCGTAGAGCGTCAGCGTCGGCGAGATGAGAAACATCACCGTTATCGCCGTGATGACGATGACGAGCGCCCGCGTCACGTACATGATGGCCGGGCCGATGTACCGCCGGACGTGCTCGATGTCGCTCGTGGCGCGCGTGATGACGTCACCCGTCGACAGCCGCCGGTAGAAGCCTTGCGAGAGCTTCTGGAGATGATCGTAGAGTCGATTCCGCAGGTCGAACTCAATGTGCCGCGATGCGACGACGACCGTCTGACGCATCAGAAACGAGAACAGCCCGCTCACGAGGCTGAGCACGATCACGACCAGCGCGAACAGCATGAGCGAGCGAAAGAACTCGCCGTAGAACATCGATTCCAGCGCCGTGCCCTTATACAAACGGTACGTCCGCACGAAGCCGGGTATGCTGTCGATTGCGTGACGGACGACGATCGGCACGAGGATCGAAAACACGGCCGAGATCACCGCGCACAACAAGCCCGGGATGAAGAGGTGCTTGTACTTCCAGAAAAACGGGTTGAGGCGGGCGAGTGGACCCATGTGCATGCCGGAGCTTTAATTCGGCTGATGCAACGCCACCGCTCAGGGTCAGATCCGTTGCGTCAGTTACTCCATGAAGGCATAGCGCACGTGCTGATGAGGTGCGGTGCGGCGCCCGCTACGCCGTCTCGCGGTCCCATGCATTGCGCAGCCGGTCGATCAGATCGCGCTCGGATTCAGAGACGCCGCCGTCGGCCTGCGCCACAGCCTCCAGATCATCCAGCAGCGACTGTCGCTGATGTTCGGGTACGAGGCGGCGAACGGCTTCGACGGATTCCGTGAACGCACGCTTGTCCGGCCCCTGAGCGTAGACATTCATCGCACCATGGACGACGCGGAGTATGTCCGACTCAGACGAATCCGGAACCCACTCCGAAATTTTTCGGGTGATGGCATCGGCTTCTTCGGAAGTCAGGTCGTGATCCGTGCTGTGCGCGAGCGTGAGGTAGATGAGTGCGAGGTCATGCAGCGCCGTCCATCCACCATACTGCTCCGTTTGGTCGACGATGCTGAACGTCGAGTCGTCGGTTCGGCCTTCATCCGGATGCAACTCCCAGGCATCCTCCAGACTCTTGATGAACGAACCTTCCTCGTGCTTGAAGATGTCATCCGCCATCGCGATGTCCATCAGATCATCAATGATGACCTGCTTGACGGCCGTCGGCGCAGCAGATTTGACGTGGAGGATCGCGGCTTCCAGATCGCGGGAATCATCGTCATCGAGGTACTCGCGCAGCGCGCTCTTGATGGCTTCAACGAGGGCGTCGCGGTCCGCTTCGAAGTTCCAGTCTCGCATGCGTTCAGCGATGACCTCGACTTCATTGTCGGAGAGCTCGGCGTCCGTGCCGTGCGCGAAGGCGATGTATATATGAGCGAAATCCTTGAGGATGTCGCGTCGTGGGGTGGGTTCCATTCGGAAATGAGGTTCGTTTTGGTCGCCGGGCCACGTTGCCGGCACCCAACATATCTGCACCCCTCAGTCAGGATCCGCACGCGAGCCGATGTAACACGATGCGGACCCTTGGCCCTCAGGCGAGGAACTTGTACCCGATGCCGTAGACGGTCTCGATGAAGTTTGGCGCGGCGGGATCGTCCTCGATCTTCTTGCGAAGCGACGCCACATGCCGATCGATGGTGCGCGTGGTGATGTCGCCACTGATCCCCCATACATCGCGCAGCATCTGCTTGCGGCTCACGGTCCGGCCGCGGTGCTGGATGAAGTAGCGCAGGATGTTGAACTCGAGCGTCGTAAACGGGATGGCTCTGCCGTTGTGGTGGGCGTAGCGCTGTCCGAAGTTGACCTCGATGTCGCCGAAGCGGAAGCTTTCGGACTCGCGCGCCTCGTCGGTTCCGGCGCGGCGCAAGACGGCGCGAACGCGCAATGCCAGTTCATCGACGTTGAAAGGCTTGGTGACGTAGTCGTCCGCGCCGAGGTCGAACGCCTGCAACTTGTCGTTCTCACGCGCGCGCACCGTGAGCATGATGACGGGCGAATCCACGCCCGCGCGCCGTGCATCACGCAGAATATCGAATCCATTCTTGCCGGGGAGCATCACGTCGAGCAAGACGACATCGTACGGAGGCAGAGTCGTGATCAGTTGCGCCGCCTCTTCGCCGTTGGAGCACGCCGTGATACGAAAGCCCTCGATCCCAAAAAAGGCTTCGAGAGCCGTGGCGACCTCCCGATCGTCCTCCACGATCAGCATTCTCTTTGCGGTGAAATGTGCGCGCATTGCTTTCGAGGCGGAAGTTGGCAGTCGGGGTGATTTCGTGCGCTGGCCTACGGGTGAAGCTTCGGCATTCGTCAGAGTATCGTGACAATCGGCCGAGGATGCAACGCCGTGACGGACGTGTATCCTCTACGTCGAATTCGCGCAACGTATGGCGCCGCGGGCCGTTGTGACGATACGATTTCCACAACACATCTCTCTGCACACAGATGGGTACGTACTTCCCAATCATCGTGGCGACGATCATCGGCTTCTTCATCCTAGCGGCCTTACTCCTGGTGCCGGTGTACCGGTTTTTGAAACGGGAGGAGGAGGCAAGCAAGCACTGGACGCCGGAGATGCTTGCCAGGCGTGTGCGCGAGGAGAAGGTGCCGAACGGCCGGCCGCCGGAGTCCGTCAGGAACCGGAAGGTGAAGTGACGCTGCTGCTGTCGGCATCTGCGACGGTGATAAGCGGCCGGAGATTCTCCAGCGTCTTGGGCCCGATTCCGGCAACGCGAACCAGATCGTCGACCTTACCAAAGGGGCCGCGCGTCGTGCGATACTCGATGATGCGACCGGCGATTGCCGGGCCGATTCTCGGCAGGCGTTGAAGCTCAGTGGCACCGGCAGTATTGATGTTGATGGCATGCGATCCGGCCGGAGATGCAGACGCCATGGCGACGGTGCTCAGCGAATCGCCTGCTATCTCGCTGTAAAGTCTCTTGGATGCGTCGTTGAAGATGGAATCCACCTCCGTATAATCGAAGACCGGGACGGGCATGAAGACGGAGCGCCAGCCCTGCACTCCCGCACCGAACATGAATAGCATCACCAGGACGGATACGGCAGCGGCTTCGGGTTTCGTAATGCCGATCTTTTGTTGAAGCCTGTAGAATCGGTCGCTCATCGGATTTGCCGGCGCAAGATGAGAGGTGCTATGTCCCTAGAGACACCCAGACATGCGCGGCGTAACTTGAGCATGCATCCTTCCGCCGTTCGCCATGATCCTTCGTAGCGAAGCCGTAGTTCTGAGGACGATTCCGTATGGCGAGACGAGCCTGATCGTAACGCTTTTCACGCGAGCGAAGGGTAAGGTCACGGTTATCGCCAAAGGGGTGCGGGTGCCGGGCAGTCGCTTTGGTGCGTCGCTTCAGCCGCTCACCTACAGCGAGGTAGTGTTCTACCACAAGCCTGGGCGCGGCGTCCACACGCTCAGCGACAGCTCGATCGTCACGCCGCTGCTGAAGATTCACCGCGACGTCCGGTGTCTGGGCGCCGGGATGCGCATCATTGAACTCGTCTCATCACTCCTGCATGATGAGGAGGAGAACCCGCTCCTGTTCAACTTGCTGCTGCAGGTGCTTCATTATCTGAACATGCCGCAGCCGAGCCCCGAGAACCTGCTATCATATTTTCAGCTCAGGATGGCCGGCGCTCTCGGCTTTGCGCCGCGCATCGATCGCTCGGCCGTTGAAGCAGTGGGCCGGAACGGCACGGACGTATCGCTCGCGACCGGAGAGATTGTTGCCGGTCCGGCAGGGGCTTCACGTCACGCCTCTCGAGCGGCGATTCGTTCGTTCGCCATTTTTGCCAGGGCGGACATCGATGCGATCGTTCGGCTCGAGCTCACGTCCGCCGTTCGCTCGGAGGTCGACCGCCTGATCGAGGACTTCATGCGCTACCACGTCGAGGAGGCGTATCCATCGCGTAGCGCGCGGGTGCTGAGCCAGATCCGAAACGTAGAGGAAAGCGCGAAGAAGCAGCGGGAATGACTGCGCATCTTGACGCAACCATCGGCTGCTTGCTATACTGTGTGGTATTATGTGTGCGCAATTGTTCCCGCATTACGTGCGCGCGGATGCGCAATAGAGTTGCATATGTTTAACGATTGCGTCATACTTCGTTCTTGTGAAGCGAGGATGAACCGTGGGGATCAATCCGCAAAACTTCTACGACTCCATCTTCAAGCCGGATGAGCCGAAAAAAACTGACCGCGAAGCAGCATTCTTTCCTGCAGTATCTGGTAGAGTACGTTCATGAGCATGGCGTGTGGCCGACCTATCGGGAGATCGTTGACAGCTTCGGATATCGCTCGCCGAACAGCGTGACGCAGAACCTGCAGGCGCTGCACAAGAAGGGTTACCTTCGGCGAGACGAGACCGGCTTCCATCTCGTTCATCACGAGCGGCAGGAGCGAGGTATTCCGGTTCGAGGCATCATCACGGCGGGAAAACTTCAGGAAGCCGTCGAAGCCAATCTTGGCACCATCACCCTTGAAACGCTCTTTCCCAACATCGATCGCATTTTTGCAATCCGAGTCGCCGGTGAGTCGATGCTGGGAGCGGGAATCGAGGACGGTGATTATGTGCTGCTGATGGATGATGACATCCCCAACGGCGGCATCGGCGCGATCCTGTATAACGGCGAGACATCACTCAAGCGCATCTATTACGATAAGCAGGGCCTCCGCCTGGAGCCGGCGAACAAGGAGTACGCAGACATCTTGATCCGGCCCGATGTGTTTGAAGAGGTGCGAATCCTGGGCCGCTATGCCGGGCACATCAATCAGAACGGAATCCATCGCCGAACCGAGGTACCCGCGTATTCGATGGG
>CAZKDQ010000098.1:0-11004 GCA_964551345.1 uncultured Rhodothermales bacterium
CGGCAGGCGGCGGCCATCGATTATTCAGTACTTACCCTTTTCCTATGCTCACCGGCTCCATCCGTAGTCAGATCGATCGCATCTGGGATGCTTTCTGGTCTGGCGGTATCTCGAATCCGCTCGAGGTCATCGAGCAGATCACGTACCTGCTCTTCCTCCGCCGCCTCGACGATCTGCAGACGCTCGAGGAGAACAAGGCGGCCCGCTTGAATCGGCCGATCGAGCGGCACATCTTCCCCGAGGGCAGGGACTCGCGCGGGATGCCGTACCAGGAGATGCGCTGGTCGCGGTTCAAGCACAAGGAGGCGCGGGAGATGTTCACCATCGTGAGCGAGCACGTCTTTCCGTTCCTGCGCACGCTCGGTGGCGACGACTCCACGTACGCCCACCACATGAAGGACGCGCGGTTCACGATCCCGAAGCCGTCGCTGCTCGCCTCCGTCGTCGACATGATCGACAAGGTGCCGATGGAGGACCGAGATACGAAGGGCGACCTCTATGAGTACATGCTCGGCAAGATCGCCAGCGCCGGGCAGAACGGGCAATTCCGCACGCCGCGCCACATCATCCAGCTGATGGTGGAGATGACGAAGCCCACGCCCACCGACGTCATCTGCGATCCGGCCGCCGGCACGTGTGGCTTCCTCGTGGCCGCCGGGGAGTACCTGCGCGAGCATCACCCGGAAGTCTTCCGCGACGAGAAGCTCCGGCATCACTTCCATCACGGGCTCTTTCACGGGTACGACTTCGACAACACGATGCTGCGGATCGGCAGCATGAACATGCTCCTGCATGGCGTGGAGAACCCGGATGTCACGTACCGCGATTCGCTGGCGCAGGAGCACGGCTCCGACGCGGGAAAATATTCGCTCGTGCTGGCGAATCCGCCGTTCGCCGGGTCGCTCGACTACGAGAACACGGCAAAGGATCTTCTGCAGATCGTCAAAACGAAGAAGACAGAACTGCTCTTTCTGGCGCTTTTCCTTCGCCTCTTGAAGACCGGCGGACGCGCGGCGGTGATCGTGCCGGACGGCGTGCTCTTCGGATCCAGCCGGGCGCACAAGGCGCTGCGGAAGATGCTCGTTGAGGATCAGAAACTGGATGCGGTGATCTCGCTCCCGGGCGGTGCCTTCAAGCCATATGCGGGCGTTTCGACAGCCATTCTCCTCTTCACCAAGACAGACTCCGGCGGCACCGATGCAGTCTGGTTCTACGACGTGACTGCCGACGGATGGAGCCTTGACGACAAGCGCCAGCCGCTCCTTTCAGCCGATAAGCTCGGCCCGGTACCTTCGAAAACGCTCAGCGAGGACGAGCACGAGAAGAACAACCTGCCGGATGTGCTCGCTCGGTGGAAGGAGCGGGACGGGAAGGAACGCGAGCGGCCGCGCACCGCGCAGAGCTTCACCGTTCGGAAGGCGGACATTAAAGCCAACGACTACGACCTCAGCCTCAATAGGTACAAGGAGATCGTTTACGAGGAGGTCGAATACGATCCACCGAAGAAGATCATCACTGAGCTGTTGGAGCTTGAAAGGGAGATCGAGAAGGGATTAAACGAGCTGCTGGAGGAGGTGGGATGAGAGAAGCAGAGCTGGTACCGCTTGGAGACCTCATGCCGCCGAAGAAACGTTCGGTTGATCCATCGAAGCACCCGAATGAGATGTTTGAGTTGTATAGCATCCCGGCGTTTGACTCCGCTTCTCCAGAAGTGGCGGCAGGGCGCGACATTGGATCCTCTAAGCAGATCGTCGCGCCTGGTGATGTCTTACTCTCGAAGATTGTACCCCACATTCGAAGAGCCTGGGTCGTCGGGGCGCAAAACGGACGGCGCTTGATCGCATCGAGTGAGTGGATTGTATTCCGACACCCATCTGTGCACCCGGCCTATCTACGACACATTCTGCTAGGGGATCGATTCCATGCTCAGCTAATGCAGACGGTCTCTGGAGTCGGAGGCTCTTTACTACGCGCTCGGCCAAGCTATGTCGCAGATATCGAGATCCCCCTCCCCCCACTCCCCGAGCAGCGGCGGATCGCGGCAATACTCGACAAGGCCGACGCCCTGCGCGCCAAACGCCGCCGCGCCCTCGAACGCCTCGACGAGCTAACGCAATCGATCTTCCTGGACTTCTATCTTTCGAAAAGCCATAGTGTCCAAACGACGAAACTATCTGAACTGTGCGAGAGGAATGCGCCAATAACATATGGGATTCTTCAACCCGGGCCCAATCTCCCTGCTGGCGTTCCGTACGTCAGGCCTAGTGAAATACACAATGGCTCGATAGATCTTCCTGCCATTCGGCGAACCTCGCCAGAAATAGCTAAGAAGTATGCGAAGTCTGTAATCAGAAGTGGAGATCTTCTGATTACAATTGTAGGTACGATCGGCAAAGTCGCTGTGGTGCCGGAGGAGCTCGATGGGGGAAACATCACTCAGTCCTCTGCTCGCATTCGGGTGGACTCATCGAAAGCGGACCCGACTTTTGTAGCGACCTTCCTTCGCTCCCACCTGGCCCATCGCGAGTACGATCGACATCGTCTAGGCGTAGCGGTTGAACGATTGAACCTCCATCACGTGCGCGACCTTGAAATAGGACTGCCACCCCTCAGGTCGCAACGCGACTTTTCCAATCGACTCCGGCAACTCGGTGGGATACGAGACCACCAAAGATCTACTGTGGTAAACCTGGATGGGCTTTTCGCGGCCCTCCAACAGAGCGCCTTCCGGGGAGACTTGTGATGCCAGCCCTCACACACGATATCAGCTTCGATGGCAGCGTCTTACAGCGCGGCTTCTGGTTGTACGTGTGGGAGATCAGGCCTATCGATGGAGCTCCGGTTTACTATGTCGGTCGTACAGGCGATAGCTCGTCCGCCAACGCACAGTCTCCATTTAATCGACTGGGGCAACACCTTGGCTTCAATAAGCGCAGCAATCCACTGCGGCGGCATCTCGAAGCTCACGGCATCAAGCCGGAGGGGTGTAGCTTTCGGTTCATCGCCCACGGTCCGATACTGCAGGAAGCTGATGACATGGAGCAGCATCGGGCGTCAAGAGACATCATCGCCGGACTCGAGAAGGGGCTTTGCGACTGGCTGACCGGCACAGGGGCTGACGTATTGAACGCCGTGAATTGCCGCCGGCCGGTGGATACTGTTTTGCTGGCCGAGATAATAGAATCCTTCCGTGAGAGGCTAACAGGAGCGAGGTGAAGGACGAATCCTCATAATCATTGATCGAGGTCGTCGTATGGATTTCAAGTTGGTCGATTCTAGCTGGGTGAGTGTCTTCCGTGACGCTGCAAATGATTTCTCGGGAGATCTTCGGATTATCTGCCCATTCATCAAGCAGAAGACGGCCGAGCGTCTCGTACGCGGACGAGCACGTGGACGTATACAGGTTGTCACCCGTTTCGCCCTACGCGATATGTGCGCGGGTGTACACGACATGTCGGCCCTCCGGTATCTTTTGAGTAAGGGTGCCGAAATTCGAGGCATCAAGAACTTATACTCGAAGCTTTACATCTTCGATGGCCGGTACGCCCTCCTTACGTCCGCCAACCTGACGGAGGCCGCACTGTCTCGAAACCAGGAGTTTGGAGCAGCTATCACTAGCTCGAGCGCGATCGCTGAGTGTAACTCGTACTTCGACCGGCTCTGGGCAGCAGGTGGTGGTGATCTTAATGAGGCGACGCTTGACGCCTGGGAGAAGAAAGTGTTGGCCGCCCGGCTGCTCTCTGAGACCGACCAGGCCAATGGACTGCCGGACGAAGGGGCAGACGCAGGCTTTCGACCAGCACCGGGGCCCACAAGCGACCTACCAGCGGCGGTTAATCGTGGGTGGGTAAAATTCGTAGGGCGGAGTGACAGCCGAGAGGTGCGCTCTCAGACCGTCTGGAATGTGATTGAGGGCTCAGGTTGCCATCGTGTGGGAATGTATCCATCCAACAAGCGTCCTCCCAAAATGCCTGAAGGATCTACGATGTTTTTCGGACGCCTCGTGAAGGATCCCGACGACATTCTGATTTTCGGTCGGGGGCGTGCGATTCCACATATTCCGGAGAGAGACGAGGCGAGCGATAGTGACAAAACCAAGCATGGCTGGGTCGCGGATTACAGCAAATACGTTCGTGTTTTTGAGCCGAGGTTTTTGAGCGCAACCCTAGCCGCCGGCGTGTCGCTCCATCAAATGATTCGGGAGCTAGGTACTGACGCATTTGGCTCAACTCAGGAAAGGGTGCGGTCTGGAAAGAAGGACGTAAACCCGTGGCTCGCCTACAGACAACAAGCGTCGGTACGCCTTACCGCCGATGGCCTCGGATGGATCAACCATCGTCTTGACGCAGCCTTCGCCCGACACGGTTTGTGGGGTCAGGATGAGCTACAACAGATCGACTGGCCTGAACTTCCGAGACTATGAGCAATTTCTCGTTTCTGAATCACGAATGGCCCCAGATTCACGGGTCCGCTGCCAAGGCGGAGTCGCTGGTCATCTCCGATGCCCGCACGGCATGCTTCTACGCCCGGCGCACGCTCGAGCTCGTCGTTCAGTGGGCTTACAAACACGACGAGCGGCTCGAACTCCCGTACCAGGATCACCTAAGTGCGCTGATACACGAGCCGACCTTCCGGCAGGCCGTCGGTAGCGCCGTCTTCAGCAAGACGCAGGTCATCAAGCGGCTGGGCAACCAGGCCGTCCACAGCACACGGCCGATCCGCCAGTACGACGCCCTCACGGCCGTCAAGGAGCTCTTCCACGTCTGCTTCTGGCTCGCACGCACCTATTCCAGAGAGACGAAGCCGAGCGATGACCTGGCGTTCGATCCAAGTCTCGTACCGAAAGAATCCCCGGGGTCGAAGAAGACACTCGAACAGCTCCAGCAACTGGAGAAGGATCTCGCGGAGCGTGACGAGAAGCTATCTGAGCTCCTGACGAACAAGGTGGCGCTGACTGAGGAGGTAAAGCGTCTGCAGGCCGAAGTGGCGCAGGCGCGAGCCGCCAACACGGCCGTCGTCGATACGCACGATTACTCCGAGGAGGAGACGCGGGACTATTTCATCGACCTGCTGCTGAAGGAGGCGGGCTGGGCGCTGGACAAACCTCGCGACCGAGAGTTTGAGGTCAGCGGCATGCCCAACAACAAGGGCACCGGATATGTCGACTACGTGCTCTGGGGCGATGATGGCCTACCGCTCGCCATTGTTGAGGCCAAGCGAACGAAGCGTGAGCCGCGAGCCGGTAAGCAGCAGGCGAAGCTCTACGCCGACTGCCTCGAGAAGCAGTTCGGCCGTCGACCCGTCATCTTCTATTCGAACGGCTACGAGCACTGGCTCTGGGACGACCTCAACTACCCTCCGCGTAGTGTCCAGGGCTTTCTGAAGAAGGACGAACTTGAGCTGATGATCCAGCGCCGCGAGACGAGGCGGCCGCTGTCGCAAACGACGATCGACGAGAATATCGCAGGTCGCTACTATCAGACCCGAGCCATCCGGCGAATCGGCGAGTCGTTCGAAAAGGACAATCTGCGGAAGGCGCTCGTTGTGATGGCGACGGGTGCCGGGAAGACACGCACCGTTATAGCGCTCTGCGACGTCCTCATGCGGTCGAACTGGGTCAAGCGCGTGCTCTTCCTCGCCGACCGGGTCGCGCTCGTTCAGCAGGCCGTGGGCGCGTTCAAGCAGCATCTTCCGGGAGCCTCACCCGTCAACCTCGTGACGGAGAAAGACAAGGAAGGCCGCGTCTACGTCTCGACGTACCCGACCATGATGGGACTGATCGACGAGTCGAAGGGTGATCAGCGGAAGTTCGGCGTCGGGCACTTCGACCTCGTCATCATCGACGAGGCGCATCGGTCGGTCTATCAAAAGTACCGCGCCATTTTCGAGTACTTCGACTCGTACCTGGTCGGGCTCACTGCCACGCCGAAGGATGAGGTGGATCGCAACACCTACAGCCTGTTCGAGCTCGAGACGGGCGTACCGACGGATGTGTATGGCCTGGATGAAGCGGTAGCCGATGAGTTTCTGGTGCCGCCAAAAGCGGTCAGCGTTCCGCTGAAGTTTCAGCGGGAAGGGATCCGGTACGACGACCTGTCCGAGGAGGAGAAGGACGCGTGGGACGCGCTCGAATGGTCGGATGACGGCGAAATCCCGGATCGGGTCGAAGCCGAGGCCGTCAATAAGTGGCTATTCAATAAGGACACGGTCGATAAGGTACTCGAGCACGTGATGACGCGCGGCCAGAAGGTGGCGGGCGGCGATCGACTCGGGAAGACGATCATCTTCGCGAAGAACAACGCCCACGCGGAGTTCATTTGCGAAGGGTTTGACGAGAACTACCCGCACCTGAAGGGCACGTTCGCGAGGGTCGTCACCTACAAGACGGAATACGCGCAGAGCCTCATCGACGAGTTTTCGAAGCCCGACTCGCCGCCCCACATCGCGATCTCCGTCGACATGCTCGACACCGGAATCGACATTCCGGAGGTCGTCAATCTCGTCTTCTTCAAGCTCGTCCGCTCGAAGACCAAATTCTGGCAGATGCTCGGACGAGGCACGCGGCTGCGTCCCGACCTATTCGGTCCCGGTCAGGACAAGGAGTTCTTCTATGTGTTCGACTACTGCCAGAACCTCGAGTACTTCGCGCAGAACCCGGAGACAACCGAAGGACGCCTCGCACCATCACTGGGCGAGCGCCTCTTTACTCATCGCCTCGAACTGATTGCAGAGCTTGACCGACGCCTCGAGGTGGACAAAGAGCGCGCACATGAACCACGTAACGAGAAAGAGCGGATACTGCGGGAGGAGACGGCGGCGTACCTGCACAAGCAGGTAGCGGCGATGAACGTGGACAATTTTATCGTCCGGCCGCATCGCCGCCTGGTCGAGAGATACAGCGATGCCCAGAAGTGGGAGAACCTGAGTGACGAGGATCTCGGCGAGCTCTCAGAGAAGGTCGCCGGCCTGCCGACGGAGGTCGTAGATGATGACGTGGACGCGAAGCAGTTCGATTACCTGATGCTCCGGCTTCAGCTGTCACTGCTCCGCGCCGAACCCCGCTTCGTGACCCTCCGTGACCAGGTGAAGAACATCGCCGGTCTGCTCGAGGAGAAGTCAAACATCCCGATGGTCCGGGAGCGGATCGTCCTGATTCAGGAGCTGCAGACCGATGAGTACTGGGAGGATGTCACGGCGCCCATGCTCGAGATCGCGAGGCGGAGGCTCAGATCGTTAGTGCGCCTCATCGAGAAGACAGAGCGTAAGCCCGTATTCACCGACTTCGAAGACGAGATGGGCGATGAGATCGGTGTGGAGCTACCGGGATTCGGTCCAAGTGATGACTTCGAGCGCTTCCGCGCAAAGGCCCGTGTATTTCTTCGCGAGCACGAGACTCACATTGCTATCGCCAAGATTCGGAATAACCAGCCGCTGACGGAGGTCGACCTTCAGGAAATCGAGCGAATGCTCGTGGAAGCCGGTATCGGCACCCACGCCGACTGGGAGCGCGTGAAGAAGGAGAGCGAAGGGCTCGTCCCGTTCATCCGATCCCTTGTTGGAATGGATCGCGAGGCGGCGAAGAAGGCACTCGGTCAGTTTCTGAGTGGTCAGACGCAGACCGCCGCTCAGATCGAGTTTATCAACCTAATCGTCGACCACCTGACCGCCAATGGGTCGATGGACCCGGCCCTGCTCTACGAGTCACCCTTCACCGACATCAATCCCCACGGGCCCGACGGCGTGTTCCAGCCGGCACAGGTGACGGAGCTCGTGTCGGTGCTCAGGAAGTTTGGAAAGGGGGAGGCGGCGTGAGGGCCACCGAAGGCAAAGGCTACTAATCAGTTACCAGTATCGAGTGTCACCGTGAACTCACCCAGTCTTGTTTCGGAGCCGGTCGTTCTTCCGCATTCATTTTCGGGCACTAATCGCGTAAGGGAGCAGATAATGCACCTGCACCTATGCTGGTGGGCGCTGTGGCGGAGAAGCGTCGTTCATCGTATGCCCTCGCCAGGTGCCGATGAAATCTACTCCAGGGCGCTGATACGCCTACGGCGGAGGCATACTGAGATTACCGCAGACACTATCATTTGCGCTCTCCGTCGCGGTCCCTATAGCGAAGAGTGGCAGAGTGTGATCGAACACCTATCACGCTATCAAAGGCCTCCTGGGGACAATACCACGGTGCCCACGACTAGATTTCTTGCGGAGACTCGCCCGGGCCTGCATCTAGTTAGCGATCGAAAGGCGTTTGGATACCCATATCAACACCACGGCATCACACTTGGCGACGGACACGTCGTCGAGTTTTCAGGATTCAACCGCCCGTTCCGCCGGGGACCTGTTCAAGCGGTGCCGCTATCACATTTCATAAACGGAAGCAACCTGCTGGTCGTCAGGTACGACAAGAATCAAAGATTCTCTCCGGCAGAGTCGGCAAGGAGGGCAAGACTCGGGATCGGCGATAACAACTACCAATTGTTGAAGTGGAACTGCGAGCATTTTGCCAGATGGGTATGTACGGGGTCGATAATAAGTGATCAAGCCGACGACCTGGTCTTGATCCTCAAAAGCATGCGAGGGACGGCAGTGGGCGCGCTGCTGCCCGGCCTCTTCGCTTTTGGTTCCGGGGCAAGGTTGTTAATCGGCCTTACTTTCCAGGGAATGGCATGGTGGCAGAGAGACAATTCACTGCGAGCGATAAGCAGGGACAACTTTGTTCGTCAAGTATCCGGCCGCTCATCGCCTGCAACCCGAGAGGCACACTTTTGGACAAGCCTCACGCCAGGTACCAGAGCCGATCGTAAGGAAAAGAGTCTCGCCAGGGAGTTCGTTGATGAGATGCTTGCTGTAGAGGGCTACTCCGACATGACAAAATTTCTGTTGTCGAATCTTCCCCAACACCTCGGGACAGTACCGAGTGCGACGACCGTACCGGGTGAGAATCGAGTACGGCTGTCGAAGCCGTTATGGGCTACGTGGAGCGAGGAGGAAGTGCGAGCAGCATGGAATGACTTGGGGGAAAATCCGCTGTCCTCATATTTGTTGGGAAGCGATCTCGTTGGACTGTGGTGCGACGCGCACCTGTCGGTAGTAGGCGAGGACGGCTATCTTTTGCCTGATCCGGTTCATCAACCGGCACATCAAGATGCGAACGTGCCGGCGTGACGAACTTTCATCATATGGTGGCCCGGCGGCGCTTCGTATCGATTATTGCGGATTGAGCGCAGATACAAGAAGCAGCGTTGTATCGCTTGAGAAGCAGATTTAGATCTGTCGTCTCAGCGTCCATCGATATCGTTTACAATGCATGGCCGAGCTTTACTGCGGCAGGCTCCGAGTGCCAGTCCGGTGGTTCCCAATCCCGGGCCGACTACACGGGGTAATTCCAAATCGCATTGGGAGTTGAACTCAAGGGCGGGTTCTCCACGCACAAGGACGATTCTGTACCACGTCGCGAAAGTGCATGCATCGATCCCGAGTGTCACGCCTGATATACAATTGCCAGATCATTTTACGCATTTAGAAGCGACAGTAGATCCGCATCAAGCGTATTCCGATCAAACCCCCTCAAGTACTCCTCCGTCATTGCGACGGAGGAGTGATTCAGCGCTTCCTTGATCCGAAAGATGTCGAAGTCCGACTCTACGAGGTACCTGGCGAAGGAATGCCTCGCGAGGTGGGAGGTAAGTTTCTGCTCGATGCCCGCTTTTGCGGTGACGCGTGACAGTGCGCGGTTGACGCGCGCCGTTGCCTTGCCGATTGCGTCGTATAGCTCTTTGTCGGTCTTGGGAGCATATTCGTCGATGAGCGGGAAGATGTACTTCCGGTGCCGCATCTGATCTGAATCGGTGTACCGGTGGAGGATTTCCTGAGCCGGCTTCGGGATTGGGACGCTGTGGTTCTTCCCTACCTTCCGCATATCGTAAACGACTCTACCGGTTGCGACGTCAGCAGGTGTCAGCGTTAGGACGTCACTGATGCGAGTACCGCATGTGTAGAACGCAAAGAGCCACATATCCCGCGCTATCGCCATCATGGACCCGGCCGAGAGTTCAATCTCCGCAAGTTTGTCCACCTGTACCTTCTTGAGGTGCTTCTTCGTGGCTGTTGCCCGCTTCAGGCGCCGCTTCTTCAAGAACGGGTTTCTTTCCACCGGAAGCAGGTCCTGCCGTATGGCCGCCCGGATCATCGTTCGCAGCCACGAGAGATTTTTGTGAACCGTGTTTTGGCCGTTTCCGAGCGTACCGGTCAGCCACGTTTCATACTCCTCCACGAGACGGACATCAATCTCGTCCCACTCGATCCGTTTCCGGCCAGCCGTCTCCTCGCGAAACCGGCGCAGCTTGTTCAGTTGCGAGGTGTAATGTTTATGGGTGCCGTACTGTCCTCGCTGCTCGTAGCCGGCGATGTACCTGTCGCAGAAATCAAGAAAGTCCTCCGATCGATTCGCGACGTCGTCGTCGCGGAGGCGCTCTATCAGCCGTGCTTTGATCCGGTCGGGCGTGATGATCGACCCGGCCGCCAGCATCTCCGCGACAATCGACTGGGCATCGGCTTTCGCTCCTTGCAGATACGAGTTCAGCTGCTTCGAATCTGGACCTTTCCGAACCTCCTCCGCAGACGCGTTCCACTGGGAGGGTTTGATTGTGCAGTCGAGGGCGACAAGCGAGCGCCGATAGTCATGCGCAATGCTGAGGTACACGGTGACCGTCTTCGCGTGCTTCTTGTTCTTCTTTACGACGAGCCGAATCTTCGCCATGCCTCCTCCGATCTGCGTGAACCAAGACGGAGGCGGCGCCGCGCAGCCCCCGGGTACTCCCGACAGTACTCCCGAAAAATATCCGGACATCGCCCGATCTGCAACGAGCTGCGATCAAAATACGCTGTTATCGAGCGGATTCGAGGCAAACCCGAAGGAAACCCGGGGCAAACCCGGCGGTCGTGTGGTTTCCTTAGCTCCACCCCGTGATAGCCGCAGATCCTTATGAGTAAGGGTTTGCGGCT
>CAZKDQ010000099.1:0-10924 GCA_964551345.1 uncultured Rhodothermales bacterium
TTATGTTTTTGTCCTTTACAAAAGGAAAGATGTTACTCACCGTGATCGGTGAAGGGTACAACTGACCAGGGAGTATCTCATGTGTGGACGCATTTCGATTGCCACGAGGCCGGATGAGATGGTCGACCTCTTCCACGATGTGAAGCGGCGAGACCGGCTCGAGACGCTCGGCACGCCGAAGTACAACATTGGTCCCACGATCAGCCTGCCGGCGATCCGAACCGAAGACGAAGGTGACGCATGGGCGCTCCTTCGGTGGGGGCTCATTCCCAGATGGGCGAAGGATCTGAAGGCGGGTTACAAGACAATCAATGCGCGTGCGGAGACGGTGGCCGAAAAACCGTCGTTCCGGGATGCCTACAGGCGGAGACGGTGCCTCCTCCCGATTTCGAGCTTCTATGAATGGCGGAAGACACCCTCGGGGAAACAGCCGTTTGCTATCCGCATCCAGGATGAGGAAATGTTCACCCTCGCCGGGCTGTGGGAAGAATGGACATCTCCAGATGGAGAGGTCATCGAGTCGTGCACTGTGGTAACTACAGAAGCCAATGCCCTCATGTCCGGCATACACGACCGGATGCCGGTGATCGTCGATAAGGACGAACGCGATGTATGGCTACGTGCGGATCCAGCCACGGCTGCACATGTGATGCGCCCGTTTGATCCCGGACGTATGGAGGCCTACAAGGTAAGTACCTTCGTGAGCAACGTAAGAAACCAGGGACCCGAGTGTATTGCACCCCTTGCCGAGGATCCGCCAACGCTGTTCGGATAGCTGCTTAGCGGTAAGATGGAATTGCCACCGGTGACCTTACTCCTTCACTAGCGCTCCGCCAGATAACCGCCGGCTCAGGAGGTTCGGATCGTTGATACGAGAAGCAGATAGGGCCCAGCGCGGAAACCGCTCCGCTTTCACCCCATCGATATGCCCACAACGTCATCACATTCAACCTTGCGTCCACCCTTTTTGCCCCGAGCACGAGCGGCTTCGATACCCGCAAGCGTGCGCTCTTGAATCAATGAGCGCTCGAACTCGGCGAACGCACCGAACAGATGCATCATCAGCCGACCTTGGGCACTAGACGTGTCGATGCCCTCGGTAAGGCTTCGGAAGGCCACCTCGCGCTTGTCGAGATCCTCCACGATCTGAATAAGATTTTTGATGGATCGAGCTTCCATACGATAAGCGTGTCGCCCGGCCGCACCACCTCCATTGCAAGCTTAAGTCTTGGACGATCGGCGCGCACACCGGTCTCCTTGTCGGTATAGATCCGCTTGGGATTGCATCCTGCGTCAACGAGGGCAGACGTCTGAGCGTCAAGGTTCTGGTCGACGGTCGAGACACGGGCATAACCGACGACGAGGGCCTGTTCCATAAGATGATGAGGAGGAGTGAATCGGGCCAGGCCTTATGGTACGCATTTCAGAACAGCTCGACGAGCAAATGCGCAACATTTTGAGCCGACCACTAGAGTGTTCCACAATCGACCGTTAATGGTACATTGGCGTACCACTTTATCGCTGCGCTCACGAAAGTCCACGACCCAACAATGATGATTTCGCATTTTGACGAACGCGTGAGGTTGACCGGCAGCTTATATGTTAATGACGATGAGGTAGGAGAGTGCGAATACACGCTCTCTTATAATCCGTACGAGTCGAACAGCATGCACGTCGAGTTGCTGAACCCGCCTTCGGAAATGATTCAGTTAGAGCCGGAGTCGATGCGTCTGGTTTCATCTTTTGGAGGCGACGATGTAGATGAGGTGATAATGGAAGCAGGTTTTCACCGGTTTGAGACCACTAGCTTCGCGACGACTGTCGCATCAGCTCCTGTTACTAGGTATCGATCTGAAAGGTGGTATGGCGATTCTTCTGAGGCGACACGGATTTCAGTCGGATACCGATTTCCTCTTACGAGTATCTCCGATCGGCGTGTCATCACATATAAAGATGCTGCAACGGGCCTGTTGAGAGGCGTTGATCGTGTTCAGGCGGGAGAATACACGCGTAAAGAAAGAGCTTTTTTAATCGAAGACGGATCAGACCGAATCGCGATCAGCGATGCTTTTGATTTCCCTACAGCTGAATCACCTGATCTATACGACGTCCACGCACTGGTTCGGCGGTCCCAAGCCACTTTCAAGCGCAACCTGAACGAAGCGACCTGGGACGACGTTCTGGAAGACGTGCGTCAAAAGAGCAAGATGCTATTCGAGGTGATCAGCCTTGTCGAGCGTGACAGAATTAACTACACGGTGGAAGAGATCGCCCTTCACCGAGACGGGACCGGCCGTACAGCGGTTGGTGTGATTCGGACAATGAAATGGGCCTCTCCACCATCAACGACTTATAGCCGTCGCAGGAATACGTGGCAACAGGGTCAGGCCCGGAAGGAATCGACCGTAAGGGTCGTTCTGCATACCTACCAATCTCAGGATGCCCAACGCGCAGGGATTGTCGAGAGAACACTTCGGAACTTCCAAGTAGCGAACTGCGCATCCACAATCGAGTCAGGCTTTGTCTATTGGCATTCTTGTATCGACTTCTTCCTGAAACTGCACCTTGGGCGGGACAATCGCTCGTTCTCTTTGAGACTGATTGAGGTATGCGATAACAATTCCATCCACATCGAGGACCTCGTCGATGCTGCATCCATTGCTGCTTTCAGAAGAGGTGAGAAGAAAGTGCCGCCGATTCGATTTACCGATCTTCGCAACGCTTATATCCACGATGGTTTCGATGCATTCAAGGACTGCTACGATGAAGTGTTTGTGCTGACAAACAAGATGCGCGCGCTCGCTGAACGACTATTGTTCAACTATCTGGGGATTGACTACCGCGAAACGTCGCTTGGACATCCGTAACATAATACGGCGGCGGTGACCACAAGATGCCCTACATCGCCCTCGTCCCCCTCGTATCTATTTCCTCATACAGCCGCCGCTTGAATAGCTCGTTCACCCGCGGCTCGGAGAGCTTCTGGTAGAGCTCGATACTGTGGTTGACGACCTCGAGGATGCGCTTATCGATGACGTCGTGGACCTTCCGCTCTTTGTTCGCCCGCGAGTTATTGCCGTTCATCACGGCATGGACACCCTCATCCTCGCGCACCTCACGGATGATCTCGTCTACACGCACGCGGTCCTTGTCGCTGAGCTCAACGCCGTAGGTGTTGTTAAGGGCCTCGATGATGTTCGAGAGGTAGTCGACATCCGGCTCGGCGGCCTTGCCGACCTCTGTCGAGATGCCTTTCAGCTTGCCGTCCTGCTTCTCGAGCTCTATCGCCCCTTCGAACTTCTGCTGGATGCGAAACGAGTCGAGGTCGACGCTGTCGGTCACCTGGGGCAATCCACCCCCCTTGCGCTTCGGTAGCTTCTTGTTGAGATGCCGGGCGAAGATGTACTCCTTCTCGAGTTCGCTGTCGACGAAGTCGATTAGCTGTGCTACGTAGCCGTACAGCCGCACGAACTGCTGGAGCAGCGACCGGAAGTCCTCTCGCTCGTCCTCGCTGCGCTCCTGCCAGTACTTGACTACGCGGTCGAGAATTGGCTGCAGCTTCTCGCCGGGCAGCCGGTCATCGAAGAAGACCTCGGCCAGATCCTCTACATCCTTCTCCGTATAAATCTCGAAGTCACGCAGCTGCGTCTGGAGATCGTAGAGCTTGTTCGGATCCGTCTCTTCCTCGAGCGTCGACTGCTGATAATAGCGCTGGAATGCTTCCTGAATCTCTTCCGGCTCGTTGACGAAGTCGAGCACGACCGTCTCGGTCTTGCCTCGCGTGGTGCGATTTAGCCGCGAAAGCGTCTGCACTGCGGAAACGCCGCCGAGCTTCTTGTCGACGTACATCGTGTGCAGAAGCGGCTCGTCGAAGCCTGTCTGGAACTTGTTGGCCACGACCAGCAGTCGGTACCCCGGCAACTTGAACGCGTCTTTGATGCTCGTCTTTGGCGGCAGCGCGTTGAGCGAGTTCTCGGTGTGCTCGGCGCCGGTGTCCGGGTCACGCACGGTGCCCGAGAAGGCGACCAACGGACCGTACGAGAGACCCTTGGCCTGCATCAACTGCTTGAACTTGAGGAAGTACCGGACGGCGTGCAGGCGGCTGCGCGTTACGAACATCGCCCGAGCCCGGCCCTGTATCTGTCGCTCCGTCGAGTTCAGGAAATGCTCGAGGCAAATGCTCGCCTTCTGCTCGATCGCGTGATCGGTGAGATCTACGTAGGAGGTCAGCGCTCGCGTCGCCTTGTTCTTCTCGACCTGCTCATCGTCATCGACCGACGTCACGAGCTTGAAGTAGCGCTTGAACGTCGTATAGTTCTTGAGCACGTCGAGGATGAACTTCTCCTCGATCGCCTGCCGCATCGTGTACGTGTGGTGCGGCTCGAAGCCTTCGTCGGTCTTCCGCCCGAAAAGCTCGAGCGTCTTGTTCTTCGGCGTTGCCGTGAATGCGAAATATGAGATGTGCTGCTGGCGCCCCCGCGCCTGAATCTCCTCGACGATCTTGTCCTCGAGATCCGGTTCATCATCACTATCCTCCTCTTCGGCATCTTCGAGGCCGGCGGAGAGCGTTCGGTTCAGATGACGGGCGCTTTCACCCGACTGCGAGGAATGGGCTTCGTCGATGATGACGGCGAAGTGCTGCCCCGGTAGATGGCCCATCGTCTCGGAGATGACCGGAAACTTCTGAAGCGTCGTCACGACGATGTCTTTGCCGTGTTCGAGCGCTTCCTTCAGCTGGACCGACGTCTTGGTGATCGGCACGACCGTGCCTGCCGTCTGCTCGAACTGCTTGATCGTCTGCTGAAGCTGCTGGTCGAGCACACGGCGATCGGTAACCACGATGATCGTGTCGAAGAGCCGGTCGCCATCGGCATCGTGAAGCTGGCGGAGCTGATGGCTCAGCCACGCGATCGAGTTCGATTTGCCGCTTCCAGCCGAGTGCTGCACGAGGTAAGAGGCCCCGGCACCGTCCGCTTTTGCCTCAACCAACAGTTGCCTGACGACATCCAGCTGATGGTAGCGCGGGAAGATGAGCGTCGTCTTCTCCTTCTCGACGATCTTGCCCTTCTTCCGGTCGTAGACGCGCTCCGTCTCACGCTGCACGTGCAGGTAGTTCTGCAGAAGATCGAGCAGCGTGTCGTTCTGCCAGACGTCCTCCCAGAGGTAAGCGGTGGCGTGGCCCTGCTCGTTGACCGGGTTTCCCTCGCCGCCGTCCTCCGTGCCCTGGTTGAACGGCAAGAAAAACGTGGCATCGTCGGCCAGGCGCGTGGTGTAATGCACCTCCTCGTTACCGACCGCGAAGTGCGCCACGCACCGCCCGAAATGGAAGAGCGGCTCGCGGCTGTCACGCTGTTTCCGGTACTGCTTCTTCGCTTCGTCGACAAACTGCCCGGTCAGCGCGTTCTTTAGCTCGGCCGTAATGATCGGGATGCCATTGATGAAGATCCCCAGGTCGAGCTCGTGCGTCGTCTTCTGCGAGTAGGCGAGCTGGCGGATGACGCTGAAGCGGTTCTCGCTGTAGAGCCGGGCGTGATCCGGATTGAGCGTGCTCGATGGACGGAAGTAGACGAGACGGAGCCGCACGCCACGATCCTTGATGCCCTTGCGGAGGACGTCCAGCACGCCGCGCTGCTGAATCTGGCCGGTTAGGCGCAGGCAGATGTTGCGATCGGTGTTGGTGCCGTACTGCTTCTCGAGGCGCTCGTATTCCTTCGGCTGCGTGGCGCGGATGAAGGCGATGACGTCCTCCGGGATGAGCACGAGCTCGCGGTCGTATTCCGACGGCTGCCGCTGGCGGTAGCCGCTCTCGACGAGACGCTCGACGACGTGGTCTTCGAAGTTCTCTTCGCGGTAGTTCTTCGCCGTCATGAGACTTCCTCAAGAGCTGCGTCAACATCGGCTTCTGCTTTCGCCAGTGGATGATCCCGCACGTCAATCTTGCCGGTGACGACTTCAGAGATGAGGGAGGTGCGCATCTGAGCGAGCCGATCAATCATCACCTGCTCTTGCTCTGCGAGTCCATCTATTGCGTTCGTTCGGTCATTAAGATGTGTCACTATCTGCTGCTGCTCGGATATAGGCGGGACGAGCACTGGGAGCTCCTGAACCTGCCCCACACGAATGTGTGAGACGGTACTTCCCGCCGAAATCGACGATATATACTGTCTGATCAAGGGTCCGTAAATCGAGTGCACGAGAAACTCGCTCTTCAGCCTGTGACGCAAAGGTCGGAAAAACATCATCCTCTGCCCGAGACAAAGTGGAGTCTCGCTTGGGACAAGGCAGGCTTCACCAGCGGGGGCCTCTCTCGTGAACAGCACGTCCCCCGGGCGCGGTACTCCACGCTGCGTCCACACGCTGAAGCTTTCTTCATCCGTGTACATCGCATCCGCTGAGAAGAATTTCCCGTCTCTGACGTTGGACGTTCTCACGACTAAGAATCTGCCATCCTCGACATACGGCGGGGTTCTGTTCTTGCAATCAACGATTCTCTTGGTAACTCGCTTAAGTGGAGTCATTTCCCAGTGCTCCGGCACCTCGCCCAGCCATTCGATGCCGGAGTCTTTCATCGGCACGTTCGGGTCGAGGCCCTTGGTGACGGCGCGGTTGATGAGGGCGGTGCGCTGCTCCTTCAGCAACTCGATCAGCCGCTGCTTCTTTCGGATGAGCGTGTCGATCTGCTCGGTCTTGCGGTCGAGGAAGGTGGCGATGGCGCGCTGCTCTTCAATCGATGGGAGTGCGGTTTGATATTCCTCAACGAAGCCCGTGGGAACGCGCTTCTGTCCAGCAGCCCCGGTCATGAACGCCTCTCCGGGTGATCGGAAGGCGTGGGAATATGTGAGGTAGTACAAGAATCGCCCCTCAGTGACTCCCTCTCGAGGGCGTAGGACGTGGAATTCTGTCGATCCGAAGCCGATCCCTGAGCCGATGTCTCCGATAAAGGCGCCCTTCCCGTTCTCAAAACACGGGGTAATCTTCGCGACTATCGCATCGCCTTCCTCGAAGTAGGTGAAACCCGACCAGAGCTCCGCGATCGGTCGAAATGTGGATGCGTCGATTCTGCCAGTCTCAGATACTGCCTCCATTGGGAGAAAAGCGACCTCTTCTCCAGAGTCCTTATCTACGCCGCTCGCGGTCTTGCTCGGGTTTACGATCGCAGCGTGCTTGAGCATGCCGATGCGCCAGTGAGAGGGCACTTCCTCGAGCCACGTGACACCGCTGTCCTTGTATTCAGGATATCTCCTCATTCGTCGGTTGGTGCGATAACTGCTGTCCGTAACGACTCAGGGTCGGCGAGAGGCGACCCGGTTGCATAGGGGACTTTCCCAGAAGGGACCATTGATGCCGCCTTCTCGAGATGAATGTCTTGGTCGTCAAAGAAAATGTGAGGCTTGAAAGCCTTAAGAACCTTCGTCTTCTCCACTCCGCCCAAGAAGAACGCCATGTCGACGTAGACTCCCCACTCTCTCAACGTATAAATCACTCTCATGTCCGCCGGCGAATTGCGCGCCGTAACGATAGCAATTCTGACGGGTGAGTATTCGACCCGCATCGGCAGCCGATCCTGCATAGCTGCCAACTTCTTAAGCAGCGCGGCATATGGTCCTTCAGAGAGCGGAATGTTCTGAGCCGCCTCCTCCGCATCATGAAAGGCCTTCAAGCCCTTCGCCTTGTAAACAATCTCACTCTGCTCATCAAAGAGGACCGCATCGCCATCGAAGGCAATCCGAACCTGATCCTGTGGCGGTTCATTCGCATCGGCAGGAGGATCGGAAAGGACAGCAGCGGCGCAGGCACGACTGTCGATCACGAACTGCGCATCATCTGTACTCGTTGTGAGAAAAAGGTCGACATCGAAAGCATCAAGATATCCGGTAACTGATTCGCCAGCGGTGAATGCCGTCCGGGTAATTCCAAGGCCCATTTCACGGATCGTCTTCAGCACTCTAATCCCCAGCTCTGGACTATTCCTCGACATCACGACTACTTCCACAATAGGCGGCTCCCCCGCTGCCTGGTACTCGTTGAGTCGGAGGAGCGCCTTTACCAGTGGAAGTCCTGTTCCAGGCCCCAAATGATCACTCTCCCTATCAAGCATGTACCGGCGATACTCCTCGATGGCCGTGTCGGGATCCTCAGCCTTTTTCGCTCGAAACAGTCGGTCCGCCTCTCCAAGGTCGAACAGGGCGGTGGCCGAAATTCCGACGACGAGGGTATTCGATAAGTCAAAAGCCATGGTTCAAACTTTTATCACTCGGAAACCTCCAGCACCTCTCGGAGCAGGCCCTCCGTCTCGGCATCCAGCGCGAGGATCTCCTGCGTAATCTCCTCCACCGAGCGCAATTTCTCGTATTTGTAGAAGTAGCGCGTGAAGTTGATCTCGTAGCCGACTTTGTCGGCGCTGCGATCCATCCACGCATCCGGCACGTGAGGCTTCACCTCGCGATCGAAGTAGGCGTCGACGTCGTCCTTGAGCGGCACGCGTTCGTAGTCGCGCAGCTTCGTATCCGCAACCCGCTCGCCGTTCTTCAGCTTCGGCTCACCATTCTTCTTCCGCTGCGGGCGCTCCACGCGCACCTTCGTGAAGCCGAAGTCCTCGTTGTCGAAGATCCGCACTCGCTCGCCTTCCTCGAAGTCAGCGTAAAGCCGCACGATTTCCGCGATCTGATCCTCCGAGAAGTAGTTGCGCTTATTGCCGAGCGACTTCCGCATCTTCGTGAAGACGCCCGTCGCGTCAATGAGCTGCACGCGCCCCTTCCGCCGCTCCGGCTTGCGGTTCGTCAGCACCCAGACATACGTCGCGATGCCCGTGTTGTAGAACATCTCCGTCGGCATCCCGACGATCGCCTCCAGCCAGTCGTTCTCGATGATCCAGCGCCGGATCTCGCTCTCGCCGCTTCCTGCATCGCCGGTAAAGAGCGGCGAACCGTTGAAGACGATGGCAATGCGGCTGCCCTTCGGCTCCATCTTCGAAATCATGTGCTGCAGGAAGAGCAGCGCGCCGTCGCTGGTGCGCGGCGTGCCCGCCGAGAAGCGCCCGTGCGGACTCTGCGCCTCGTTCTCGATGAACGACTTCTCCTTCTTCCAGCTCACGCCAAAGGGCGGATTGCTGAGCATGAAGTCGAACCGCTCGCCGCGAAACTGGTCACGGGAGAAGGATGAACCGAGCCGGATGTTGTTCGGGTTTTCGGCGGTGACGAGGAAGTCCGACTTCGCGATGGCATACGAAAGGTCGTTGATCTCCTGCCCGAAGAGATGCACCTCGGCGTTCGGGTTGATCTCCTGCACCTGGGATTTCGCAATGGTGAGCATGCCGCCCGTACCTGCTGCACAATCGAAGATCGAGCGGACGACGCCCTCGCCACTGAGCTCGTCCTCGTGCTCGGCCAGCAGCAGCCGCACCATGAGGCGGATGACCTCGCGCGGGGTGTAGTGCTCACCAGCCGTCTCGTTCGACATCTCCGAGAACCGCCGCAGCAGCTCCTCGAAGATGTAACCCATTTCGTGGTTCGAGACCACCGACGGGTGCAGGTCCACCTCGGTGAACTTGTCGCACATCAGGAAGAGCAGGTCGTTGCGGGCCAGCTTCTCGACGATCGGCCCGAGCTTGTAGTGCTCGAGGATCTCGCGGACGTTCTTCGAAAAGCCGTCGATGTATGCGTTGAAGTTGACCTCGATATTGTTGGCATCGGCGGTGAGCCGCTCCAGGTCGAAGCGCGACGTGTTGAAGAAGTTGAACCCGGCGGCGTTCAGGAGCACCTGCTCGAGCTGATCCGGCGCGAGCGTGCCGGAGAACTTCTCGTGGGCCTCCCGCACCTTCTCCTTACGCCCGTTCAGAACGCAGTCGAGGCGGCGGAGGACGACAAACGGCAGCGTGACTTCTCCATACTCGTGCGCCTTGAACGCGCCGCGCAGGATGTCATCGGCCACCTGCCAGATGAAGTTGGCTTGGGATTGGAAGGAGGAGGTCATTGCAAAGTTTTACACGTGGGGTCTACTTCATAGACTACATGGAGCGCATGGAAGAGATCATGCATCATGTCTTCGCGACCGACGTCAAACCTGCTTCGTCAGGCTAAGAGAGTAATATCGATTGCGCCCGATGTTCTGTCGTATTGTTCCAGCCCCCGGCGGTAATCGTGAAAACAAACCGGCAGACAGTATGCGCATGGTCCACTTCAGGAATCCTCGGCGTAAGTACGGACATTTCTGTTACAAATCAACGTGGCGCAACGAGGCGCCTCAGAATCGGCCGGTTCTGGGGCGTTGCTATATGGTGGGCACCATCAAAGCGAACCATTGACGCTCATGATTGGCGCTGCGGCACTTTCACGCAGTCCCGCCTCAGTCTGTAGGCGTTTCTGTCGCCTGTTTTGGATAGATCACGTACCCGCCGTTGCGCTGTTCACACTCGCTGCATTATCGTTGGCGTCCCCACGCGCAGGCTGATGATGTTGGTTAGGGCCCAGCGCGGTACCGCTCCGCTTTGATCCCATCGATATGCCCACCACGTCATCACATTCATCCAGCCGGCCCGCGCTGCCGCAGGTGATCACGCCGGAGTCGGCAGCCTTTGTCGACCTCGGCAGCTTCGGCGCTCGCTTCCTGGCGCGAGCCGCGCAGACGCAGGGCGCGCTCTCCATCGTGGAGCATCCGATCCCGCCGCGCACGCTGGCGGCTCCGTTGCACCGGCACTCGCGGGAGGATGAATACAGCTATGTGATCGAGGGCACTATGGGTGCGCAGCTGGGGTCGGACGTTGTCGAGGCCGAGGCGGGAAGCCTGGTCTTCAAGCCGCGAGGGCAGTGGCATACGTTCTGGAACGCAGGCGACGGTCCGTGCCGCGTACTGGAGATCATTGCGCCGGGCGGATTCGAGGAGATGTTCGCCGAGATGGGTGCCGATCCGGAGCTGATGGCAGGGG
>CAZKDQ010000100.1:0-2546 GCA_964551345.1 uncultured Rhodothermales bacterium
CATGTCCAGCACGCGGATCGTGTAGAAGCGGCGCCCGACATCGTCTGACGCCCACGCAAGATAGCGGCCGCCGGGTGCGATGGAATGCCAACCGACGATGGTGCTGTAGAAATCGGATCCTTCGGCAAGCGCGTTCACGTCGAGCAGAATCTGCTCCGGTGCATCGAGCGAACCCGATTTACGCGCATAGACCGGATACTGCCGGCCCGCCTCGTACCGGTGGTAATAGAAGTGATCGCCGACGCGGTAGGGAACGGACGTGTCTACTTCTGTGATGCGCCCTCGGATCTCCTCGTACAGTTCGTCCCGAAGCTCCGCCAGCGGAGCCATCTGCGATTCGAAATACGCATTCTCGGCTTCGAGATAAGCGATGACTTCCGGATCGTCGCGCTCGCGCAACCATGCATACGGGTCGAGGCGGACGTCGCCGTGAATCGTGAACTCGACAGGTCGCTCTGCTGCAACCGGCGGTGTCTGGCCTTGAACTTCGGTCACGGAGATGTTGAGGATGAGGATGGTGGCGAGGAAGGGCGAGAGCGTTTTCATACGCCTGAAGTACCAGGAAATGATCTGTTGAACGTGCGCTTCGGCCGGAAGCGGCTGATCGTGGGACGTCAATATCAATTTTGAGGAAGGATGAATCAATCGGAAATGAAGCTGGAAATGCCAATCCAACGGTAGAAGGATTCCGTGAGCAGTTACGAACGGAAATCAACGATCGATGAAATGACCGCTGATACTGTGACGGTACTGGACAGGAAGCCCTTACACCGGTGAGTCAGGCGAACATTGCTCCTCCCTGGGCCATTGGCTCTGGCGGAGGGACGCGACGCCGGTCACCAGCCGCGCCGTGGTCCCTCCTTCGTCATGTTTGGGAGTTTCGTTTATATATAGAAGAGTATGTTGAACCTGCTCGTGAGGCCCATCAGTGGCACTGTCGGCCTTATCGGAGTGCTGCTCGCCCGGCTGGGAATCATCGACCCTGAACGCGCGCGGCGAGTATCGAACCTGGCGTGGCCTCGGATCGTGACCGGTGTGGCGCGGGTGTCGAAGTCGACCGCGGACGTTGCGATGGTAGGCGCGGCCCTGGGCACGTCTGCGATCGCCGGTGTCGGATATGCCACGCCGTTCTGGGCGCTGGCTTTCATGCTGGGCGGCGGTGTGGCCGGCGCAACGCTCAGCCTCGTCTCGCAGCGTCACGGGGCGGGGCAGCACGACGACATCAGCGTCGTCGTGAAGGTGAGCGTATGGTTCACGCTCGTGATTACGGTGCCGTTGATGGCGGTAATGTGGCTGTGGTCGGAGCCGCTGGTCGCACTCATCGGCTCGGGTGATGCGGCCGTCGGTTACGGCGCGCGGTACTTGAAGCTGGTCTGCCTCGCCATGCCGTTCGCGGCGTTCAACCTGATCGCCGGACGCACGCTCATCGGCCTCGATGATGCCAAGATGCCCATGATCATCCGCGCCGGCGGTGCGGTGGCAAACATCGGCCTGAACGCTGTCTTTATTTTTGCGCTCGGCCTCGGTGTGGCGGGTGCAGCGCTTGGTACGATCCTGTCGAGCGTCGCAACTACCGCCGCATTTGCCTGGGTACTGACGAAGGGCAGGCTGCCGTTTGCAGGCACGGTTCCGATTCGCATTGACTGGAGGGCGCCGTCGCGCAACCCGCTGGTAGCCCGGCATCTCCTGAAGATTTCGTGGCCTCTCGCGATGACAAACCTCGCCAAGAACGGTGGCCAGTTTCCGCTGCTCGCGATCGTGAGTCTGATGGGACCTCAGATCGTAGCGGCGTTCGTGATCGCGCTGCGCGTGCGCGATCTGATGAACACGCCCGGATGGGGATTCGGTCTTGCCTCGAGTAGCCTTGTGGGGCAGCAGTTGGGGATAGGACATGAACGAGAGGCCGGCGCCTACGCGCGCGATACGCTGCGATTTGCACTTGCCGTGTACGTACTCGCGGCGGCGATCGTCTTTGTGTTAGCGGTACCGGTGAGCGGCCTCTTCACCGATGACGCCTCGATCCTCCCGATCACGGTATCGTTGATCCGTGTGACGGCGGTGAGCGTCGTATTGTGGGGCGTGGTGAACGGCGCTAAAGGTCCGTTGCGCGCGAGTGGCGACACCAGTTGGCCGCTCTACGGGCAACTCATCGGGCTCTTCGTATTCGCACTGCCCGCCGCTTACCTCGGCGCGACGACGAACCTCGGCATCAACGGGCTGTATCTGGCCCTGTTGCTGGAGACGGGCGTGCCGGCGGCGGTAACGTATTACCGGTTCAAAAGCGACGAGTGGAAGCTGGTGAGCCGCGCCTTCAGGCCCGCCGCATATGCTTCAGTACACAGGTCCATGTCACGATAGCCAACTTTCTCGATATGACGCTGGAACTGACGGACGAACAGAAGCAGCAATCGATTGCCGCGATTCGGCACTTCTTTATGGAAGAGAGGGAGGAGGATATCGGTGACCTGCAGGCATCCATTGTGTTGGATTTTGTTATGGAATCAATCGCGCCGCGCGTCTACAACCAGGCGATCCGCGACGCACAG
>CAZKDQ010000100.1:2646-5929 GCA_964551345.1 uncultured Rhodothermales bacterium
GACGCGATGACCCACGACATCATCATCCGAAACGGAAATGTCTATGATGGCAGCGGCGACGCGCCCGTCATGGCTGACGTCGCCATTGATGCTGATACAATATCAGCGATCGGTGATCTGTCGGGCGCGCGTGCGCGGGCGGAGATCGATGCCGAGGGACTGGCCGTTGCGCCGGGCTTTATCAACATGCTGAGTTGGGCAGCCGTTCGCCTGATGCACGACGGCCGCGGGCTCAGCGACATCAAACAGGGCGTCACGCTCGAAGTCTTCGGCGAGGGTGAGTCGATGGGGCCGCTCAACGAAACGATGAAGCGCCGAATGCAAGCCGGCCAGGGTGACATCAAGTACGACGTCACCTGGACCACGCTCGGAGAGTTCCTCGATCACCTCGTTGAGGGCGGCGTTTCCCCCAATGTCGGCTCGTTCGTCGGGGCGACGACCGTTCGCATTCACGAAGTCGGGCATGAGGATCGGGCGCCGACCGAGGAAGAGCTCGCGCGCATGCAGGATCTCGTGCGCCAGGCGATGGAGGAAGGCGCTTTCGGAGTCGGCTCGTCACTGATTTACGCGCCTGCCTGGTACGCCTCCACCGATGAACTCACAGCACTGGCCGAGGCGACCGCTGAGCACGGTGGGATGTACATCACGCACCTGCGAAGTGAGGGCGACCGGCTACTGGAGGCGATGGACGAGGCCATCGGCATCGGCCGTGATGCCGGGGTGCCGACGGAGATCTACCATCTCAAGATGGCCGGAAGTGATAACTGGAATAAGTTTGATGACGTCGTTGCCCGCATCGATGAGGCGCGTAGCAGCGGCCACCGCGTGACCACCAACATGTACCTCTACACGGCCGGATCGACGGGTCTGGATGCGGCGATGCCGCCGTGGGTACAGGAGGGCGGATTGCAGGAGTGGCGGCGGCGCTTGCAGGATCCGGAGCTGCGGGCACGAACGCTCGAAGAGATGCGCGTGCCGTCGGATGAGTGGGAGAGTCTCTATTTGCTTGCCGGATCGCCCGAGCGCGTCGTGCTGACGAGCTTCCGCCAGGACTCGCTGCGCCACCTGATCGGGAAGACGCTCGCCGAAGTCGCTGCCCTGCGCGGCACTTCACCTGAAGAAGCGGCAATGGATCTCGTCGTCCACGACAACAGCCGCGTGGGGGTGGTCTATCACATGATGTCCGAGGAGAATATTCGGCGCCAGATCGAGTTGCCGTACATGAGCTTCGGCTCGGATGCGGGGGCATTTGCGCCGGAGGGGATCTTCCTAAACTCACAACCACACCCGCGCGCGTACGGCAACTTCGCGCGGCTGCTTGGACGGTACGTCCGCGATGAGCAGGTGATTTCACTCGAAGAAGCGGTGCGGCGGCTGACGTCCCTTCCTGCCGAGAACCTCGGTATCGACCGCCGCGGAACGCTCACGCCGGGCTACTTCGCTGACGTCGTCGTCTTCGATCCGGATGAGATCCACGATCCGGCCACCTTTGAGGAACCGCATCAGCTTGCGGAAGGCATGGTCCACGTATTCGTCAACGGAACGCCAGTCCTGCAAGACGGCGAGCATACGGGCGAAGTGCCAGGCAGAGTAGTCAGGCGAAGCAGGAAGTAGGAAGCTGGAAGTGGTAACTGTCGCCGCGAGAAACTTCGAACTTCTCACTTCGAGCTTCCTTTCGTTTCGGTCGCCCAAAAGGCGAACGCTAGCGTGGTAATGATCAGAATCGCGGCGTTGACGGCGAAGGCGGCGTTGTAGCCCGAGAAGTCCACAATGGCGCCGAGCAGCACCGGCCCGATCACGAGCCCGAGGTCGCTGATCGATCGATAGAGTCCCATCGCCGGGCCGAGGTTGGCGCGCGGTACGATGTCCGTCGCGTAGGCGGCAGGGGCCGGCCCGCCGAGGCCTGTTCCGATGCCGAGTAGCAGTGCGTTCAGGAAGAATGCTTCCACGCTTCCCGTCACCATGTAGAGGATGATCGACGCGGCGGTGATTATGCCTGACGGAACGATCACGGCTTTGCGGCCAACGCGGTCGGCGAGTGTTCCGGCGGCGTAGAGCGACGCAAAGTTGCAGCCCGCGATCAGCGTAAACGCCAGCCCGATCTGGCTCTCCGACATCCCGAGCATGTTGTGGCCCAGCAGCGGCAGCAGCGTCATCTGTCCACCGGATCGAGTGAAGAAGATGCCCAGCGTGACCGCGCTAATCAGAACGAAATTGCGATCGCGCATCATATCGCCCATCACCTGCCGCAGCTTTGCCGGAGGCGGTGGTTTCACGCCGGGAGGAAGCGGCTCGGCATCTTCCGGATCCGGCCGCGTCTCCGGGATCCGAAGTAGCGCCCAGAGCGCCGCGAGAACGGTGAGTGCGGCGAAGACGAGAAAGGGCGCGCGCACGCCGTAGGCATCGGCGAGGATTCCGCCGAAGGCAGGTCCCGCGCCGGCGCCGAGCAGCAAGCTTCCCTGGTACATGCTCATGATTCGGCCGCGATTCTCCTGGCTGCTGATGTCGGCCACGGCGATCATGGCGGCGGTCGTTACAACGGCCGAGCCAACTCCCTGCACCACGCGCCACACCAGCAGTTCGGCGAACGAACCGGAGAAGGCGAGGCCAAGTGCGCCAACGGCGTTCAGCAGCGGCCCGATCACGAGGAGGCGCTTCCGCCCGAAGCGCTCCGTCCACTGCCCCGCCGGCACGTTGACGATCATCCGAGCGATGCCGAAGACCATCACCAGAGATCCTACCGCTGCAGCGCCGACTCCGAACGATTGCGCGTAAAGAGGCAGGATCGGCGTTACCAGCCCGAGGCCGAGCATGATCAGAAACACCTGTGCCGACAGAAGCAGCACAATGGCGCGGGTGGAACGCGCCGGCGAAGTCGTCGCAGGTGTCATTTCGATGACCGCCCGACGATAGACATAATCAGATCGACCGAATCATCAATGGAGATGCCTCGCGTGTTGATCACGAGGTCGTAGTGGACGGCATCCGTAGAGTCGATGCCGTGAACGTATCGAAGGTATTCGGCGCGATCATCATCAGCCTGCCGCACGTGCTTGCGAGCAGCATCCTTATCCAGGTTCAGACGCTTGATTGCAGCCTCAACACGCTGCTCCAGCGGCGCTACGAGGCGCAGGTGCAAGGCATCACGTCGGTCCTTAAAGATGCACTGCGTTCCATGACCCACGGCCACGATCGGGCCCGCCGCCGCCTCGTCAAGCAGAACTTCCTTGACGGTCGAGACGATCGAAGCATTGAGATAGGCCTGCAGGGGCGGGATCGGCAT
>CAZKDQ010000100.1:6029-10718 GCA_964551345.1 uncultured Rhodothermales bacterium
TAAGTCGAAAAGGTCATCATAAACGAATCCCACGAGCAATCATGGAAATCAATGTGATCGAAATGCCGACCCTTCGTGTCGGCGGCGTGCGCCACATCGGCCCCTATCATCAGATTCAAGGTGCGTTCGAGAAGCTCGGCGAGGTCGCCGGCCGCGCCGGACTCTTCGGCCGCGACGGCATCACCATGCTCGGTGTCTATCATGACAATCCTCTCGAGACGTCGGATGCCGAACTGCGCTCGGACGCCGCGCTCACTTTTCCTGATGGAGAACCCATTCCGGATGGCCTTACAGAGGAGATCCTGCCTGCGGGGCGCTTCCTGAAGGTCATCCATCGTGGATCCTATGAGAATCTGCCGAAGGCATGGGATGCCGCGTTCGAGGCGGCATCGTCGGATGGGCATCGGATGCGCAACGCGCCGAACTACGAGATCTACGTCAACACGCCGGGTGAGGTAGGTGAGGATGATCTCGTGACGGAGATCTACGTGCCGATCGAGTAGGAGGAGCGGCTCCGTTGCGCCTCGCATTCGAATCGCGTAGGTTCGCTGCCGATTCCGGATCTGGTCGAACGTACGCATTCGTATGGCGCAGCAGGACGAGCCGCAGTTGAAGCGTGAACTCGGCGTGTGGAACGCCTCGGCACTCGGGCTCGGCTCGATCGTCGGGACGGGCGTTTTCGTGAGCATCGGTGTGGCGACGGGCGTGGTCGGACCGGCTGTGATCCTGGCGCTCGTGATCGCGGCCCTCGTCGCGCTTTGCAACGGGCTCTCCAGCGCGCAGCTCGCGGCGAACCATCCCGTCAGCGGCGGCACGTATGAGTACGGATACCGCTACCTCGGCGCGCTGCCCGGTTTTACGGCAGGATGGCTCTTCATGCTCGCCAAGTCTGCATCCGCCGCGACGGCCGCCCTTGGATTCGCCGGATACCTGCTCAACGCGTTCAACGCGCCCGGTCATCCGGCTCTCGTTCCGATCGCGCTCGGCGTGGTCGTCGCCGTGACGCTGCTCGTGCTGGCGGGAATCCGTCGCTCGGCGCAGGCGAACCTCGTGGTCGTCGGATTGACGCTGGCGGCGCTTGCCACCTTCGTGATCGGTGGATTCGGCACCGCCGTCACTGAAGGCGCTGACAACCTCGTGCCGTTTTTTCAGCCGGAGGAAGGCGCCTCGCCGATGTCTGCGCTGCTGCATGCCACGGCGCTGATGTTCGTCGCCTACACCGGATACGGCCGCATCGCAACGCTCAGCGAAGAAGTTCGCGACCCGGCCCGCACGATTCCGCTGGCTGTGCTGCTGACGCTCGGAGTGACCCTCGTGCTCTACATGTCCGTGGCGGTGGTCGGCGTAGCAGCCGTTGGTGCATCCGAACTCGGCGCGGCGACGGATCAGGAAGCGGCGCCGCTCGAAGTTGCCGCGCGATCATTTTCGCCCGTTGTGGCGCGAATCATCTCGCTCGGAGCCGTCACGGCGATGCTCGGCGTGCTGCTCAACCTGATCCTCGGCCTCTCGCGCGTACTGCTCGCGATGGGCCGGCGCCGCGACATGCCACAGGCAGTAGCTCGCCTCGACCACAGCGGTTCAACGCCAACCGTTTCCGTGATCGTCGTCGGCATCATCATCGCTCTGCTCGTGCTGACAGGCGATGTCCGGACTACATGGTCGTTCAGTGCATTCACCGTGTTGCTCTACTACGCCATCACGAACATCGCCGCGCTGCGTTTACCGGAGTCGTCCCGGATGTACCCGCAGTGGGTTGCCGTCGTTGGACTGATCTCCTGCGTCGGCCTCGCCTTCTGGGTGGATCGTGAGATCCTGCTGATGGGCGGAGCTTTGATCATCGTGGGAATCGGCTGGCACTTTCTCGCGCGCAAATTGCGTGGGGAGTAGTCGCTCGCAGCGTTCGGTCGCGCGGGGCTCCGCACTTTACAATTCAACCTTCAGGTTTCGCATCCATATTCCGAAAACGACCATCGACGTAAACGACATCAAACCCTTCGCGCACAAGGAAGGCTGATGCAACAGCGGAGCGAGCACCGCCGGCGCAGTGGACGAGCAGCTTCGACGAGCGCGGGACTTCCTCCAACCGATCCGCGAGGCGCGTGTAGGAGATGTTCGTCGCGCCAGGCACATGTGCGGCATCATACTCGGACGCATATCGCACGTCTAGAACATCGGCGCCTGCATCCGTTCGGCGCTGGTCGATGTCTCCGAAGTCGATGTGTTCGATCGAGCTGAAATCTCCACCATCCTCAAAAAACCGCTCGAGGTCCTGCGGCGTGATGTAGTAACTGATGTGGTCGTAGCCGACGCGCACGAGGTCGAGCACGGCTTCCTCCACATCCTCCTCATCGATCACGAGCAGGAGGTCGCCATCCGGATCGGCCACCGATCCAACGGCCGTATTGAAGCTCTTGTTGAAGGGTGCGTAGAGCGACCGGGGAAGGTGACGCCGCATGAAGGCGCCGCGGTCGAGACGCGTGTCGATGGGGGTGATGTTGCCGGACTCGATCACCGATGAAAGCTGATTCGGCGCCAGACGCCCCGGCTTCGGAAGATGTTCGAGGAGCGGCGCGCCGTCTCTGTTGAGCTGCTTCATGCGCGCGAAGTAGAGCGGCGGCTCCGGCTGGCCGCTCAGGATGTTGTCGACGAAAGAATCCTCACCTCGCGTGGCCGCATCGATGGCAGCATTGAACCGGCGCTCGTATCCGACAGTCGACTGAGGCACCGCGCCCAGCGCTTTTCCACATGCGGATCCGGCGCCGTGGCCCGGCCAGAGTTGCAGGAAGTCCGGCAGATCCAGAAACTTGACGACCGAACCGTAGAGTTGCCGCGCCGACGGCTCCTGCCGGCCCGCTACTTTGGCGGCGGATTCGAGCAGGTCGGGACGCCCGAGATCACCAACAAACACGAAATCACCGGTGGCAATTCCCATCGGCTCATCACTTCCACTTCCGTGATCGGTGATGATGAAGCTCAGGTGTTCAGGTGTGTGCCCCGGTGTGTGAACGGCGCCGAGTTCGATGTTGCCCACGTTGAACGTGTCACCGCCTTTCAGCAAGTGGACGTCGTGCGAAGGGTCGTTCGTCCAACGGTACTTCCAGTCCTCATCACCCTCATCGGATACATAGACCCGCACGCCGTGAGCGGCAAACTCACGCACTCCGGAAAGGTAGTCGGCGTGGATGTGCGTCTCTGCTACGGCCGTGATTCGAAGCTTCTCACGCTCCGCAATTTCGATGTAGCGATCGATGTCGCGCTCAGGATCGATAATTATCGCCTCGCCGCATCGTTCGCATCCGATGAGATAAGCGTACTGAGCCAGCTTGCGGTCTTCGATCTGTCGAAAAAACATGGGTAGTGGATCGTCAATTCGGTGCGCTCAGGAGCAAGATAAGGATGCGGTCCACGCTCGGCAGCATCAGGTCGATGAAGACGTTTCGGGCAAGGCACATCTCCTCGCGATGTAACCTTTCCCGTAGCTTACTCCTCTATGATGTGAAGCTGCCCTTTCACAGCAGGTCGAGGTGCTTCATCAACTCGGTGGCCGCGGCGCCGCCGGCGCGGTTGGCGCCGATGGTCGAGGCCGACGGGCCGTAGCCGACAAGGTGCACCCGCGGATCTTTTGCCACCTGCGTCGCGAGGCGGCCGGTCATCCGGATGCCGCCGTCGGGTTCACGGAGCATCAGCGGGGCGAGGTGGTCGAGCGAGCTCCGAAAGCCGGTGCACCAGAGGATGACATCGACCGAAAGATGCGTGCCATCGGGCCACCGAACACCATCGTCGACGATTTCGCTGAACATTGGATGCCGCACGAGCACACCACGCTCACGCATGTCCTGCACGGCAGGGGAGTTCGGAATCCCCGTCACGGAAATAACCGACCGCGGCGGCAATCCCTTGCGCACGCGTTCCTCAACCATCGCCACTGCTTTGCGGCCGTCATCCAGGCTGAACGGGCCATCACGATAGTGCGGCGGACGGCGCGTCACCCACGTTGTCTCTGTCACACGGGAGATCTCGTCGAGCAACTCAATGGCGGAGATGCCGCCACCGACAATCAAGACATGCTCGCCTTCAAACTCATCGGCGGTGTGATAATCTTTCGTGTGGAGCTGCCGACCGCCGAACCGGTCGGCACCGGGATACTCCGGAATGTGCGGGGATTCCCATGTGCCGGTCGCATTGATGATGCCGAGTGCTGAGAGATCGCCGCGATCCGTCTCGATCGTGAATCGGTCGTCGCGATCGCAAACCACGCGGACATCTATCGGCCGGTAGACCGGCAAATCGAACTGCTTTTCGTACGCAGCGAAGTAGGTGGGAACGGCAACGCTCGCCTGAACCTCGTCATCCGCTTCGACCGCGTCACCGAAACGCAGCCCCGGAAGGTCATGCACGCGGTTGACCGTGCTGAGTGTTAGTGACGGCCAGCGGAACTGCCATGCGCCGCCTGGCCCGGGAGAGCGGTCGAGGACAATGAAGCCGCGTCCCGGTACCATTCCGCGGTGTTTCACATGATATGCGGAAGAGAGGCCCGCCTGGCCGGCTCCGATGACCACGATGTCGGTTCGAAGTACCGCCCGCGTCTTCGGAGCGTCTGGTGTTGAATTCCCACTCATGCGATGGCATCAAAATCAGCGATCCTGAGATGCACCAGACGAAAAGTTGCCGCGAATGCTCCACCGGGTC
>CAZKDQ010000101.1:0-5067 GCA_964551345.1 uncultured Rhodothermales bacterium
TTCTCCGAGTATCCTCGCTTGAGGAGTTCGTAGGTGATCCAGGGCAGGCGCGTTACGTCTTGTAAGCCTGCGGGTAGATCGAAAACGCCGTCGAAATCGGAGCCGAGGCCTACGTGATCCACGCCGGCGACTTTGGCGATATGATCGATGTGGTCGACAACGTCAGAGAGCGTTGCGGTCGTGATGCCGCGCTCGCGGCGCACGTCGTAGACGTAGCTCCACAGGTCGTGCAGCCTGCCGACCCTTCCGCCGGCGCGTCTATAGACCTCCTCCATCACGTCCGGCGTGAGCTGTGAGTTGACGACGGGATCGAAGAAGTTGACCATCACAATTCCGCCGTTGTCGGCGACGGCTCGCAGCATTTCGTCGCTCACGTTCCGCACGACGTCGACGAGGTCGCGCGCGGACGAGTGAGACAGCATCACCGGCGCTTCCGTCACCTCGAGCACGTCCCAGAAGGTGTCATCCGATGCATGCGAAAGATCGACGAGCATTCCCATCCGGTTCGCCGCACGAATAAGTTCGCGGCCGGTATCGTTGAGCCCGTTCCAACGCGGTGGAGCCTGCGAAGCATCCGCAAAGCTATTCGAGTTGATGTGCGTGAGGCCGAGGTAGCGCACACCGGCATCATAATAATCCTGCAGCCGCTCCGGTGAGCCGCCGGTTGCATGACCACCTTCGAGGCCGATCAGCACCGCCTTACGTCCCGATCTCGTGATCGACACCACGTCATCCGAAGTCACTGCAATCTCCGCCGAATCCGTAGTTGCGACTTGCCGCTTCAGCACATCGATCATGCTCATCGCGCGCTGCGTGGCACCTTCCCCCTCACCATAACCCGGCGCCACGTAGATGGCAAAAAACGCCGCATCGAGCCCTCCCTCGAACATCCTGGGAAGATCCACATGCGCCTCATGCGCCCGATGGCGATCTGCAATCCGATAACCGCGATCCAGCATCAGGCTCGGCGTATCCATATGGCCGTCAAAGACGATGGCGTTGTAATGTATGCGTAGCGCCTCCTCCCAGAGAGAATCCTGGCGAACGAGCACACGTTGCCGAATCGCCGGCATCATCACCTCCCCGCTGTCGACGGGCGCTGCGAGAGCCGCCGGCGGAGCGTTCGGCACGGCCACGGTATCAGCAATAGCGACGGTATCCGGTGGAGACTCGGGCGCGTTGCCGTTCGCATCCGAGCGGCAGGAGACAAGCAGACAGGCGAATCCGAGCAGGAGGGCCGTGACGGCAGAGCGAGTGTTCACAAGTATCAAGCGTATGCGAGACAGGCGGGAGCGCAACCTACCAGCAAGATGCAGGTTTCTGCGATGATCCATCCACAAAGACGCGGCCCGTTTCTGCGATTACGCCAACCCTCATGAAGCACGCTCTCCCTCTTCTCATTCTCGCGCTCGCGGTCCTGACGGGTTGCGACAGCGGTGATCCCATCAACCAGCCCACACCCTCCGACGTTGCGGGCACCTACCGTTTCGACGAACTCCGCTTCGTGCCTAACGCCTCGGCGACGCAACCGGCGAACGTCCTCTCGCGCCTTACGCAGCCGGCAACGTCGCTCAGTCTTTCCTCCGGTGGCAACTTCGTGTTGATGTACAGCTTCGTCGGTGAGAACGATTTCATTGTTTCGGGGGATTTTGAGGTCCGCGCCACCACCGTTCGCATCCGCGGGTTGTCGCAGCATCGGGATCAGTATCAGCGCCTGCTTCTCGAACCCGACTTCACGCTCAACCGCGATCCCGAGAATCCCCGCGTGCTTACGGCGCGGATCTCACGCAACGTCGACCTACAGGCCTACGATCGTGAAGCTTATGCCGGTCTGACGGACGTGCCCGGAGAACTTCACGTCCGGCTGGTTCGCCAGGTGCCGCGAACGGATAACTGACACCACCCATCCCTCACGCGATGCCCCGCACGGCATTTCTTTCGCTCCTCCTCATTTTCACGGCCTCATCTGCCCATGCGCAGGTGCGGGGCATCAGCTATACGTTTGCGCCGGAGGCGGGGCGCGTATACTTCGATCGCAATGCCGGATTGAGCGATGACTTCCTCTATGGTGGTTCGATCGGATTCGGGGTCGGGCAGTACATCGAGCTGAGCGCGCTCTACCGGTTCAACCCGGCAGTTGATCGAGATCTGTCGGAAATCACGGGCGTCCATGGTGCGATCAGAGACGCGCTTCTTGAGCTGCCGGTTTACGATGTCTCGCTAAACCAGTACGGTGGGCGTCTGCGTCTCAACATCACCTCGGGCTCGCTCGTCCCGTTCGTGACGCTCGGAACGGGCGTGCTCGAATTCAACGCGGACGAGTTGAACCGCTCGCGGCACATCTATGGATCGGCGGGTGCGGGGCTCCAGCTCACTTCGGGCAGCCGCTATGCGCTTTCGATCGGAGCCGAGAACTTCGCTTACCGCTACAATCTCGGTGCGACGTTTTTCACGGGGGATGATCTGACGAGCGTCGGGCTGACGCCGCAGAATTTCGGGCAGACGCTCGTTTACAACTGGTCGGTTCGCGCGGCGCTCAAGGTCTACCTCGGCGGCATCGATCCGGGTGCGATGACTGACGTGGATTATGCGCTTCGGAATCAACTCGGCGGTGGTTTGCGCGGCCTGCGACTCGTCGTGGAGCCGTTTTACGGGCATGTGGATTTCGGGGAGGATCTGAACTTCGCGCCCGGCCAGCGCTTCGGCGGCGTGTTCTCCGGCATCGACATGGGCCCGTACGTCGGCCTGCGCGGCTTTTACTGGCGTGCGATGTCGGATGATGAACTTGCATTCGAGCGATTGCAGGCGTTCGGCGGCGAACTGCGCCTCGCCTTGTCCGCGGGCAGCAATCTGACGCCTTCCGTGACGCTCGGTGGCGGTTACCTCGACGTGCTCGATGGCTATGAGGGGCGTGACGGCGCGCGGCCGAGTGGGGAAGCGTTTGTGATGGGAGGGGGGATGATCCGCGTGCCGTTCAGCGACAGGATTCAGGTGACGGGTGGGTTAAGGATGCTGCTGATCAGCTCCGAAGGTGTCGACAATGTGTCTTCGCCATCCGACATATATTTCTCGACGATGCTGACGGGAGGAATTCGCTTCGCCATCGGAGGACGTGAAGCGGCGCCGACTCCGCCTGTCGCCGAAGCCGTTGTCGTGGATGAGGATCCGCGAGCGGCTGAAATCCGGCGCCTTCGCGAGCGAATCGATGAGCTTGAGGGCCGTCCGGTGGATTCGGTGCGTGTTGCTGATACTCCCGCCGTACCGGCACAAGCTCCCGCACGCTCTTATCGAAGCGACCAGATGGTGTCGATTCCGGTGCCGGAGGAGGGCGAAATCTACATCCGATACGGGCCGCCGGCCGGCACAGTCGCCGAGCCGCTGCCCGGCGGGCGCGTCGCGATTGTGGATACGACGACGTCGCAGGTTCAATCGGGAGCTATTACTCCGAATGAAATTCGGCGAATTGTAAGGGAGACGGTGCGGGCCGAGCTTGCGGATTACGAAGGCCCGACTTCGGATGCGGCTACCGTCAGCCGGATCGAGCAGCGAATTAACGCGCGTCTGGATGAGATGGCGCGACGCGTCGACCGGGCTTCGCTGCGACAGCCACAGCCGTCGTCGATCGTGATCGACCGCGGCGATGCGCAGGATCGCGTAACGGTTGTCGATGAGCGTTCGGCGCGGGTTGCCCCCGGTCTCGTTGCTGCGGCTCCGTTTGCGGGAATGACTGCCGGCGACGCCTCGAGCCTCTCGATCGGCATCCGTGGAGACTACCGCACCGATTTCCTGAGCTTCCTCGACTGGCATCCGGAGTTCGCCGTCGGCTTCGGAACAGGCGGTTACTCATACAACCTGAACCTGCACGGCGTCTACAGCCTCGACTTCCTCCGCAACGTCGCGCCGTACGCCGGTCTCGGTTTCGGCATCCTCGGCTTCAACGAGCCGCCCGAAGACGTCGCGGGCGTGCAGCTACTGTTCAACATCGTGACGGGCGCGGAATTCTCGTACGGCCGCTCACGTCTCTTCATCGAATACGCCGCGATGGACATCGGCGACTTCCATCGTTTGATCCTGGGCTATCGCGTCGGCTTTTAATGGATACCGCTCGCTGTGTCTGGACGATCTTCATTCTCTTTCTGGCGGCTGCATCCATAGCACATCAGGACGCGCAGGCGCAGCGGGATACGTCCGTGGTGATGGATGTGCCTACGCCGGAGCAGGGAGAGATACGAGTTCATTTTGGCCGCCCGGTGGGGATTCGGCCCGTACCGAGCGTTCCGTCATTGCCGGCTGCTTCTTCATCTGAACCACAGACGCGACGGTCTCAATCCCCATTCGCATACCCGACTTCTGATTCGTCCCCCTACTGGCTCGAATCGACGGCCCGCGGTCCGGCGTTGATCTATTTGTCAGATAATCCCGCCCTTCCTCCCGATACGCTTTTCCTGACGGACGCTGATCTAAACGGTGATCTGGGATCGATCGATGCGCCGGCACTCTCAGGACTTTCAATTCCCGAGGCCCTTCAACGCGCGAATATTGCAGCGCCGGAACGGGAAGCCATCGAGCGCATGCTGCTCGATCGCGGAGTCTTTCGAGCGCTGACTGTCCAGTTCGAGTTCGACCGGTCGAAATTGTTGGATACGGCCGAGCCGACTCTGGATGCACTTGTAGAGATTATGCGGCGATATCCACAGATGCTGATCGAGATTGGCGGGCACACGGATGATGTGGGCGCCGAATCCTACAATCGTCAGCTATCGCAGACACGTGCGGAGGCCGTGCGGCAGGATATGATCCGCCGCGGCGTCGACCCGACGCGGTTGACTGCCGTCGGTTATGGTGAGGAGCGCCCGCTGCTTCCGAATCAGAACCAGACGCATCGCGCGCTCAACCGGCGGGTAGAGTTCCGGGTGATTTCCCAGCGGTAGTATTCCTCGCGCAAAGACGCAAAGCGGAGGGATAGATCTCGCGCAAAGACGCAAAGGCGCAAAGATTGATCTGGCGACGCGCCATCCTCGACGTTACGGTGCTATCCCGCAACCAGACGGTATTTCGACGCGCCAT
>CAZKDQ010000101.1:5167-10690 GCA_964551345.1 uncultured Rhodothermales bacterium
CCGCGAACCACCGCCGCTCCAGTCGGTATGCCGCGCAACCTCATCATCCTCCCATCCCCATGAAAGACTTCGAAGGCCTATTCGCCGAGCTGCGGCGCAAGGCGGACGCCAAGGATCCTGACTCCGGAACGGTCGCCGCTCTCGATAAAGGCGCGCATCACATCGGCAAGAAAATCCTTGAGGAGGCGGGTGAGGTCTGGATGGCCGCGCGTTACGAAGGGCGCGAGCGAACGGCCGAAGAGATCTCGCAGCTGCTCTACCACATCCAGGTGATGATGCTCGCCTGCGACCTCGACCTCGACGACGTTTATCGATACCTCTGATCCCGGATGATCCAGATTGCATTGCCCAACAAGGGCGTTCTCTCCGACGAAGCCATCGAACTCGTGCGCGCCGCGGGCTATCGTTGCCGGCGCAACCGCGGCGAGTTGATGACTCGTGACGAAGAGAATGACGTCGAGTTTTACTTCCTGCGCCCGCGCGATATTGCGGTTTACGTCAACGACGGCATCCTGGAGCTCGGCATCACGGGGCGCGACCTCGCGGCGGACAGCGACGTACCGCTCGAGGAGTTGCTACCGCTCGGCTTCGGTCACGCCAGGTTCTGCTACGCCGCTCCGAACGATTCGAAGCTCGATCCCGATGACCTCGACGGGATGCGCATCGCAACGTCTTACCCGAATCTCGTCCGTCAGGATCTCGAGCGCCGCGGGTCCGACGCCGAGATCGTGAGGCTCGATGGTGCAGTCGAGATCTCGGTCGAGCTCGGCGTCGCCGACGTCGTGGCTGATGTCGTGCAGACGGGCCAGACGCTGGAGCAGGCAGGCTTGAAGGTGATCGGGTCGCCGGTTCTCATGTCCGAAGCGGTCCTCGTGGCGCGCAACGCCGCTATGGCAACGAACGGTCAGGTGCGCCAGTTCATCGAGCGCGTGCGTGGAATTCTGCTCGCGCGCGAGTACGTGATGATCGAGTATGACATCTCGCGCGACCTGCTTCCGGACGGCGTGAAGCTCACGCCCGGCATTGAGTCGCCGACGGTGGCACCGCTGAGCCGAGAAGGATGGGTCGCCGTAAAATCCATGACGCGTCGAAAAGGCATCAACCGCATCATGGAGGAGCTGTTCGATATCGGCGCGAGGGGCATCATCATCACCGACATCCGCACGTGCCGGATCTAGATCCGGTGGCCGGGCCGCTCCGCCAGACGGTGCTTTCGCCGCATCTCCCACAGCGTTTTCTTCGTGATGCCAAGGCGTTGCGCCGCTTCCTGAAAGCTCGAGCTGTCCAGGATCACGCGCCGAACGTGCCACACCTTCACCGCCTCGAGTGAGTGAAGACGGGTGGGCAGTTCGTCCGTCGGAATGGGACGCGCGAGCTGCGTCTCCGCGTCGCTGCGATTCACATCTGCCTCTGCCACAAATCCCCTGCCTCGTGATGATCTCTCGCGGCCGCCGATGATCAATAGCTGCCGCTGACGTCGTCCGCCGCGATTGTCTCAACACACGACTGGAGCGGAAGTTTTTCGGTCACGGCGGCGCCTCGACAAAACTTCATGTGCCGAAATGCGAGCAAATGCGGCCTGAAGAGCTGCCGATCGGCGCATCATTATGGCGCGCATGCAGGTACTCACAGGAGATCTCGGCGCACGTTTCGGACTCAGCGTTTAAGAGAACCAGGTGTACGGTCGATAGCCCGATCATCCACACCGTCCTTCACGCATTCAGTCCGTTCGATGCACGAGTTCATTCGGCTTCGTATCATTCAATCGCTGGACGAGAACATGCCGGAGGCGTATTACCGGTTCGTCGAGCGCATTTTTCAGGAGGCATGGGCGGACTATGTGCAGGCCGGTCGTCCCTTTGGCGACACGGATCGCGGCCTCACGATCTGGTACGAATTCGGTGAGTGCGCCCGGTCCAATTGATTGACGGCCTTGAGCATGGCGGCAGGCGCGTGTAGTTTCGATTCATCGTTCCCGCGGCCGCAGATGCTATGGATCTACCTGCCTGGCCGGCACTCCGAGCCCGCGATCCACACTACTACCCCGAGCATCCCCTCCTCTTGAATATGATGATTCAGGATCCGCAGGCCACGCTCGCTGCCGCTGCCGTTCGGGCGACGGCCCATCTGTTTAACGGTCGGCGCGAAGAACGGGTTGAGCGGGCACTCTCAGCTTTTGCCGATGCGATCGGAGCCCGGTATCTGCAAGTCGTACCGATTGCTCCAGAGGATGAAGTCGAGTTCGACGTCGACTCCGACTCGCTGACGCAGCAGCAGATCCGGCGCTTAATGACAGGAGATGGAGCCGACGGCGCAGACACGTATTACTGCGCTGCCAGACTCAGATCAGCGGCCCCTGTTCGATTTCTGCTGGTAGCGATGTTCGAGGCAGGTGACGCGCCCGCCGACCGGGATATGCTCGATGCCTTCGCCGAGGCTCTCACGCCGCTGGTAGATTTTCCGATCCAGTTGGAGCACGTGGAGCAGCGCCTGAGGATTGACCAGGCGCTTGTCGAGACGTCGCACATGCTGGTAGCTTCGGATGAGATCGACTTCGAGCGCCTGCTTCGAACGACTGCCGAGGCAACGGGCGTTGATTCAGCCTACTTCGTGAGGCTGCCGCTCGACACGGACGTGCTGACGAGTCGTCCGGCCAATGAGAGCGATAATACAGTCGTTTTCCGATGGACTCAGAACCAGGAGTTCATCGTCGAGGCAATGCCAACGATTGATGATGCCTCGCTGGAGGCGGATCCGGCGGCATTTCTCGCCGGAGCACGGGATTCGCGCGGCACCGGGCGCGTCAATGCCGTTCCGGTTTTGTCTTCTGATGATCGGCTCTTCGGTTATCTCGGTTTCGAGTATGGCGACGATCTCCCAAGGTGGCGCGACGAAGATGTGCGCGTACTCGGAATCCTCGGCGACATGCTGGCGACCTATTTCGGCCGCAAGGCTGCTGAGCGCGCTCTTCAGGAAAGCGAGGAACGCTGGCGGCGGCTCGTGGATCACCATCCCGATCCGATCCTCCTTACGGCTGCCGGGCTCATCCGCTACGTCAACACCGCGGGAGTCCGCACGCTGGGCGCCCGCACCCGCTCCGAACTTCTCGGCACCTCATTATTCGATTTCGTCTCCGCAGAAATGTTCGACATCCTTGAGGAACGAGGCCGCGTCCTCGAGCAGGGTGGAACGCCCGAGCCGATGGAGCACGAGATGATTCGCTTCGATGGCGAGGAGCGCATCGTGGAGTCATCCTCCGTGCCGATCCGGTATGAGGGGCAGTCACTAATCCTGACGGTCATGCGCGATGTCACGGAGGCGCGCCTGGCCGAGGAAGGATATCGCACCTTTGTCGAGACGATCACCGAAGCAATCTGCCGTATTGATCTCGATCGCCTCGTCTCTCGAGAGGCCAGTCTCGAGCTTCAGCGCAAGCACATCACCGATTTTGGCTACGTCGCCGAATGCAATGGCGTGATGGTGGAGCTGCTCCGAATGGATCGTGAGGAGATCGAGGGTAAAACGTTCTCGACCGTCTTCCCGCACATCCGGGATTCGCTGCTGGATGAGTTCATTGAGAAGGGATATCGGCTGAAGAACAAGGAGATCGCGATCAGGCGGCCGGGCGAGAAGCAACGCCACCTGGTGGTGAATGTCGTTGGGACGCTTGAGCGTGGCAAGCTCAGCCGCATCTGGTGTAGCTGCATCGAAGTCACCGAACGCGTCGAGATGGAGCGACGCATTGTAGGTGCGCTTGAGGAGCAGCAGCAGAAGATCGGCCGTGATCTGCATGACGGCGTCGGCCAGTTACTGACCGGCGTTCGGATGCTCAGCCAGAACCTCGCTGATCGTCTCGTGGGAGAAGAGCACGGGGGCGGAGACGTCGCGCAGAAGATCTCGACTTTTGCAGCCGAGGCGTCAAAGCACATCCGAGACATCTACCGCGGGCTCACGCCGGCGCAGCTCTATCACGAAGGGCTTTCTGCCACGCTGTCCGAACTCGCCCACAACATCGACTCGCTGCCGAACATCCGCTGCCAGTTTGTGCACGTCGCCGGTGCGGATGTCGATGACCGCGAGAAGAAGCTCCATCTGTTTCGCATCGCACAGGAAGCCGTTAACAATGCGCTGAAGCACGCGAGTCCGAAGCAGATCTCCATCTACCTCGGGCGTGATGGTGGGGATTTAGTGCTCGCCGTCCAGGATGATGGTGTGGGGCTGCGCAACGACGGCAACCGCCCACACTCGATCGGCCTCGACAGCATGCGATACCGCGCCGTGTCGATCGGCGCGACGCTCCAAATCGAACCCGGCGCAGAAGGAGGCACGTTGATCCAGTGCCGACTACCAAACGAAGTTTGAAGCTCGAGTGTGAAGTTGGAAGTGGAGGAGTTGCCGCGGGTTTGCTCGAAGAAGAGCAGTGACGATCGATGATAGACGATCGCATCTGCACGCACCTCCACACTCCCAAGCGTCCACACCTTCGCCCTCCCACACTTCAGGCTTCTGATTTCTAAAGTTCGCCTGGCGACGGCCGATAATCCGGTTGAGACGGCCCGGCGCGTTCTACGCCTGTTCGCCGGATTATCATAGCGGCCAAAAGCCTTGAGCTTCTACAGGTGGGAGCGATTGGCTATCTTTGGTGCATGATTTCCGATGCAGGCCCCACGACGTTGGATCAGTGGCAGAATTGAGATTACGCAAATTTGAGGAGGGACTGTAATGAGTTCGACTGATTCGGTTCGGGCGCTCGCGGGCACCGATCGGCGGCAGAGTGACAGGATTCGAGTTCTGGTCGTTGATGATCACCCTGCCATCCGCGACGCGATCAAGGATACGATCAGCGGCAAGATGGACATGGAGGTGATCGGCGAAGCGGAGTCCGGTTACGAAGCGTTCAGGATCATTGAGAAGAAGGATCCGGATGTCGCCATTGTTGATATCTCGCTGAAGGATGGCCATGGGCTGGATCTTGTTCAGAACATCCGGATCCAGTATCCGGAAGTCCAGGTCGTTGTCTTCTCGATGTACGACGAGAGCGTCTACGCCGAGCGCGCCATCAGAGCCGGAGCAGCCAGCTATCTGATGAAGAGCGAGTCGACGCAGGTCGTCGTCGACGCCATTCGCACGGTAATGCGCGGCGAGATCTACCTTAGCCGCGAGATGGCCTCACGCATTCTAAGTAAGGTAGCCGTCGGACGTTCTGCATCACCAGGCTTCGCCATCGACGAGCTTACCGACCGCGAGATGTCCGTCTTCCAGATGCTGGGTCAGGGCCACAGCGTGGAAGAAATCACGGACCGTCTGAGCCTGAGCCGCAAGACGGTGGAGACCTATCGCCGCCGGGCCAAAGAGAAACTCGGCTTCGAGACCGTCGCCGAGCTTCTTCAGTACGCCGTCCAATGGACGCACGCTCAAGGCGGGCGAGAATGAGCTTCTGAGCCTCGGGCGCGGCCCCAGCAACAGGCGCCTCGCCGAGAATCGGGTTAAGCGCGACCAACCCCTCCCTTGGGGGAGGTGCCC
>CAZKDQ010000102.1:0-10568 GCA_964551345.1 uncultured Rhodothermales bacterium
TCGGCTACACCGACCCCACGCTCCGCTTCGATGCGGATTCGTGTGGCGTCATCAGTAGCATCCACGAGCAGAGCCCGGATATCAAGCAGGGCGTCGACGCCAACTCGGGGCTGGATGATGATCAGGGCGCAGGCGACCAGGGGATGATGTTTGGATATGCGACGACGGAAACGCCCGAACTCATGCCGATGCCGGTCACGTTCGCGCACAACCTGATGCGCGAGCTCGCGGCGATGCGCCATAAAGGTGAAGTCACCTATTTGAGGCCGGATGCGAAGAGCCAGGTCACGGTCGAGTATGAGGATGACCGGAAGACGCCGCGGCGCGTCCACACGGTCGTGGTATCCACGCAACATCATCCTGATGTTTCTCTCGAGACTATCAAGGCAGATGTGCGTGATAAGCTTCTTCCACGCGTCATCCCGGCGGATCTTATCGACGACGACCTCATTCTGCACGTCAACCCTACTGGACGTTTTGTCATCGGCGGTCCGCATGGAGACACCGGTTTGACCGGCCGCAAGATCATCGTCGATACCTACGGAGGCAAAGGCGCTCATGGCGGAGGTGCGTTCAGCGGCAAGGACCCGTCGAAGGTTGACCGGTCGGCCGCCTATGCCGCTCGGCATGTAGCCAAGAATATTGTGGCGGCCAAGCTTGCCGAAGAAGTTGAGGTGCAGGTGGCATACGCCATCGGACTCTCACATCCCGTTTCGATTGACATCCAAACCTTCGGTACGGGTGTCCTGCCGGATACCGTTTTGACGCGGGTTGTAGAAGAGATTGTCGACCTGCGTCCGGCTGCGATTGTTGAGCGACTCAACCTGCTGCGTCCGCAATACCGTCCGACGGCCGCCTACGGACACTTCGGTCGGGCCGAGTTTGCGTGGGAGCAGCTCGACTATGTAGACGCGTTGGCTGAGGCGGCTCGAACACACGCCTGACATCGCGTGTCTATGTAGCCAACTCGTCCTGCTCATCCTATCCAGACTCCCATGGAACGTACCATCCTGATATCCTCGGCGGCGCTGGCCGTAGGGCTTATCGTGGCGGCTGCCGTTTTTGGCGCCTTTTTTCTCCAGGCACGTGATACGGGAGACACGGTCCAGACCGTCGGCGCGTCGACTGAGCGCTTCACCGCCGACATCGCGAAGTGGCGTCTAACACTGAGTCGGCAGACAGGGGTGTTCGATCAGCAGGCAGGTTATGAGGGACTGAGCCAGGACGTGGCCGCGCTGAGGCGTCAACTGACCGGACTGGGCATCGCTGATACGAGTGTATCCGTTCAGCCGCCAAACTCCTATCCAACATATAACGAAGGAGGCATCAGTGGATATCAAGTGCAGCAGTCGCTGTTCGTCATCTCAAACGATATCGATGCATTGGAGGAGCTGGCCCTGAACCCGGCCTCGCTCGAGATAGGAGGCGGCGCGTTGCAGCAGTCGACGCTTGAGTACTTTTTCTCTAATCTGGATGCGTTGAAGCGGAATCTGCTGGCCAGCGCCACGGAAGATGCGCGAGCTCGCGCGCGTGAGATTGCGGGGCGGGAGGTGAGCCACATGCAATCGGCGCGTGCCGGCGTGTTTCAGATCACCGAGCCGTACTCGACCGAAGTGGCGAGCTACGGCATGCACTCGACGTCGACGCGCAATCAGGAGATCACCGTCACCGTCCACGCCACGTTTTCAGTCGACTGATAGTTTTAAAGCCTTCGTCGCCATAAAAAGAAAGGGAGCCCCCGGTTTGGAGGCTCCCTTTTATCGTATAGTGGGGACGGGACCGGTCTTGTTCCGAGCGCCCGAGCGTTGCCGACCGTAGCAGCGCCATATGCCTTTTCCTGTCATCGCGAGCCGATACCGTCTAACGGGGAAGCAACTTATATGTTGTGATCACTTCATCGCTGCAATCCTCGCGATGATAAGTACGACTAGGGAAGACGGCCGCTAATCGGAACATTTCAGGTCCGAGGTCAGACGACCATCAGACGATCGGTAGGGGACGCGCGGCCCGCCTGTCTGAAAACTGGACGAGGCGCTTCCGTACTTGCACCTTCGATAATGCTTTGTATTATCTGGCGTGCCTCCCTACCGCCCACACATAGAACCCCGTCTTCTCCTCTGGGCCCGCGAATGGGCGGGTATCGGCGTGGACGAGCTCGTGGCGCGCTTCCCGAAGTATCCCGAGTGGGAAAGTGGGGCTGTGATGCCCACGATGAAGCAGCTCGAGGCGCTTGCCAACAAGCTGAACGTCCCCCTCGGCTATTTCTTCCTCCCGAAGCCGCCGGAGATCGAGATGCCGCTACCGGACTTCCGGACGCTAAAGGACGAGAAGCCCGCCCGTCCGAGTCCGAATCTGGTCGAGGTGATGGACCAGATGATGCGTCGCAGCGAGTGGATGCGCGAGTTCCTGATCGAGGAGGGGGAGGACCCTTTGCCGTTCGTCGGTCGCACCACCCCGGACGCGAGTATCGAGACTGTGGCCGCAGAGATCCGGGAGACGCTTGGCCTGGGCCCCGACTGGGCGCAACATCAGAGAGACTACGCCGCCGCACTAAAGCATCTCCGCGAAGCCGCCGAGGGCGAACGCATCATGGTGGTGGTGGCCGGTTATGCGGGCCGCAGCACGCGCAAGACGCTAGACATCGAGGAATTTCGCGGCTTCGTGATTGCCGACGCGTATGCACCACTCATCTTCGTGAACGGTCGCGATGTGCCTCCGGCTCGAATCTTCACGCTGGCTCACGAACTCGCCCATCTGTGGGTCGGACAGGATGCGCTCGTTGACCTTCCACGCATGATCGCTGCCGATGACCACGTCGAGCAGTTCTGCAACCGGGTCGCAGCCGAGTTCCTGGTGCCAGCGGCGCAGTTTGCGACCGTGTGGAAGCGGCAGGCCGGTATCGACGTTGCCGCAGAGCAGGCCGCTCGGCGTTTCAAGGTCAGCCGGATCGTCGTGGCGCGGCGGGCGCTGGATCTAGGCTACATCACCAGGGATGTGTTCTTCGATTTCTATGACCGTAGAAAACTCCAATACCGTGAAGAGGCCGCGACGCGTACGGGCGGCAGCTTCTGGAACAACCAGGGGACTCGCATCGGGCGGCTATTTGCCGAAGCCGTGACGCGGGCCACCAGGCAGGGGCAATTGCTCTACACGGACGCCTACGAGATGACGGGCCTCAAGGCGCGGACGTTTGATGAACTGGCCAATCACCTGCAGTTCTCCTGATGGCTCGGTTTGTCGTAGACACAAGCGTTTTGACGCAGGCGCACCGCCTGTACTATCCACGTGATGTTGTACCCGGCTTCTGGAGGCTGCTCGAAGAAACACACGGCGCTGGGGATCTGACGTTCGTCGACAGGGTGCTCAAAGAGATCAACGACTACCACGAGGAGGACGAGCTCTCCGAATGGGTCAACGACATCATGGCGCAATCCGCCTTCGCGACTACATCAACAGATGAAATAGCCCGCGAGTATTCAAAGGTGACCGTGTGGGTAGAGGCGCAGACGCGTCTTACCCGAGCCGCAAAGAGCAAGTTTGCTCGAGGTGCCGACGGATGGGTTATCGCGTACGCAATCGCGAACGGCTCAATCGTAGTATCGCAAGAGACGACGGCGCCGCAGAGCAAGTCCGACATCAAGATCCCGGACATCTGCACGGCCCACGGAGCCGATCACATCAACACGATAGACTTGCTGCGTCGGCTCGGCGCGCGTTTCACCTGATCACCAGTAAATCTCTCCATGCCCACTCTTGACTGGCTCGGTAAGGCCGCTGTCGTTGATCATCATCGGCGGGTGCCGTTTCATTTGCTGGAGGATGATCCGGGGATGGCGGCGGGCGATCCGGCGGCGGGGAATCTGATCGTGGAGGGCGATAACCTGACGGCGCTGAAGGCGCTGCTGCCGTACTACGCCGGACGGGTGAAGTGCATCTACATCGACCCGCCGTATAACACGGGCAACGAGGGCTGGGCCTACAACGACAACGTCAACAGCCCGGAGATCAAGCGGTGGCTGGGCGAGACGGTGGGCAAGGAGGCGGAGGACCTCAGCCGGCACGACAAGTGGCTCTGTATGATGTACCCACGCCTCATGCTACTCCGCGAGATGCTGACGGAGGATGGATCGATCTGGATCAGCCTCGACGACAACGAAGTGCATCACGCAAGGGCCATCCTGGATGAGATTTTCGGGGCGAATAATTTCGTGGCGACGGTGATATGGCAGAAAGTCTTCTCCCCAAAGAACTCTGCCAAGTATCTCTCGGAAGATCATGACTACGTTATTGTCTACGCCTTTGATAAGGAAATATGGAGGCCGAACTTGCTTCCACGATCATCGGATGCGGACGATCGGTATTCAAATCCAGATGGTGATCCGCGTGGAGCATGGACATCTGGTGATCTCTCCGCTCGAAACCCTTACAGTGAAGGAATCTACCCTGTGACAACACCATCGGGAAGGGTGTTATCTGGACCACCACCGGGTACATATTGGCGGGTATCGAAAGAGAAAATGTCTGCGCTCAATTTCGATGGCCGTGTATGGTGGGGGCCCGAAGGTTCGAATGTGCCTAGGTTGAAGCGATTTCTATCTGAGGTAAGAGATGGAATTGTCCCCCAGACATACTGGCACTATCGCGAGGTTGGACATACGCAAGAAGCAAAGCAGGAACTCGGAGAGATTATTCATTTCAATTCTCCAACGGATGTCTTTGCAACCCCCAAACCCACCCGTCTCATCCAGCGTGTTCTCCAGATCGCAACCGGTCCGGATGACATCGTAATGGACGCCTACGCGGGTAGCGGTACGACGGGGCACGCCGTGTTGAAGCAGAACGAGGCGGACGGCGGCAATCGGCGGTTCGTTTTGGTCGAGATTGAGGAGGACGTGGCGCGCACGGTCACGTCGGAGCGTGTTCGCCGGGCCATCGAGGGCTATGCGTTTTCCGGGAATGACCGTGAGGAGTTGCTTCGCGAGAAGGTGACGTTCAGCACGTTGAAGAAGGCCGACAAGCTGCTGGAACGCATCGATAAGCTGAAAGCCGAGCACAAGGATCGATTCGACAAGTTCGAGTCGAAGCTGAAGGACGATTACCTCACCTTGACCGGCGTGCGGAAAATCGAGGAGCGGAAGGACGGCCTTGGTGGCGGCTTCCGGTATGCGCGCCTGGGCCCGGCGGTTTTCAATGCAGAGGGCCGGATCGATGAATCGGTCGGCTACGATGATCTTGGGCGGTTCGTGTTCTTCCTTGCCACGGGATCGCCGATGGCGGCGCTTCCCACCGAGCCGCCACTCCTGGGTTCATCCAACGGCGTGGGCGTGTATCTGCTATATAACGGCGTGCTGAAGGATCGCAGCGAGAACGGTGGGAACGTCCTCACCCGTGCCCTCCTGGCGAGCCTGCCGCCGCACGAGGGGATGCGGATCGTGTACGGCGCGGCGTCGATGGTATCGAAGGAGCGTTTGCAGGATGCGGGCGTCGAGTTTCGGCAGATCCCTTACGCGATCCAGACCGAGGCGTGATCATGCAATTAAAGAACTACCAGCAACGTGCGCTGAATGCGCTGGAGCGCTACCTCGAGGTTGCCGCTGAGAAGCGTGATGCGGACATGGCCTATTACAAGGTCACTGAGGAGACGCTCGGCCGACGGATTTCCTACGTGGATGTGGGGAAGCAGAACGGCCTGCCCGAGCTGTCCGGCCTGCCGTACGTCTGCATCCGCATCCCGACGGGCGGCGGCAAGACACTGCTCGCGGCGCACATCCCCCCGATCGCGTTCCGTCATGTGAACGAGCGGGAGAACGGCATCATGCTGTGGCTCGTCCCGACCACGGCCATTCTCGATCAGACGCTGGCGGCGCTCCGCAACAGGGATCATCCGTATCGTCAGGCACTCGTCGCCGGACTGGGCAAAGTCGAGGTGATGGATGTCGGGCAGGCGCTGTACCTGAACCGGTCGAGCCTGGACGGCGGGACCGTCGTGATCGTGGCTACGCTCCAGAGCTTCCGAATCGAGAAGCCCGACGGCCGGAAGGTCTACGACGAAAACGGCGCCCTGATGGACATCTTCAGTGGCCGTGAGGATGCACACGTCCACGGACTCGATCGCTACGAGGACGGCCGCACGAAGCCGTCTCTTGCGAACGTCCTGCGGCTGTATCGGCCACTCGTAATTGTCGACGAAGCACACAACGCGCGGACCTCCCTTTCCTTCGATACGCTCGCCCGGCTGCGGCCATCCTCCATCATCGAACTCACGGCGACGCCTGATCACGAAAAGACGCCGTCCAACGTTCTTTTCTCGGTGACCGCTTCGGAGCTTAAAGCCGAGGAGATGATCAAGCTTCCGCTCGAACTGACAATCCAGCCGGACTGGCAGCGGGCCATCGACGAAGCCCTCAACCAGCGGCAGGCACTCGAACGCGTGGCCAACGAACACGAGGCCGATACCGGCGAGTACATCCGCCCGATTCTCCTCCTTCAGTGCCAGTCGTCGCACAAGGATCGCAAGACGATTGATATCGATGTCGTTGATCACTACTTGAAGGAAGAATTGACGATCGATCCTTCCTGGATTGCCCGGGCGACGGGCAGCGACTGGGAACTCGATGGCGTGGATCTCAGCGATCCGAAGACGCCCATCCGCGTGATCCTCACGGTACAAAAGCTGCGCGAAGGCTGGGATTGCCCGTTCGCATACGTTCTTGGAAGCGTGTCCAACGTGGCGACGGCCACGGCGGTTGAGCAGCTCGTGGGCCGCGTGTTACGGATGCCACAGGCGCGAAAGAAGAAGCACGAAGCCCTCAACCGAGCGTACGTGGTCGCGTCGTCGACCAACTTCGCGCAAACGCTCAACACGCTGAAGGATGCGCTGGTCGAGAACGGCTTCGAACGTGTGGAAGTCGAATCGCTGATTCAGGCACGACAGCCGCAGGTGGATCAGGGCAGCCTCGGTCCGCTGTGGACGCGGCCGGAGGATGACTCCATCGAAGTGACGCTTACCGAGGAGCCGACGCGAGTTGAAGACCTGCCCGAAGGCGTGGAATATGTGGCCGGCAGCAGGACGATGCGCATCCCCAAGTCATTGACTTCGCGCGATCAACAGAAGATTTACAGTGCCCTGGCCGGTGAAGACCAGGCCACGGTGGCGCAGATCCTCCGTGCTGCTTCCGCCACTCCTGCCGAGCGCGGGGAGGCAGTCCGCGTGCCGAAGCTCCTCCTCAAGCAAGGCGATCTTTTCGAGACGTTCGAGAAGTCGCACCTGATGGAAGTCCCGTGGGCACTCTCAAAAACCGATGCCGACCTGCCGGGCTACTCGCCTGAACATCGACGTACGAAAGGTGGCTCGATCGATATCGAGAAGAAGGGAAAGCTCACGATCGATACCGAGCGGCACTTTCTGGATACCCTTCAGGTGGAGATGTCCTTCTTCGCACAGGACCTCGACTGGCAAGACGCCGACCTCGTGCGCTGGCTCGACCGCGAAACGGCTGCACCCGATGTCACACAGTCCGAACGCGAACGTTTCCTCACGCGCCTGGTAATGCATCTCACACGGACGAGCGGCTTCTCGATGACCGACCTCATCCGCGACAGGTTCAACCTCCGGCGAGCCGTCCTGCAGCGCATCGAATCCCACCGTCAATCGGCACGCAAAGAGGCTTTCCAGCTATTCCTCGATGGCGAGGGTGACGGCGATCTCGTTGTTGATCCAAATACCGTGTTCACCTTCCCCATCGACGCGGTGTACTCACAGCTCTACACCGGGCGCATTCGATTCCGGAAGCATTACTACCGAAACGTAGGCCACCTCAACGGCGAGGAAGAGGCCTTCGCCGTCTTCCTGGACGGACTCGAAGAAGTGGAGACGTGGGTCCGCAACCCTGAGCGTCAACCGCGGCACGCCTTCTGGCTACAGACCTCAACGGATCGGTTCTATCCCGACTTTGTCTGCAAGCTCAAAGACGGGGGCATCCTCGTGGTGGAATACAAAGGAGCCGACCGCTACGACAATCCGGAGGAAGTCGAGAAACGCATCCTCGGTGAGTTGTGGGCGGCGAGGTCCGGCGGAACGTGCCTGTTCGTGATGGCGCGCTCCGGGGATCGGGAGGCGGTGCGGAGGGTGCTGGGGGCCTGACCTGATGCGCAGGCACGTACCCTGGAACGCATTTCTGGAACAGTGGTGATAGGAATGTTCGTCGGGATCGTTATGATGGTAGCGGCGCGCTCTCATCATGTGTCGGCACTCAAGTCGAAGCGCGACGCTGTTCCCGGTACGGAGTGGCGTCTGGTAGCTTCCAAACCACGGACGTTGAATGATGACTGTGAACTTCCCCCTTGAGAAGGCTCCTATCATCGAAGCCATCTTGGATATCGATTGCGATCTGCCGGCAAGCGGCTCGCTTCGATCTCTCGAACAATCTGCACAGGAGCGGCTCGGGGATAAATATCCGATCTTGGATCATCGGTACATGCACGAAATGCAAATCGAAGCAAGTCGGGAAGGCTTTAATCATCAGGTGAGGCAGGACATTGAAGCTTTTCAACTGATCGCCGAGGACCGCAAACAGTTGGTCCAATTCCGCCGAGGGGGATATTCATTCAATCGACTTGCACCATACACGTCCCTCGATGATTACCTGGAAGACATTCGTGCGAGCTGGCAGATTTATCAGGAATTAGCAGCTCCCGTTCAAATACGTTCTGTTCAGCTTCGATACATCAATCGGATAGCACTGCCGCTCAATGACGGGAAGATCGACCTTGACTCATATTTGCAAGTTGCACCCCGATTCCCTGCTGATGCGGGATTGACGTTTTCGGGTTTTATGAATCGGTACGTGGCGATCGAAAAGGATACAGGACATGAGAGTGTTGTCGTACTGGCTTCTCAGGCCATGGACAACGGCCGGTTACCGATAGTCCTGGACAATATCGCAGTGGCTTCGAGTCTTGTTGTTCATCCCCATGACTGGAAAGGGCTGAAGGAGACTATATTTCAGCTGCGCGCATTAAAGAATACTGTCTTCACCAAGAGCTTGACCGAAAAATGTCTGAAGCTATTCTCTTCGGAGTGATCGAACCTGGCTTCGGTCGCACTCTTCCCTTTGGACGAGGCAGCAGTGGCGTCTCACAGGAGGCCGTTTTTGTGCAGGAGCAGGCCGTGGAGATTATCCGCACACGGGACACATCTGTGGCATTATTTGGACGAACGTCGGTCGGAATATCGAATCTCATGGCCGTAATCGAAGAAGCCATAGAGGATCCCGATCAAATTCTCCCGTCATCAACAAGGATGAGGCATGCAGTGGACCTATTAACTGCTCTTCCAAGCGGGGTGGCAATGCCGGATTTTGCCCTGGATCCGGATGGGGACATTTCGTTCGACTGGATTGACTCGACTACGAGGATGCTTTCAGTAAGTATAGGAGATTCCAACCGCTTGGCATATGCCTGGCTCGATGGTACTGATCGTGGGCATGCCGTAGTTAACTTTGATGGACAGAGTATGCCGGATCAACTACTTGCTTTATTATTAAATTTCAGATCCGATGGTGATTTTACTATCCGGGCTGCTTGAAGCAATCGGTGGCACGGAGGATATAGCACGCTTTTTAACCCAAAGCAGTCATTTCTCTTCAATAGCAGTCAAGCCGTCGGTATTCCTTCCGAGAGCGCACGAGACAGAGGTATCAGTATCTCGGCATGGCGAACACCCGGCGGCGACGCTATGGAAGCTTGGTCGGTCAGCAGCAGGCAAGCGCAAGCTTTACGGAGCAGCCATCTTTAAGGCGGACGCCGCACGCGATGCGGGGCTCGATGTTGTATCAGACGAGCCACCTCCATTTCATGCCTTGCTAACGGAGTGGCCGTCGGAGGCCGATGATCTGGTCCTTCAGAAAGCAAAGCGCAAGGAAATAGCACTCCAGTTGGTTAGCGCTGCAGGTCGTCCGCGTCTCTGTTGAATGCGCACTTTTCACGAGCGTGAGGTGCGAGACTGTCCCGACCTCCGTTGAGATAGTTCTGAGTCTCGCTTAGATCATCCGGGGCCTCGATAAAGTCGTCCCACTTTCCATTTAGTTCGTTCCGGGTCCCGTAAAGGCTGGTCCGCGTTTCATTAACGTCGTCCCGTTTCCCGTTAAAACCGTCCAGTAGTACGTAGGAATCATCCGGTAGTGCGTAAATGCCTTCGCGTAACGCTGCAGCGTAATTAATACGCGGTCTAGTGTGGCAAAAACCGCCTGCGGCGGGACGTCCTCGAACTACCGCGCCACTACCAGCCGGTCCGTACATTTTACGGTCTATCTCCGGCGATCATTCGACCCAGCGGCGCAGCGAAACGCGCGAACGCTTTCAGTTCAAGACCATGCTGCGTCATGGCGGGCCGTTGTAGCCTCGCGGATATAGGGTGACGCCAAACCGGCATTCGAAACTACCGGCCGTGAGGCGCTTCCATCGCTGAAGAAAGAAGCGCCCGACCGCACACAATGCGGCGGGGTCGCTTCTGCATCAAGGGAAGATCCCCATCTGCTGGTACACGATCGCGATCTTGTCGATGGCGC
>CAZKDQ010000103.1:0-1580 GCA_964551345.1 uncultured Rhodothermales bacterium
CCGGTACTGCATGGGCGAACTCGCCGACCTCATCCGATCGCTTCCGCTTTTCCCTCGCATTCTTGCCGTCCTGGCACTGGCCCTCGCCGCGCACCTTCTGGTGCTCATCGTGCGCCGGCTGAGCACGTGGCTGATCGCGCCGCGAGGCGAGTCGGTAGTGTCGATGATGCGACGTCATCCGAAGTTCGTCACGATCACGACGATTTTGGTCAGCGCGCTGACCTTCATTATTTATTTCGCGGCCGTCGGGATAATCCTCACCGAACTTGGAGTCTCGCTGACGGCCTACCTCGCCAGCGCATCAGTCATCGGACTCGCCGTTGGCTTTGGGCTTCAGGGGCTTGTGCAGGATGTGGTGATCGGTCTCACCGTTATTTTTTCTGATGTGCTCGACGTGGGCGACGTAGTTGATCTTGGCGGACAAACCGGGCGCGTCGAACGAGTCGGCCTCCGATTCACTACGCTGCGCAACCTGCACGACCAGCGCGTCTTCGTTCCTAACCGTAGCATCAATCAGATCAACAGGTATCGCGGCGGGCACGTGCGCGCGTACGTGGATCTGCTCGTTCCGACCGACGCAACCGACGAAGACTTTCGTGCCGACGTCGAGCCGCTTGCAAAAGATATGGCCGAGCAGCATAACGGCATCATCCTGGCACCGGTCGAGTTTATCGAACCGGCAGAGTCGGAGAAAGGTGGTTGGCGGTACGTGCGCGTGCTGTTTCGACTCTGGCCGGGGCAGGGGGCACTGATCGAACAGGCATTCAAGCAGCGCGCGGTGGCAGTGCTGAAGAAGCGATACCCGGAATACGAGAGCTGGATGGTGACCGTCACCTATCGCGTGCGGCAGGACAAGGCGTTAGACGTATGATCGACGAAGAAAGTAGCGCGCGATCCGCAGCCGCACATTCCGACCAACCGGCTTCCGTGCTTCCAGACGCAGCCGATGATCGCGCACGGCTCGCCGCGCTTGCAGCGATGGCATCGCGACCTGAGCTCGCAGATGGTTTCGTTCTGAAAGGTGGCCTTGCACTCTGGTACGCGTACGGCAGTCCGCGCCGCTCAACGGATCTCGACTTCGATGCGCTTGCGGACCACGATCGGGAGGTGACTGAGCAGAAGAGCCGGCTTCTCGTGCATGTCTGTCACGAGCTGGAGCGAGCACTGGCGCAGGTGGCGCCGGCGTTCGGGTTTGGGCGGATGGCGGTGCAGCGCAAGCGGCTCTCGGATGAGATCCCGACCGTCATGACGCAGCTTGGATTTGATACGGATCCGGAGGCGACACCGCCGCTCGAGCGGTGGGTCGAGATGCAGATTACGCTGTGCGAAATCGTTTGCGAAACGACTTGCGTTGATGTGAACGGTATAAAGGTGCGCGTTCCGGTTCTTGAGGATATCCTCGCAGAGAAGTTGAAGGCGATGGCGCAGCAGGTGGATCGGCGGAAGACGCGGCCGATGGATGTGTTCGATATCTGGTACTTCACGCGCCGCGCAGATCTGGAGGTCGATCGCCGGAAGGTGTCGGACTATTTTATGCGGAAGACGGCTGCACTAGGGCCGAGCGTCAATCGAAACGGATT
>CAZKDQ010000103.1:1680-3148 GCA_964551345.1 uncultured Rhodothermales bacterium
ACGGAAGGAACGCCCGGTGGCACCTCGACCGGAAATCAGGTCGAGTTTTTTGTGGATGGTCAGGCCAGCTACGATCGCGCCCTCGATGATATCCGTCGGGCGCAGCGTTTTGTGTGGCTGGAGGTTTACACGTTGGAGCGGGATGAGGTAGGGCGTGAGTTCGCCGTCGCGCTTGCAGATGCCGCACGGCGTGGCTGTGACGTCCGGCTGCTTTTCGACCGGTTCGGGTCTCCGGCAATCGGGCCGGAGCAGGCGCGACCGATCGTGGAGGCGGGAGGGATCGTTGCCGTTTACAACCCACTCGTCCGGCGCCGTGTCGGCCGGAAGGTCTCGACATTCCTCCATCGCGATCATCGCAAGATGCTCCTTGTAGACGGCGTCGGCTACACCGGCGGTCGCAATATCGGCCTCGACTACGGCAGCAACGGCGGGCCTACGCAGTTCTTCGACATCACAGTGAGGATCGCAGGTCCGGCCGTTCGAGACATGGCGTCGGTCTTTGTTGATGCCTTTCATGATGCGACGGGACGGGAGGCGCAACTGCCCGAAGCTCCAGTGCCGGACGATGAGGGAATCGTCGTTGATGTGCTGGAACTCAACAACGAGAAGTCGCACCACGATCTCGACAAGACACTCAGGTCGTCCATCCGTGCGGCACGATCGTCGCTTCTCTTAGCCACGCCGTATTTCGTGCCGCCGAAATGGTTCTTGCGGGAGCTGTTTGATGCCGAGAGGCGCGGCGTCGATGTGCGGCTGTTTACGGCTGGGCGTTCAGACGTCCCTTTCATCCAGGTCGCCGGGCAGCATCTCTACGGCCGATTGCTGCGTCGAGGCATCCGCATTTTCGAGATGCAGAACCCTACGTTCCACGCGAAGTGTCTCGTCATCGACGGCGCGTACAGTATCGTAGGATCGTACAACATCGATGTGTATGGAGGTTCTTACAACCTTGAGGTAGGGGTGGCGCTGCATGGCGAGGAGCCGGCGCGGCATCTCACCGAGATACTAATGGACGCTCTCGATCAGTGCCGGGAAATTCATCTCGAGCACTACTTATCACGAGGTAAGCTGGAGAGGTTTGCGCAGTGGGCTGCCTTCAGCATCGCCCGCATAGCGTAAGAACGTCGCGCATGCGTCAGGCCGTGACTGTTTGCAAACGTCTTCCTTGAACTTCCATCGGGCTGATGGATATATTCGCGGCCCACTCGGAGGGGTGGCAGAGCGGTTGAATGCACTGGTCTTGAAAACCAGCGTACCGGCAACGGTACCGTGGGTTCGACACGAGCGAGCGCAGCGAGCGACTGACGTAGGCCGCCCTGCGGCCGGAGTAATTCCCACCCCCTCAACTGTTCGCTCGAGCACCCTCGCCGCGGAGTTCTTATATTTGCCGTCTTTCGGAGGGGTGGCAGAGCGGTTGAATGCACTGGTCTTGAAAACCAGCGTACCGGCAACGGTACCGTGGGTTCGA
>CAZKDQ010000103.1:3248-10531 GCA_964551345.1 uncultured Rhodothermales bacterium
GTTGAATGCACTGGTCTTGAAAACCAGCGTACCGGCAACGGTACCGTGGGTTCGAATCCCACCCCCTCCGCAGCGTCTCCCTAGGCAAAGCAACACGCGAGTTCACGGCGTGTAATTTCGCGGTCTCTCCGCGTAACTCACTGCCGGCGCCATCGTCTCGGAGGGTTTTCAACCCCAACTCTCCAGACCCTCGCCTGCAATGAAAAACTGTTTCGTTGCCACAGCCCTGATGGTGATGGGATTCTTCGCCGTCGCCAATGCCACCGCGCAAGAAGACTCCAATCCAATAAACATCCGCGCGATGGGTGGCGTCGCGCTGTCCTATGCACATCCGGCCGGCGAATTTAGTGAGTACGTCCAGCGTGGCTTCGGCCTGGATGTATTCGGTGCGCTGCCACTTGACGCGGCCGGAATCGTCGCGCTTCGATTCGAAGGCGGGGTTACCAACTATGGTCACGAGAGGGCACGTTTCCCGCTGAGCCCCAATCTGGGCAACCTGATCATGGTGGACGTCACCACCGCCAACAACATCTTCTTCTTTAACCTGGGTCCGCAGTTGATGGTGCCGAGAGGCGCGGTCAGGCCGTACGTCAAGGCCGCACTGGGCGGGAGCTACTTTGCTACGCAGAGCAGCGTGGAAGGAACGGATAACCCCGCTGCGCCCTTTGCCCAGTCCACCAACTTTGACGATTTTGTGTTTACACTCTCCGGTGGAGGTGGCGTCATGGTGCCTGTCTCCGGCGGAAAGTACCCCGTGATACTGGATCTCGGCGCGACCTATCATCGCAACGGCCCGACACGCTACCTGCGCAAAGGCAGCCTCGACCTCCTGGCAGATGAAACGGTCGTCATAACGCCGGTCGAAAGCCGCACGAGCTACGTCGCGTTTCGCGTCGGTGTAATCACGCGCGTCAATTACTAGGCGTCACGGTACGAAATATGTCGGCGAGCCGGGCCCCACGGGCAGGCCGAGCAGGAAGACCCAGATGTAAAAGAGGGTCATCCAGCCAGCCAGGAAGAGGATGCTGTAGGGCAGCATCATACTGATTACGGTTCCGATTCCGAGATTGCGGTCATACCGGTTGGCGAAAGCGAGAATCAATCCAAAATAACTCATCATCGGCGTGATGATGTTCGTAACGGAGTCGCCAATCCGGTAGGCCGCCTGAATGACCTCGGGGCTGTAGCCCGTGAGCATCAGCATCGGCACGAAAATCGGTGCCGTCACCGCCCACTGTGCCGAAGCCGAACCCAGCATCAGGTTTACGAAGGCCGAGATCAGGATAAATCCGATAAAGACAGAAGGCCCGGTAAGACCGATGTTATCCAGGAATTCGGCGCCGGTCACCGCGACGATCTGGCCGAGGTTGGTCCATCCGAAGAACGCCACAAACTGTGCGGCGAAGAAAACGATTACGATGTAGAGCCCGAGCGTGCTCATCGCCTTTGCCATCCCATCCACGATGTCGCGATCACCCTTCATGCTTCCGGTGATGCGTCCGTAGATGAAGCCGGGGATGATGAATCCGACGAAGATGAACGTCACGATGCCACGAAAGAACGGTGAGTCGAGTTGATCGCCGGTTACAGGATTGCGTAGCACGCCCCATTCCGGAATGATCGTGAGCGCCAGGACGCCGGCAAATACGATCACGCCAATGAATGACCACAGTATGCCGCGTTTCTCCAGCTTCGTCAGTGGGTCGAGGTCGCCGTCATCACTCAAGTCATCCATCGCGATGCTGGCGTCATACGGACCCAGGAGCGGCTCTACGAAACGAATCGTCGCCCACGTGCCGAGGGCGGTAATCATAAAGACGCTCACAGCCATGAAGTAGTAATTCACGGCAGCGTGCACGACGTAATCGGGCGCGATCAGGTTCGCTGCTTCCTGCGTCAATCCCGCCAGGAGCGGGTCGATGGTACCGATGAGCAGGTTGGCGCTGTAACCACCAGAGACGCCTGCGAACGCAGCCGCGAGGCCGGCCAGCGGATGACGGCCCATCGAATAGAATATGACCGCCCCCAGCGGAACGAGCACGACGTAACCGAGCTCCGACGCGGTATTCGACATGATGCCGGAAAAGACTACGGCCGTCGTAACCAGGATCTTCGGATTCAGGAAGCGCGCATTCGCCGCCCAGAGCACCACTCCTCGGATGCAGGCCTTGATGAGCCCTGAGCGTTCGGCTACACCTACACCCAGCAATGCGACGAGGACCGTCCCGAGAGGCGCAAACGAGGTGAAGTTGGTGACGAGGTTCTCGACGATCCGGCGCAAACCTTCTCCGTTGAGAAGGCTGATGGCATAGATCTGCCCGTCAGGTGAGCGGCCGCTTGCGCCTTCAGGCCGTGGATCCGTTACCGAGAGATCGAAGAACTCAGCGACACCGCTGATGAGGACCACGCTCGCCGCGAAAATGGCGAAGAGCGTGACCGGGTGGGGAAGCAGGTTTCCGAGCCACTCGACGCTGTTCAGAAAGCGGTTAAACCAGCTGCGCGATGCCACGTCCTGCGGCGAGGACTTTCCATCCGACGGCACTGCGTCCTCTTCGGCGGCGGGTTGATCGTTTTTCATCCGGTACGGTCTTGTCTAACGCGGCGAGGGAGGGGCGACGTCTCCATCAGGAGAGGGGCGGATTTGAATCTTCTTCAGATCCGATGAGGAGCTTGTCCGGCACGTCGTTGCGCTGCGGCTCCGGATTGGCGAGCGGGCCGGTGAGAGGGAGCTCGAGCGCCGACACGAAGGGTGCAATCGTGGAGAAAAAGAACTCCTGCTGAAGCTCGACGAAGTCCTCTACATAGCGACCTTCATCATCGAGGTGGCCGTTGATGTCGACATAAAAAGCGCGCGGCCAATCAGGGAAGCGCGTTTGAGCCTCGCGCAGGAGGGAGAAGAGGTCCTGAACGGCATCCTCAAAAGAATCGCTCGGTCCAACGATGTGGTAGAGCGAGATGGAGTTGTCAAAGTTCATGGAGATGCCGGGTGTTTCGGGCTTGCTGTAGGCCGGCGGATCTACCCTCTGCTGCATTTCCGTTACCGTTTCGTCTCAAAAATCAGCGTCTACGCAGCAGGAGTGTATGCGGGTCCCGGGAAGTTCGTGAACCGGTGGATGATCAGCCTCTCATCTTCGGATGCCGTCGTTCCGCAATATTTTGCGAAGCAATACGTATGCGTAACAATTGGAGGCAGTCGTCGTCTACTGCCCTCCGATGATGCCTCCATCGCCAATCACATTGTATGGTTATGAATCAGTACGCGTGCCTGTCCCTCAAGACCGCGGTTCTGGCGCTTCTCCTTGCTGCGGTGGCATCACCTGTCGCAGGCCAGGAAGTGCGGACCATCACGTTCAACGAGGCGGTTCGGATCGCGCTCGATCAGAACATCACGCTGCGTCAGGCGGAGAACATGACCGAGTTGCAGGCGATCAACGTCTCGCGCTCGCGAATGAACTTCCTGCCGTCGCTGGGCGTCGCCTCGAGCACGTCGCAGCGATTCGGACGTACGTTCAGTGAGGCCGAGGCGAGCATCGTCAACCAGGCGAGAGATTTTTCCGCGCGCCTCGAATCTCAGGTAAACCTCTTCCGCGGGTTTGGAGACGTCGCCACCTATGAGCAGGCGCAGGCTCAACAGGAAGCCGGGCTGCTCGATTATGAGTGGCAGCGCCAGACGACGGTTTTTCAGGTGATGTCGAGTTACCTGACTTTGATCGAGCGACGTGAGCAGATCGAGATTCAGCAGGAGAACCTCGATGCGCAGGCACAGCAGCTCGAGCAGGTGGAGGAGTTCGTCGAGGTGGGCGCACGCCCGATTTCAGATCTCTATCAGCAGCAGGCAGCGGTTGCTTCGGCGGAATTCGATCTGCTCCAGGCACAGCGGCTCTACCAGCTCGGCGAGGCCGCGATGATCCAGCTTCTCCAACTCGATCCATTCGGCAATTACGAATTCGAAGCGCCTGAAGTTGATGATCTCGAGCTGGAGACATCGCCGGTGCAGCCGGGGCAGCTTCTGCGCCACGCGTACGAGCAGCGGTCGGATCTGGAGGCGCGCTCGTTCAACATCCGCGCAGCGGAGCAAGGCATTCGCTCGGCACGCTCTACCTACTGGCCGTCGATCAACCTCAGCGGCGGCATCGGGTCATCCTATTCAGATGTTCGGTTGCTCCCTTTTCAGGACCAGTTCTTTCGGGACAACCGCTCCGGCTCGGTAGGCCTATCGCTCTCCTTCCCGATCTTCGACCGGATGAATACGCGCAACAACGTGCAGCAGGCGCGTGTCGAGTACAATAACCGTCTGCTCGACCTTGACGACACGCGTCAGGAAATTGCCGTACAGGTTCGGCAGGCGTATCTCGACTACCTTACGGCAGAGAAGCAGCTCGCCGTGACCGAGGTGCAACTGCAGGCGGCCACGCATGCACTCGAGGCCGAGGAGGAGCGCTATAATCTTGGTGCGGCGACGCTGGTGGAACTCTCGCAGGCGCGCGCGCTGCAGCTACAGGCATCGAGCAACTGGGTGCAGGCGCGCTACGACTTCATCTTCCAGGAGAGGCTGCTCGATTACTACACCGGGACGCTGGACCCGGCACAATCCCTGTTCGACTGATTCACGACCTCAACATTTGCACTGACCCAGAATCGGATGGCCAAGAAAAAATCCTCTCCAACCCGAAAAATACTGATCGGACTCGGCGCGCTCGTCGTCCTGCTCATCCTGCTCGGCGTAGTGGGAAGCATTGCGGGATGGTTTGGTGGACCGCGGGCGCTCGAGGTCGAGACCGCTACGGTGAATCTCCGAACGGTGACGCAGACAGTAACTGCATCGGGGAAGGTTCAACCGGAAGTTGAGGTCAAGATCAGTCCGGACGTTTCGGGCGAGATCATCGAGTTGCGTGTGCGCGAAGGCGATCAGGTTGCGCGTGGGGAGCTGTTGGCCCGCATTCAGCCTGATTTCTACGCCGCACAGGTCGAGCAGGCTGAAGCCAATGTGCTGCAGTCGCGAGCCAACGCAGCCCAGCGGCGAGCGGATCTGATGAGCGCCGAGCTGGACGTAGAACGCCAGCGAGAACTCTTTGAGCGGCAGGCAATTTCGCGTAGCGATCTGGAACGATCGGAATCGCAGTTCGAAGTCGCGAAGGCGGGGCTGGAGGCGGCAGAGTACGCCGTCCAGAGTGCTGAGGCGCGCCTTCGGGAAGGCCGCGAACAGCTTGGAAAGACAGCGATATACGCGCCGATGGACGGTACCGTCAGTCAGTTGAATGTGGAACTCGGTGAGCGTGTCGTGGGCACGAGCCAAATGGCCGGCACCGAGATGATGCGCATCGCGCGGCTGAACCAGATGGAACTGGAGGTCGATGTGAATGAAAACGACGTCGTGAACATCTCTCTCGGAGACACGGCGCGCGTCAGCATCGATGCTTATCCGGACCGGACCTTCCGCGGAATCGTCACTGAGATCGCCAACAGCGCGAGAATCCAAGGCGCGGGATCGACGGAGCAGGTAACCAACTTCCCGGTCAAAATACGCGTGCTCGATTCGCACAACCTAGATCCTGATGCCGTTGTCGCACAGGTCTCGGATGATGAGACGGTGATTCCTGTGGCGGATGCTCCGAACCTCCGCCCGGGGATGAGCGGGACGGTCGATGTCTTCACTAACACCGTCTTCGATGCCGTCGCCGTTCCAATACAGGCCGTCACGGTGCGTGATTTTGCTGAGATGCGCAGGCGTGATCAGGTGGAGTCGGATTCAGCTCAGGCTGAAACACCAGCGAATCGTGCTCCGCAAGAGGATCTTCGGCGCGTCGTGTTTCTAGTCGATAGCGGAAAGGCGAAAGTGGTGGAGGTCGAGACGGGCATTTCAGACGACTCTCACATCGTGATCACGCGCGGCATCGGTGATGGTGCTGAGGTAATCACCGGTCCCTATCGCGTCGTCAGCCGCGAGCTGCGAGATGGTGAATCCGTCGAGAGCCGTGATGCGGCGCTCGCGCTCGGCCCCCGTTCCTGATCCATCCAACACATCAACCTCATGCAGAACGGAACCTCACTGATCGAGCTTCGCGATATCGAGCGCATCTACACGATGGGCTCGCAGGAGGTGCGTGCGCTCGACGGCGTCAGCCTGAACGTGAAGCCGAACGAGTACGTGGCCATCATGGGACCGTCGGGATCGGGGAAGTCGACCATGATGAACATCATCGGTTGCCTCGACACACCGACAGGCGGCGACTACATCCTGAACGGGCAGCTCGTCAGCGATATGAGCGACGACGACCTCGCGCGCGTGCGCAACAAAGAGATCGGGTTCGTCTTCCAGACCTTCAATCTCCTGCCTCGGGTGAACTGCCTGCAGAACGTAGAGCTGCCGCTGGTTTACGCAGGAATTCGGAAATCACGGCGCCGCGAGATGGCAGCGGATGCGCTCACCAAGGTTGGGCTCGGTGATCGGATGGATCACAAGCCCAACGAGCTGTCCGGCGGCCAGCGTCAGCGTGTCGCCGTAGCACGCGCACTTGTCAACAATCCCTCCATCATCCTCGCCGACGAGCCGACGGGAAACCTGGACTCCCGTACTGGTGAGGAGATCATGCAGCTTTTCGAGTTGCTTTACCGCCGAGGGAATACGCTGCTCGTCGTTACGCACGAAGAAGACATAGCGCGCCACGCTCGGCGGGTGATTCGTCTGCGCGATGGTCTAGTCGAGAGCGACGTGCGCGTTGAAAATCCTGTGTTGGCGGATGTGGAAATGGACGAAGGAGCGGTGGTCGCCTGAATGTGGTTGCTCGCTGCCTGTTATCCTCGTTCCCGCACGCCGCAGGAATATTCGTCGGTGGTCGCGATGAAGGCCGTGTCATTGTCTGACTTTTCGATTGCGGCAGCAACGAAAGGCGTCAGCAAGACCTGGGCGACAAGGCAGTCCTCGCCCGGCGCTTCGATCAGGTAGTGGACCTGGACCTGGCCGTCTTGTTGTTGGATGCGGTCGATGCTCACATCGTAACCACCCGATGTGACCGGAACGGCGATCAATAGCACATCGCGCTCGGCGAAATCTACGTCGCTCAGCGGTCCGAGCGGAGACAGGGAATCGGCATACGCTTGCCAGGTGTTGGCGTCGCTGATGCGGGTCTCCGTCGTGTCCGGCATCTGTGCATTACGCCCTCGCCCGATGATTTCGAATGGGATTTCTTCAGGTTCAGGCGCGGCCTCCGGCTGTTCGGTTCCGCAAGCGGCCGGAGTCAGCATGATGACTACAAGTAGAAGGAGGAGCGGCAGGCGTGGCC
>CAZKDQ010000104.1:0-10489 GCA_964551345.1 uncultured Rhodothermales bacterium
AATGCCGCCTGGCGGCAGGCCCACGCGCAGCTCGAGAACGTCCTGGCAAGCAGCGACAGCCTGCTGACGTTGTATCGCGCCGACATCGCTGCCCTCGAAGCTCATCTGGAGAGGTCTTCAGAAACATCGCAGGAACTGCTCACGCGGCTTCGTGAGAGCACGGATTTGACGGATCACGTGATCGGGGTCGCGCGCCGCAACAACCGAATGGGATACGTGATCGGCGGCGCCGGCGGCATCGCCCTTGGCATTGTAATCGGCGCGCTGGTTCTATAGAGGACGAGGAGGACACACATGCTCACATCAACCGCGAATAGAGAAACGACGAAATCGACAGGCGACGGCGCAATAGCCGTCCCAGCGTCCACCACGGAAGACGAGCGGCCGAAGACGAAACGATCCGCAGGCAGCCTGCTCCTGTTAGGCAGCTTCGTCTTCTTCGAAGGAGTGCTGTTCATCCTGATGCTGCTGCTGATCAACAGCGCCGTCACCATCATCCCGATGCCCGGCCTGCGATTCGACGGCATGACGATCTACCAGGTGGTGTCAATCATTCTGGTGCTCGGATGGGTGGGGCTGCTAATCGGATACTTCGCCTGGTGTACCCACTTCTACAACTACAACTTTGGCCGGTCAGAAGGCTTCTGGAATAAGTTCGTGGCTCGGGTGAAGGAGGCGGAAGCGGAAGGCAAAACGGAGAACGAGATCTATGACGAACTCGCTGCGCCACGTCAGAATCCATATGCAGATCAGACGTTCGGCATTCCGCCGGGTACCGTTCGCGGAACGCTCGCCCTTACCATCGTCGTCGGCGGACTTTCGCTCCTGATCAGCTTCTTCAGCAGCGAGGGATTTCGCGAGGTCCCGAGAGGATCGATCCTCGAAGACTACTTCGCCTTCTTCAAGGACGCTTTTCTGATGGTCGTCGCGTTCTACTTTGGCACACGCGCGCTGGACATCATCGAGAAAGAAAAGACTCGCCGCGTGGAGGCGGAAGCGCCGCGCCATGCAGCGGGTGGCGAGCCACCTGCAATGCGCATCCCACTCTCTGCGCCTACGAGCACTCTCCCCTCCTCAACCGGTGATGGTGCCGCAACCGAGCTCACGCAAACGCTTCCCACGCTGCCCACGCCATCCGTTGCGTCACCACCTCCGGCGCCGACGACAAACGGAGATGCCGGCGATCCAGGGATCCGCAAACAGGTCGTGCTGAAGGAGCATTATCCTCACACGCAAGACCTGGCACCGGAAGAAGACGAGCCGGCAATGGTGAAGCGGGAGCTGGAGCCGGTGGATTTCGAGGATTTTGCTGAGAAGTATGACCTCGAGGTGGCGACGGTCCGATCCGTCGTGAAGGTGGAGTCGGGCGGGTCGGGGTTCCTGAAAGATGGCCGGCCGAAGATCCTTTTCGAGGGACACATCTTCTGGCGCGAGCTGAAAAAGAAGGACATCTCACCCGAGAAATATGCCTCGGACAACAACACGATTCTCTATCCTAAATGGACGCGCAGCTTCTACAAGGGCGGCAGCGGAGAATACGAACGTCTCTCTGCGGCCAAGCTCATCGACGAGGAGGCCGCACTTCGGTCTGCCTCGTGGGGACTGTTCCAGATCATGGGCTTCCACGCCGAATCGCTCAATTATGATGACGTGTTCAACTACGTGAAGCGCCAGTACGTGTCCGAGCGCGAACACCTGGAAGCCTTCGGCCGCTTCATCGAGGCCAACAATCTGACCCGACACCTGCGCGCCCATCAGTGGGCGAAGTTTGCCCGCGGCTACAACGGTCCGGCCTACGCTCAGAACAAGTACGACACCAAGCTGCAGCACTTCTACGAACAATTTAAAGGCTCCGTACCGGCGTGAGCACTAACGCGCTTGCGTCTAATCCCTCATCACATATGAATACGCACTTCGACGCAATCGTGGTAGGATCCGGCTTTGGAGGATCCGTGTCTGCCTACCGTCTGGCCAAAGGCGGCCTCAACGTTTGTCTGCTCGAGCGCGGGATGGCCTATCCGCCCAACTCCTTCCCTCGCACGCAGCACGGATTCCGATCGAACTTCTGGGACCCGAGCAAAGGGCTCTACGGGATGTTCAATGTCTGGTCCTTCAAGGGCATCGAGGCGCTGGTGTCGAGCGGTCTGGGCGGCGGCTCGCTCATCTACGCCAACGTACTCATTCGGAAGCCACGCGAATGGTTCGTCCAGCACCACGCTACCAACGGTACGACCGAGCACTGGCCCATCCGGTACGAAGACCTGGAGCCACATTACGACCGGGTCGAGCGGATGCTGAACGCACAGACGTACCCATTCGACGTCCCGCCCTACGACAAGACGCTCAAGACGGCCGCACTCAAGGAAGCGGCGGGTAAGCTGAAGCTCGACTGGGACCTCCCTAACCTTGCCGTCACCTTCGGCAATCCGGGCGAAACGCCTGTGCCCGGCGAACCGATCCGGGAAGAGCGGCCCAACCTGCACGGCCGGACCCGCTACACGTGCCGACTCTGCGGCGAGTGCGATGTGGGATGCAACTACGGCAGCAAGAACACACTCGACTTCAACTATCTGACGGAGGCGCAGTACGAGGGCGCCGACCTCCGAACGCTGGCTGAAGTGCGGGATTTCGGGCCAAACGACGGCGGTGGTTACTGGGTAGAATACATTCAACACGACACGTCGACCTCGACCACGGAGCTGCGGAAGCGCGGCGACGAGCAGACGACGCGACTGACGTGTGACCGGCTGATCGTAAGTGCAGGGACGTTGGGATCGGTCTATCTGCTGCTCAAGATGAAGCACAAGGGCCACCTGCCGAATCTCAGCGGCACGCTTGGTGATGGATTCTGCGGAAACGGCGACCTCCTCTCCTTCGCACTCAAGTGCCGCGATACGACGCAGGATCCACCAAAGCACCGGGATATCGGCCCGACCTACGGCCCGGTCATCACGAGCACCATCCGCGTCGAAGACGAAGTAGCAGGTGGAGACGGACGCGGCTACTACATCCAGGACGCGGGCTTTCCGGCATTTCTGACATGGATAGTCGAGGCGGCGAACCTTCCCGGCATGCTTCGTCGGATGTTTCGCGCAGCTAAAAGGCGCGTACGTGCAATCATCCATCGAAGTCCGGTAACTGACCTCAGTTCAGAGATCGCCGAAATCCTCGGGGAGTGCGAACTCTCCTCCGGAACGCTGCCTCTGCTCGGGATGGGACGCGACATACCGGATGGGCGGATGAGCCTCAAGAACGAACGCTTCCTGGACATCGACTGGACGATCGACAACTCGAACACATACTTCGAGCGCGTCCGCGGAACGATGCGGAAGATCGCCCATGCATGGGGCGCGCAATTCGTGGACAACCCGACGTACCGGCTCAGCCGCGTGATCACGGTCCATCCGCTCGGCGGCTGCCGGATGGGCACCTCGCGCGAAGACGGCGTCGTCGACACGTACGGAGAAGTGTTCGGATACCCCGACCTCTATGTGGCTGACGGCTCCATTATGCCCGGCCCCACCGGCCCCAATCCAGCGCTTACGATTGCCGCACTCGCCGACCGCACGGCCGAGTCCATCCTTCGGAAGTCCGACGTTCCTGCCGTTCAGAGATCGAGTCTCACGCACGCAGGGAAGTAGCGCACTTTCATCCAACAAAACAGGCTTCGCCACCATGGAGCAACGGCAGTATCAGGAACGAATCATCCCCTTTACATCGCGTGACGGCCTCGCGTGCAATCTGATCAACGTCCGTGGCCGCAAGGATCCGAGTCGCGGGCCTGTCATCCTCGTGCATGGAGCGGGTGTGCGCGCCAACATCTTCCGCGCGCCCACGCAGATTAACTTCGTCGACTTCCTGATCGACCGTGGTTACGACGTCTGGCTCGAGAACTGGCGCGCCAGCATCGATCTCCCGCCTAACGAGTGGACGCTCGACCAGGCTGCCCTGTTTGATCATCCGGCCGCCGTCGAGAAGGTTGTTGATGATACGGGAGCAGACGAGGTTAAGGCCGTCATCCACTGCCAGGGTTCGACGAGCTTCATGATGTCTGCCGTCGCCGGCCTCGTTCCGAAGGTGTCGACGATCGTGTCGAACGCGGTGGCGCTGCACCCGGTCGTGCCTTCGTGGTCGGTGTTCAAGCTGAACTTCATGGTTCCACTGCTCCGCCGGATGACTCCGTACCTCAACCCGCAATGGGATTCGAGTACGCCCAGTCTGTCGGGCCGCGCGCTTCACCGGTTAACTGAGCTCACCCACCACGAGTGCGATAACTCCGTATGCAAGCAGGTGAGCTTCTATTACGGAAGCGGATTCCCCGCCCTCTGGAGTCACGAGAATTTAAACGATGCCACGCACGAGTGGCTGCGTGAGGAGTTCGCACACGTGCCGCTGAGCTTCTTCCGGCAGATCGCCCGCTGCGTACGGAAAGGACGACTCGTGCCATACGATCACGAGACTGCGTTATCGGCGGACTTTACGTCGGCGCCTCCTCAAACCGACGCCCGCTTCTCGTTCTTCGCCGGCGCAGACAACCGATGCTTCCTGTCCGAAAGCCAGGAGCGCTCCTTCGAGTACGTCGACGCACTTCACCCGGGCTACCACAGCCTTCACGTGCTTCCGCACTACGGCCATCTCGACGTTTTCATGGGGCAACGGGCGTCGCTCGATGTCTTCCCGCTCATGGTCGAAGAGCTGGAAAAACCGACTGCCATGCCGCATCCGAGCATCCACTAACAGCACCTCGTCGCAGACGCACGTCGCCATGGTCATACCAAGACGCATCCGAGCACAAGAAGGGCGGCATGCAACTGTCGACGGCATCCCCTTCCTCCTCCCCATCAATTCGGAGAAATCGCCTGCGCTGATGGCCGCGTTCACGATCGATGCCGATAAAGCAGCGCGGCTGATGCCCGCGGGCCGGCTTCATCCCCTGAGACTGCCGGGAGGCAGGGGCGTCCTGCTCATCACGGTCATCGATTACCGGATAACGGATATCGGCAAGTACATCGAGTTCAGCATCGCGATTGCGTGTACGCACGGACGGGCACCCGCTCCGCCGCTCCTCCCGCTGGCCCTTCAGAAATCTTTCGGTCTCGGACAGTACGTGCTCGATCTGCCCGTCAGCACGGAGATCTCGGTCAAAGGCGGAAAAGGGATCTGGGGGATGCCCAAACACCAGGCAAGCCTCGATTTTCTGATATCCGATGACACCGTGAGCAGCCAGTACGACCTCGATGACATGATGGTGATGCGGATCGAAATCAACCGGCCGGAGAAGGCGTGGCTGCCGGTACGAATGGCGGCGGTGAACTACTGCCAGTTCCGAGGCATGCTGATGAAGTCGTACATCTACGTCAAAGCCAGGACCGGATTCACGCTGTTCAACAGAAACGCAGCGCGACTCACGATCGGCGATCATCCAAGAGCCCGGCCGCTGAAAGAGCTCGACATCAATCCCGAGCCGCTATTCACCGCGTTCATGCCCGAATCCGAGGGTGTGCTCGATGATCACGTCGAATCGTGGTTCCTGACGCATGACGAGCAAGGGCCCGGTGCGTCTGAAGGACTCGAGTCCGTGGTCGACCTCGGCCTCGGTCAGGAGTGGCCGTCTCCTCCGAATCGCGATCGACACGCGCCGTCGCCATCTGCACAACCTGCGACACACTGAGCTATGGCAACGCAAATTAAAGTCACTCCCGTTGACGACTGGCGCAGTCGACCTGCGATACAGCAGCTCTTCATCGGCAATCACGCGCTGCTCTTCGCCTGTGCGTCGATGTACTTCGGCACGGGCTGGTCGCTAGTCCTCTTCAGTTTTCCGATCGCGCCAGAGCTGACGGTCGAGAACTACTACATGCAGTTCGTGCCGCAGGTCGAAGCGGCCACGGCCTTCTTCACCTACATGACCGTCGTGATGCTTGTCACCTCGGTCGTAATGATCGTCGCCGAGTGGCGAACACGCCTCGTCTGGGTGCCCGTTGTCGTTTTGACCGCCATCATACTGGCCACGGCAGTGACGATGATTTTCATCTTCCCTTACAACCAGGCCATGAGCAGCGGCATCACTGATCCGGACGTGCTCACAGGTACGCTCGATCGCTGGATGTCGCTAAACCGGGTGCGTGTGGGGTTCTGGACAGTGCAGTGGCTAAGCCTCATGACCTATTTCGCGATCCGCGCGTGGCACGGACGGAGGGCGCGATGAATGCCATGGAAATTGTCCGGCGCGTACTTCTCGCGATATCCGCCATCACGATCGTAAGTGGCATCGGCCAGGTTCTCGCGCCGTCAATGGTTATCGATCTGGTGGGTGGAGATCCGGCTCCCACGGCCGCCCACTTCTTTGGGATCGTCGGCATGTTCATGGTCCTTTTTGGCGGGATGCTCCTGCAGGCGCTCCTTCAGAAGCGGCATCAGCCCATTCCGGTTTTCTGGGCGGGATTGCAGAAGCTGGGGGCCTTCGGCGCCGTCACTCTGGCCGTGACTCGGGCACTGCTCGGGCCGCTTTCTCTGCTCGTTGCGCTGTTCGACCTCGTCTCCGGCATCCTGATTCTGTGGTACTGGATGCGAATCAGAACACCGGAGGCCGCAGCGGTATGAGCGTGCTGGCGCGTGTCTTCTTCTACGGATACGCCGCGATGCTCGTGGGCGTCGGTGCCTCAGGTATTATCATCGCAGGCTGGGAGCTACCGGTTGTTTTCGCTGTCGATACCGACGCGATGAGCGCGATGGATGAGGCGACATTTCTAAATCAATATCGCTTCCTGAAATCGATGGAGCTGGGTTTCGGGCTCTTCTGCATCGTGTTCCGGCGAGGAATCTTTCGGGATACCCGATTTTACACCTTGTTTCTGATGATCCTCGGATGCGGGGTAGGTGCGCGCATGGTGTCAGTCATGGTCGATGGCGTGCCGAGCTGGCCTTTTCTCGTCTTTATCGTGCTGGAGGCAGTCACAGGCGTTCTCGTATGGTTTGATGCACGTCGGAAACCAGTAACCGCGTAGCGATGCGTCCATTTCTTGCTCCTGATGATTCGATGACTCCGCCGCGCCGCGCGCTCATCCTTGCGGGCGGCGGGATGCGCGTCGCCTATCAGGCCGGTGTAATCAAGGCATTGCACGAGAAGAAGCTCACGTTCGCGCATGTGGACGGCACCTCCGGCGGCACCATCAATCTGGCGATGCTCCTCTCCGGACTAGATGCCGACGAGATGTGCGATCGATGGCGTACCCTCCGTGTCCGCGACTTCGCGTCGCTGCTACCGGCACGCGAATATCGCAAGGTGTTCAATCTGAAGGCGATGGGCGATGCAGACGGAATCCGGAACAAGGTCTTCCCGCACCTGGGAATCGACGTCGAACGCATCCGCGCCTCGACCGGCGTCACGGGCACCTTCAACATCTGCAACTTCACTCGCAAGACGAACGAGGTCGTGTCTCACCAGCAAGTAGATCTGGATGCGCTCGTGGCCGGCATCTCACTGCCAATCTTCATGCCCACGGTGAGGCGAAACGGAGACGAGTACACGGACTCCGTGTGGATCAAGGATGCGAACCTTTGGGAAGCCGTGAAGCAGGGAGCCGAAGAACTCTGGCTCGTGTGGTGTATCGGGAATTCTCCGACCTATCGCGACGGCACGTTCCACCAGTATGTGCACATGATCGAGCTGAGCGCCAATGGCGCCTTGTTCGAGGAGTTTGACCGCATTCGGGATTTGAATGAACGGATCGAGCGCGGCGATTCTCCCTTCGGGCAGCGGTCGCCGATTCGGCTGCACGTGGTGAAGCCGTCGAGGTCTCTCCCGCTTGATCCTGATTTGTTCTTCGGAAATATCACCACGAGCACGTTGATCGCGCTGGGTTATGCTGATGCGCGCCGGTATCTCGATCAGTATTCTGATGAAGGTCTCCCCTTTCAACCAGAGGTTACGCAGATGAACGACTCTAAAGCGGGCATAAGCTTTCGTGAGACCATGAGCGGCCCCTTCGCCCTCAATGATGACCAGGTAAAGCAAAGCAAACGAGCTGTCGGACGAAAAAGCGATCGTCTCTCACTGCACGCTTCGATTCTCATCCCTGACATCGCCGCCTTCGTGGCAGATCCGATGCACGAAGGGCACATCTCCGGCACGGTCGACTTCGAGCCACTCGGAATGTCAATGGATGCCCCAACCGGCGTATTTCGGCTCTTCGTCCCCACCAACATGCCGGACCTCAAGCACATGGTGTACGAGGTTCGATTCGAACATGGTGGTCAGAATTATTATCTCGCGGGGAAGAAAGAGGTACGCGACGACAGTCCGTTCGATGTATGGAGCGACACGACGACGCTCCTCACGCAGCTCCACCGCGGAGATGATGACTCCGCCCCTGTGATTGGAGCGGGCGTACTGCGACTGGGCGTGGGCGAGCTTTTTAAACTGATTACGACCATGCGCGCGGTGAACGCCTCTTCGGTTAGAGAATCGGCGCGTGCAATGTCTACCTTCGGCGGTTTCTTCGCTTCGCAGCTGTGGGACACGTACGTCAGAAAGAGGAAGGCGAGTGCCTGAGAGCACACTCGCCTCCGATTGTAAGCCATAACAACCATCGCTGATTAGATGCCAGACACTGTCGACAGACCACAGCGCCCGTGCCCGCCGATTCCTGACTCCGACAGCCCCGAGGATCTCGAGTTCGAGGCATACAAGCCGATGGTGCGCTGGTTCTCGCCTGGCGAGCTTGTGCGATCCGGACTGAAGGCGGTTCTGTCGTCACTCTTCGGGGCTTATGCGGACAAGCGTGAGATCCAGGCGCTTCAAGGGGATGCGCCCGTGCACGATTATTCGACGGAAGATGAGGTCTGGTTCGATTACGTCGCCGATCTCGGCGACGGCTTTGACTCGACGCATACGATTGCTCGTCTCCTTGCACAGCGCAACCTGAAGATCGATCAGCACGAGACGCGGCGCGGACGCCTTCTCATCATGGGAGGCGATCAGGTCTATCCGACTTCCACGCGCGATGAGTACAACAACCGTCTCGTCGGGCCATACCGCTCCGCGCTGCCGTGCGTACCCGAGTCTGAGCAGGCCCCGGATCTCTTCGCCATCCCCGGTAATCATGACTGGTACGATGGCTTGACGAGCTTCACGCGGCTGTTCTGCCAGGAGCGCTGGATCGGCGGCTGGAAAACCAGGCAACAGCGCGGCTATTTCGCGATCAGGCTGTCGGAGCAATGGTGGCTCTGGGGAATCGACATTCAACTTGCCGCTGATGTGGACGAGCCGCAGCTCAACTATTTCCACGAGGTCGCCCGCGACCGGATGCGCCGCGGTTCTTCCATCGTTCTCTGTACCGCAGAGCCGTCGTGGGCGTACGCTGCTCAGAAGAATAAGGAGGCATACGACAACCTGGCGTTCTTTGAGCGGAAGGTGATGGCGCCATACGACCACCACTTCGCGGTCGGGCTTGCGGGTGATCTGCATACCTATGCCCGATATGAGCAGGAAACAGTTGAACAGCAGGAAACGCGGAAGCACCGTTTTATTTCAGGCGGCGGAGGCGCTTACCTGTATCCCTCCCACAACCTGCCCCCTGATCTGGACCTGCCGCGCCAGAAATGTGCGCCTGATCCACCGGAGGCTCCTACGCAGGACCATTTCTCGTTGAACAACGGAACCGTCGAAGGAGCCGACGAACTAACCGTGTTTCCCTCCGTCGGGCGATCTCGCGCACTGGCGATTGGAAGTCTGCTGTTCGCGTGGCGCAATAAGAGTTTCGCGTTCTTCCTAGGCGCGTTCTACCTTTTCTTCTCGTGGCTCTTCGAGAGCGCGAGCCTGAACCGGGGCGAATCGTTCCTCGCTACTATTGCATCGGACGGCGCCTCACTCGGCACTGTGTTCAGCGAATTCCTTCGCATCCTCGTTTACAGCCCGTCGAGCGCTATTCTGCTCCTGCTGCTGACAGGTGGACTGATCGGTTTCGCAGATGCGAAAAATGGCCTGGCGAAGGTCGGGCTAGGCATCGCGCACGCGCTGATGCACATCGCGCTTATTCCGATGCTCATGTGGCTCTTCGTCCGAGTAAACGTGTCGCTCCCGTTCATATCCGCGGCCGCTGACGCCGCGCAGATCACGCTCTTTGCTATTGAAATGTTGGTGATCGGCGGATTTGCCGCCGGCTTCGTGATGGGTATCTATCTCATCCTCACCAACCTCATCTGGGGCATCCATGGCAATGAAGTGTTTCTTTGCCAGAGCCTGCCGGACTACAAGAACTTCCTCCGTTTGCACCTCGACGAGGATGAAAACCTGACGATCTATCCCGTAGGCGTCGAGCGCGTCATCCACGACTGGAAACTGAACAAGGACGGCAAGGCAGGCGACCCCTGGTTCACCTCCGAGACCTGGAAGCGCCGCATTCAGGGTGATGCGAACGAACGTGCGAAGCTCGTCAGGCTAATCGAACACCCGATCATCGTTCGACCGCTGAACCGAACCTCCGAC
>CAZKDQ010000105.1:0-10395 GCA_964551345.1 uncultured Rhodothermales bacterium
TTATCGAAAATCCAGCTGTACTCCCCGACCCCTTACTGCTGACGGCTGTAAGTAACGAGCCTCCCTCGTATAATCCCACGTTACAGGATCTGCTGCATTTGCCGATGCTGAAGGAGTTCTCTTTTGTCATTATTTCGATGCTATGAAGTCCCTCCGCCAGGCCTGCACGCCCCGAGCCAGTGTTTTCGACCGCGACCGACGCGACACCGTTCTTGACCTGACCGATCTGGTCGACGACCGCATTCAGCCCGGCCTCTTCTTCGAGGAGAACTATCGGACCGGCAACATGGCTGTCCTCTTTCGGGAGGCCTTCCGGCGCTTTCAGAGGCGAACGCAGCAGAGCACGTTCCTGCTCACTCAGGCCATGGGCGGCGGGAAGACGCACAACATGATCGCGCTCGGCCTCCTCGCCAAGCATCCGGAGTACCGGAAGCGAGTCATGGGCGATGACTACGATGAGAGCGGGCTGGGGAAGGTCCGAGTCGTCGGGTTCACCGGCCGGGAGAGCGATGCTCCGCTGGGGATATGGGGGGCGATCGCCGAGCAGCTTGGCAAGAAGGAGCTGTTCAAGGACTACTACTCGCCCCTTCAGGCGCCCGGCCAGAAGGCCTGGCAGAACCTGCTGCAGGGCGAGCCACTCCTGATCCTGCTGGACGAGCTCCCACCTTACTTCGAGAACGCCAAAGCGAAGACGATCGGAAACACCGACCTGGCGACGGTCTCGACCACCGCACTGTCGAACATGCTCGTGGCGGTCGGCAAGCTCGAGAACGTGGCGGTGGTGATCTCCGACCTCCAGGCCACGTACGAAGGAGGGAGCCAATCCTTGCAGCGTGCACTCTCGAACTTTGCAAACGAGGTGGGTCGCGGTGCCATGCCGCTCGAACCCGTGCAGGCGAACTCGGATGAGGTCTACCACATCCTCCGCACGCGGCTCTTCGACCAACTGCCGGACGATGAAGACATCGACGCCGTCGCGTTGGCGTACGCTAAAGCCGTTCGTGATGCGAAGCAGATGGACGTCACGAGCGCCTCGCCGGAAGCCTTTGCGCAGCAGATCAAGGAGTCCTATCCCTTCCACTTCACGTTGCGTGATTTGTATGCGCGCTTTCGTGAGAATCCCGGCTTTCAGCAGACGCGCGGCCTGATCCGTCTGATGCGCACGGTGGTGGCCAACATGTATCGTGAGGGTGGTCGCGCTGACGAAGTTTTCCTCATTCATCCCTACGACATCGACCTCAACGACAAGGAGACGTTCGCCGAGGTCACGAGCATCAACTCTACGCTCACCAATGCGATCGCGCACGACGTTGCCGACGAAGGCGATTCGGTCGCGGAGCACATCGACCGAGAGCTCGGGCAGGGCCACGATGCCCAGGATGCGGCTACGCTATTGCTGGTAGCGTCGCTCTCCAACGTCCCCAACGCCGTCAAGGGGCTCAATAAGTCGGAGATCATCTCCTATTTGTGCGCGCCCGGCCGCGACGTGTCGGTGTTGCAGCAGCAGGTCCTCCAACCCCTGTTCACCTCGGCGTGGTACCTCCACGTCAGCACGGATGGCCGGCTCTTCTTCAAGAACGTCGAGAACCTCGTCGCGAAGCTGAAATCGGTTGCCGGTTCGTATAACCGGGAGTCCCAACTCAGAGAGCTGCGTGAGTTTCTGGCCGCAGCCTTTGAGCCAACGCTGAAGGATTGCTACCAGACCGTCACGGCGCTGCCCGCGATCGATGAGATTCAGGTAGACGCGGACAAGGTCAATCTCATCATCACCGAGCCGAAAGACGGCGGCGCGCTTCCCAGGGAGCTGCAGTCGTTCTTCGACCAGCTCGACTACAAGAACCGCGTCCTCTTTCTCACCGGGCAGAAGGAGACGCTCGACCGCCTCCTCGAGATCGCGGCCGAGCTGAAGGCCGTCCGCAAGATCATCAGCGAGATGGAGGCCGAGAAAGTGCCGGAGAATGATCCGCAGTATCAATCGGCGCTTGAGACCCTCGACAACCGCACTCTTCGCCTTCTGAGTGCCGCTCGCGAGACCTTCACCACCCTGCAGTTCCCGTTTTCCGGGCAGCGCCGTGTGGCTGACTTCCTGATGCAGTTCAGTGGGAACGAATACAACGGCGAGAAGCAGATCCGCGAAGCGCTATTGCAGAAGAAGAAGTTTGAGATCGAGGTCGAGGGCGACACCTTCCGGAAGAAGCTCGAAGACCGGCTCTTCACGCAGCGCGAGATGAAGTGGGTCGAGGTGAAGAAGCGCGCCGCCGTGGAGACGAGATGGCCCTGGCATCGCCCCGACGCGCTCGATCGCCTCAAGGATCGATTGCTCCGCGAAGGGCAATGGGTGGAAGAAGGCGAGTACATCAACAAGCAGCCACCCGAACCGACTACGGCGGTGAGGGTGCAGGAGCTCAGTCGAGACGACGAGACGGGCGAGGTCACGCTGCGCCTCACACCGGTTCATGGGGATGAGATCTACTACGAAGTCGGGGCGCCGGCTACATCCGCATCCGCAAAGGTGGAGAACGCGCAGCAATTCAAGACGCGTGATCTCGAAGTGTCCTTCTTGTGCGTCGACGGATTCGGGAAGCACCAGACCGGCGAGCCCGTCACCTGGAAGAACCGCATCACGCTCCGTTATAAAGCATGGACGGACGGCGACGGAAAACGCGTAGAACTTCAGGCCGTGCCGGATGCGGAGATTCGCTATTCCACGGACGGCTCCAACCCGCTGAACGCCGGTGGTACCTACGATGCGCCGTTCCCGGTCGTACGGGAGAGCCGCATGATACTTGCAGTAGCACAGAAAAACGGCATCACGTCCGAGCAGCTACACATCGACATCGACTGGGAGGAGACCGGCAAGTTCAAGCTTGATCTTGCCAAGCCGGTTACCTGGCGAAGAACGCAGTCGGCCCCTGCTGCAAAAGAGGCGTATGAGTTCATCAAGAGGCTTGAAACGCACGATGCGCGCGCGTCGGGGGCACACGTCGTCATCACGCAGGAAGAGGGCACGTGGGTCGAGTTAAACGTCGACCCCAACGTCGTCCTCACGGGGGCGAAGCTCCGCGAGGCCGTCGATCACACACGCGATCTCCTCGACGGGGGCGACATCGAAATCAGAGTCGACGCACTTCATTTTGAGAAAGGACAACAGCTTCAGGACTGGGTGGCGGATGTGAAGACGGAGCTTGACCCGAACGAGGTTCAGCAGTCATGAGCAAGAGCCGAGCGAAGAAGACCGGGGCGCGGGAAGCGGGAAAGGTCATCGGCTTCGGGTTCAATCCGGCCGAGAGCGGGCATCATTTTCTCGTCACCATCCCGAAGGCCGGTGACGAGCAGGTGTACGTGTCCGAGCATTTCGAATGGGACGAGAGCGAGGCGCGGCGGGAGCTGCACCTTGCCCTGGGGCGCGAAGACAACAAAATGCGCGTCATCCTGCCGAAGGCCAAGTGGACCGGCATCGCCGATGAACTGCGCGCCGCCTTCAATCAGCGCCTCCGCGACAACGGCCTCGCCACCGGTAGATGGAAAGTCGGCCAGACGCCCGTATCGCGGTTGTTCGGCAAGGAGCTCGTTCTGCTTGCCTGGGCCGTCGAAGATGCCGACCCCGCGCTCATCCCGCTGGCGGTGCGCAACTGGCATGGCCTCGCACCCGAGGAGCGCTGGTGGCTCTTCACGATGACCAACGCCGCCACCGGCCACGCCCTCGCCGGCCGGGGAAAGGGATGGCGCAAAGCCGTCCGGTTTGCACTGACGGAAAACCCCGTTACCGGTTCTACCATCGAGTATCCGGGGACGGATCACGCATTTGGCCTGTTCCGCGAGTTGCCGCCCGAATCTGCTGCATGGGCATCAGGCGATCACGAGGAACGCAAAAAGAAGATTGAGGAATGAGTACCGCTACGCTGGTTGCCGAGTCGTTCATCGAAGCCCAGTTCCCCGTTTCGAAAGTGTCGAAGGAGAGCTACAAGGAGCGTAAGGCCAATCACAGCCAGACGCTTACCGGGCTGGGCAAGTGGTGGGGGAGGAAGCCGCTCGTCCTCGTGCGTGCGGCTCTGTTCGGCTTGCTCATCCCGCCGTCGGACGATCCGAAGAAGGATCGTGAGATCTTCCTCAAGCTGATGACCATGGACGACGAGGGCTTGCAACTGCGCCGCGCAAAGTCCCTCTCGTATACACAGATCTGGGAGCGCCTCACCGAGGAGGAACGTGGCCGCTATTTCGATCTGGAGAAACTGGCCAACGGCACGAAACTCCATCACGCCCTTCAAGGCGAGTCGCGGAGCGAGAAAGCCGGTTTTCGGGATGAGATCCAGAACCTCGCCTTCGGGCGGATGACCTACGAGGAGAAGCTGGATTTCTGCCATCGTCCGGAGCAGATCGACGGGCCGAACCCGGAGGCGTGGGCCGAGATCAACGCCCACCTCGGCACGAGCGCCGAAAGCCTGACCGACCTGGTACAGGAACTGGGTGAGCGGCGCTTCGGCCGCGTGCCACGCGTGGGCGACGCCTTCTGCGGCGGCGGCTCCGTACCGTTCGAAGCGGCCCGTCTCGGTTTCGAAGCCTACGGATCGGACCTCAACCCGGTGGCCGCGCTGCTCACGTGGGGCGCGCTGAACATTGTCGGCGGAGGCGAGGAGGTGGCCGAGCGCGTGCGCGAGGCGCAGGAAACCGTCTACCGCGCCGTGGACGAACAGATCACCAACTGGGGCATCGAGCACAACGAGCACGGCTGGCGGGCCGATGCCTATCTCTACTGTGTGGAAGCCCGTTGCCCGGAGACCGGCATGATGGTCCCGCTGGCACCGTCCTGGGTGATCGGCGAGCGCACGATGACCGTGGCAAAACTGGAGGCCAACGCGGCCGGCGACGGATTCGACATTCGCATAGAGCAGGGTGTCTCGAAAAAGGAAATCGCCGAGGCGAAGGCGGCGGGCACCGTGCGCGAGAACAAGCTCTTCAACCCCGTCCTCCCCAAAAGCCAGGCCACGCGCATCGATACACTCCGCGATGGACGACGCGGCAACGGGCGCGGCCTCCGCCTGTGGGAGAACGATGACATCGTGCCCCGGCCCGACGACGTCTTCCAGGAGCGGCTCTACTGCATCCGATGGGTCGAGACGCGCTACGACGAAGAAGGCAAGCCGTATGAGATAAAGCACTACCGCGCTCCCAATGAGGCCGACCTGGCGCGTGAGGAGAAGGTGCTGGCGCTCCTCCAGGAACGATTCACCGACTGGCAGAGCAAAGGCTACATCCCCAGCCGCCGCATTGAGCCGGGTGACAAGACCGACGAGCCCATCCGCACGCGTGGGTGGACGCACTGGCACCACCTGTTCAACCCGCGGCAGTTGTTGACTCTGGGTGCGCTGGTGGAGACAGCGATGTCCTACGAGACCGATGATGCAGTTGCCGCTGGCTGTTTGCTCTCCCTCGGTAAGAGCGTGGACAACAACTCTCGGCTCTCCAAATGGGCACCCGGCGTAGGCAAAGAGCTTGTGGACCAGGCCTTTATCAACCAGGCTATCAATCCCCTCTTCAACTACGGCACAAAGTCCCACCTAGCAATTACTACGTCCTTCATTCCCGACCTCAAAACGGGTAAAGCGCACAATCGCTCGGAAGTCCGCTCAGGAGATGCACAAGGCATTAATCACGAGTGCGATGTATGGATGACAGACCCACCGTACGCGGATGCCGTCAACTACCACGAGCTGAGCGAATTCTTCCTCGCCTGGTACGAGAAGCCCCTCTCCCGCCTCTTCCCCGAGTGGAGCACGGACAGCCGCCGTGCGCTCGCGGTCGTGGGTGATGGGGAGGACTTCCGCCGGAGCATGGTGGACTGCTACCGGAACCTCGCCGACCACATGCCGGATGACGGCGTGCAGGTGGTCATGTTCACCCACCAGGATGCCGGTGTCTGGGCCGACCTCGCCCTCATCCTCTGGGCCGCCGGCCTCCGCGTGACCGCCGCCTGGACCATCGCCACCGAGACGGATTCCTCACTCAAGAAGGGCAACTACGTCCAGGGCACCGTCCTCCTCGTGCTCCGCAAGCGCACCAGCACGGACACCGCCTACACCGACGAACTGGTCCACGAGATCGAGGACGAGGTCAAGCGCCAACTCGATTCGATGCTCGCCCTCGACGAAGGCGAAGACGAACCCAACTTCGGCGATACCGACTACCAGCTTGCCGCCTACGCCGCCGCGCTGCGCATCCTCACGCAGTACGGCAGCATTGAAGACCTCGACATCGAACGCGAGCTGTCGCGGCCCCGCGTGTCGGGCCAGAAATCGCCTATCGCTGAACTCATCGAGCAGGCCGTCAAGATCGCCGTCGACCACCTCATCCCGAAAGGCTTCGACGGTTTCGTCTGGAAGACGCTCTCGTCGGAGGAGCGACTGTACGTCAAGGGCCTGGAGATGGAATCCCACGGTGAATACCGCAACGGCGCCTACCAGGAGTTGGCGCGTGGACTCGGTGTTCGCGAGTACGCGCACCTCTACGCCAGCGGGGCCGCCAACGAGACCCGGTTCATGAACGCGACCGAGTTTGGCCGGCGAGACCTGGGGAAATCGGCCTTCGGATCGTCCCTCGTGCGCCACGCCCTCTTCGCCATCCGCGAGGCGAGAGCCGCCGAGGAAGCCGGCGTCGGCCGCAACTGGCTCAGAAACGAACTGCCCGACTACTGGAACAGCCGAAAGGACCTCGTCAAACTCCTCCGCTACTTCGAAGGCATGGGCGTCTCATCCGATGCCTGGACCGAAGACTCCGAATGGGCCGGGCTGGTTGCCGGCGCGGTGGAGAATGATCATGCGTGAGTGAAATGAGATTCGATTTCCATTACAGACGCGAGAACGTTGTAGATGTAGATGCCGCCGTTGTAGGCGTGAGCCGCCTACGCTGGGTGAGCCTTGCACCGGACGAGGCAAATGATCTCGACCGTGCGCGGCAGATCATGTCCGAACGCCAGTTTGACCTGATGCCGGTTGATGTTGCCGGTGAAGAAGTCACCGCCTACGTAAAGTCGCGGGTGTGGGGCCGGTTCGAGGAGGGCGTCGAGCGCCACGAGATCACCCCTGAGGATGTGATTCCCCAGCGGACCCCACTGGAAGAAGTTATCCGCGGGTTCGCCCTCCACGACCGAGACTTCTACTTCCTGTCGAGCTATGGCCGTATTACCGGCCTCATCACCATCGTCAACCTCAACTGCCGACAGGCTCGCGTCTTCCTGTACGGGCTCTTGAACGAACTGGAGGTTGCCTTTGGCCGCGTCGTTCAAGACAAAATCGATGACGGCCGCCTCACGATCGATGACGTCCTCGCCGATGTCGCCCCCTCCGTCCGCACGGCTTACGATGACTGCCGGCTCATGGTCGACGACTCCCCCGGCGATGTCGACCACTCCATCCGCGCGGCTTACGATCACGACCGTGAGCATGGAGTGGACAGTAACGTCGTGGAGTATCTCTACCTCCCTAATCTCATCAAGGTGATTCGGAAGCGCGGGCTCTACAGTGCGCTGGGTTACGACTCCGGCGGCGCGTTCGAGAAACCGTTTAACCGCCTCGTCAAGCTCCGCAACAAAGTGGCGCACCCCGTCCGCTCCCTTGTCGACGCACCCGATGCCGCGAAGAAGCTGTGGCGCGACGTGCGGGTGATCGAGCAGGCACTCTCGCGCCTGAGATCTTTGTCACTAATGACACCATGATTGAACGACGGTCGGAATTTGTATCTCGTGTGAAGGACAGTATGTGGCAACGTAGTTCATGATCAAGCGCCTCTCCTCCCGCCGCAAGCAACTTGACGAGTCGTTTCTAAACGATCGGCTCCGCGGTGCCGTGTCGTACGACCGCATCGCGGGATACTTCAGTTCGTCGATCCTCGAGATTGCGGGCGAAGCGATCGAGGGCGTTGAGGGGAAAGTCCGTGTGGTGTGCAACTCGGATCTGGATCCCCGGGACGTAGAGACCGCACGTGCCGCGCAGCAGGCCATGCGGAGGGAATGGTGTTCCTCCGAGCCAGAACGGTTCGTCGAGAACGGCAGGGAGCGGTTTCGGCGTCTGTACGACCTTCTTCGTTCGGGCAAGCTCGAAGTCAAAGTTCTGCCTTCGGAGGTCTTCGGCCTCGTCCACGGTAAGGCCGGTGTCATTAAACTTTCCGATGGCACGGCGACATCCTTTCTGGGAAGTACCAACGAGACGTACTCCGCCTGGAAGCTGAACTACGAGCTTGTCTGGGAGGACCCGTCCGACGAGGCCGTCCATTGGGTGAAGGAGGAATTCGACGCCTTGTGGACGCACCCGCTGGCAGTGCCGCTCGCCGATTTCGTGATCGAAGACATCGGCCGCATTTCGCGGAGGCGCGTGATCGATGATCTGTCCTCATGGCGGCAGAATCCGGAGCCTGCCGCAGCCGTCGTCGAAGCACCCGTTTACCGGCAGGAATACGGGTTATGGGCGCATCAGAAGTATTTCGTGAAGCTCGCCTTCGACGCGCATCAGGAGGCTCACGGTGCGCGCTTCGTGCTTGCAGACATGGTGGGGCTGGGTAAGACTGTTCAACTTGCGTTGTCTGCGTTGCTCATGGCGCTCATCGGGGACAGGCCCATCCTCGTACTCGCGCCGAAGCCGCTGCTCTTTCAGTGGCAGGCGGAGATGAGAGATCTGCTCGCGATGCCGTCGGCGGTCTGGACGGGCAGGCAGTGGGTCGATGAGAATGAGATCCCGCACCCGGCTTCGGGACCGGAAGGCATTCTGAAATGTCCGCGGCGGGTCGGCGTCGTATCACAGGGCCTCATAACGAACGGCAAAGACATCCCCGAACTCCTGCAAACGCAGCGCTACGAATGTATCATCGTCGACGAGGCGCACCGCGCTCGGCGGCGCAATCTCGGGGAAGGCCGTGAAGACGACAAGCCTGATCCGAACAACCTCCTTCGTTTTCTGCATGCCGTTGCCCCCCGGACGAAGAGCCTTCTGCTTGCGACGGCAACACCCGTGCAGTTGTACCCGGTAGAAGCCTGGGATCTGCTGAACGTGTTGTCACGTCGCGAGTCCAGCCGGCAGGACAATGACAATGTCCTCGGGAATCCGTGGAGCAACTGGCGCAGGCCATCCGAGGCACTCGGCGTTGTTCTTGAGGATACGCCGCTGCCTGGTGACGATCGCGACCTGTGGAGTTGGATCCGCAATCCCTTGCCGCCTGCCTCGGAGCACCGGGATTTCGCCAGTCTGCGTCGGTCGCTAAATCTGCAGGACTCGAAGGCCATCGCAGACGGCGATGCGTGGGATAGTCTGAAAGAGCCCGATAAGGTCAAGGTGCGGCGCATGCGCCCCACGTTCGCCCAGCACCACAACCCGTTCATTCGTCACATCGTTCGGCGCACGCGCGGTCATCTGGAAACAACGATCAATCCGGAAACCGGCGAACCGCACTTGCAGCCTATCGAAGTTCAGCTTTTTGGCGAACACGCCGACGAGGCCATCCTTCTGCCGGCCTATCTGGAGGATGCCTATCACGAAGCCGAGGCATTTTGCCGGGTACTTGGTGGGCGAATGAAGGCATCGGGCTTCCTCCGTACGCTTTTACTCAGACGAGTTGGAAGCACGATCCACGCCGGGCAACAAACCGCCGAAAGCATGCTCGGCAGCAGTGCACCGACGCCGGAGGGCGAAGAGGACGACGACTCGGCTGAAGTATCAAGTCCGGTAAGCGCACTGTATCCGCTCACGCCCGATGAGGAGCAACATCTACGTGCCTTTGCAGATCATCTCGAGACGAACCGGGAGCGTGATCCGAAGTTCGAGCGCGTGGTCGAGTTGCTTGTCGACGGCGTCGATCAGACGGGGCCGTGGATCGAACGGGGGTGCATCATCTTCTCCCAGTACTTCGACTCCGTCTGGTGGCTCGCCCAGCAGCTATCTGAATCCACATTCCCGACCGAGCGCATCGGGATTTACGCCGGTGGGGCGAAGTCGGGCGTCATCACGGGCGGGACGTTCACTCGGATGTCGCGAGACCATCTCAAAGAGAGTGTGCAGAAGGGTGAGATCAGATTATTGATCGGTACCGACGCCGCCAGCGAAGGGCTGAATCTGCAGCGTCTGGGATCGCTAATCAATCTTGACCTGCCCTGGAATCCAACGCGCCTCGAACAGCGGAAAGGCCGCATCCAGCGCATCGGACAGCGTTACCCGAGCATCTACGTCTATAACATGCGCTACCGGGGCTCAGTGGAAGACCGCGTGCATCAGCTTCTCTCCCAGCGTCTGGAGGGCATCCATAATCTGTTCGGCCAGATCCCTGATGTGCTGCAGGACGTGTGGATCGAAGTCGCCGAAGGTGCCGAGGCCGAAGCCAGTCGTCGCATCGATGCCGTTCCAGTACGCCATC
>CAZKDQ010000106.1:0-10391 GCA_964551345.1 uncultured Rhodothermales bacterium
TCATCAACATGCAACGACGTTGTTGGTCGTGGGTACTCCGCCCGATAAAGTAGTTGTACTCTTTCCAACCCCGACTTCAGCTTGACGAGGCAGTCCATGACGCGCGCAATTCTTCTTACAATCACTCTCGGCATCATCGTGGCCGGCTGCGACGTCTTCGGAACCGATCCGGAACCCGAGGAGCGATTCGGCGAAGTGACAGCCAGCCTCAACGGCAACGACTGGGGCGCCTTCCCGCGTGCGGCGGTTGTTTATACCGAGGACGTCTACGTTCCGCACAACGACTCGATGCTCTCAATGCAATTCGATGCGTTTGCCCTCAATGGATTCCGAACCGGTGCGCTGGTGATGACCTTCCCGTTCCGAGGCGTCGGTAGCTATGAAATTGAACACACCGAGATCGCTGAAGCAGCGGATACGACCGTGGCCGCGTCGGATACACTTGCGCCGGTTGTCTCGTTCTATGACACGCAGCACAATGTCATCAATGCGCAACTGCTGCTAACGGAGGGCGATCATTTCCAGGTTACGATTGATGCCGTAAACCGAAACCTCGGTCGCATCAGCGGCACGTTCGACGGCACGCTGGTCTTCTTCGACGGTCAAGCAGCAACCTCGCCAACGAGAAATTATCCCGACACGCTGCGCTTCACCAGTGGCGCGTTTGAATCCGAAGTAGACTTTGTCTCGGCAGAGGAGTGACGAGGGCGAGCCTCCTGGTTGAGTAACCTCCCCTTCCGGAGAAGCCGTGTGCGCAAGTTTCAACCTGACAGCATAATGGGGCGAATCATGCTTCCGCTGTTGCTCTGAAGCAGAAAAGCCTGATTTACCTCATCCGCCGGCGCTCTGCGGAGAGCGCGTGAACCTGACGCGGAATCAGTGTGAAGTCGTGCGCGGGCGTGAATCCTGCGAGGCCGTTGGCGATATTAGCGGTGAAACAAGACAAAAGAGTCTTAAATCGTCAACCGGTTGGCCACACGGCGCTATACACATGGAGGGAACCATGAAAGCTACCACGACTGCCGCAGCACCACTTCTTGCAGTTCTACTTACGATCCTGCTTGTTATGACCGGCTGCCGGTCTGCTGACGAAGCCAATCCTTCTCGCGGCGTGAGCAGCGTTGTGCCGGCGTCACTCGAGACCGAGGCCTCGCTTGAGGTCCAGCCGCGCATCCGCGGTAACGTGGAGAAGGCCGTTGCAGCCGTCAACGCACAGTCGAGCGTCCCGCTGCCGCCGGTTTCGGGTGTCGAGCACGCCAAAATCACCTACGCCCCGGAAGTGCCGCCGGTGATTCGTCGCGATCACGCCACCAAAGTGGTTGTCGATCTTGAGGTTACCGAGGTGGTCAAGGAGCTCGCTGACGGCGTTCAGTACACATTCTGGACCTTCGGCGATGAGGTGCCGGGCCCGATGATCCGCGTCCGCGAGGGCGACCTGGTCGAGCTCACGCTGAAGAACCACCCGGACAACAAACTCCCGCACAACATCGACCTGCACTCGGTCACGGGAACGGGCGGTGGTGCCGAGGCGACGCTCATCGTCCCCGGCAAGGAAGCCACGATTCAGTTCCGCGCGCTCAGCCCCGGTCTGTTCGTCTACCACTGCGCCACGGCGCCGGTCGGTCTGCACGTTGCCAACGGCATGTACGGCATGATCCTCGTGCAGCCGAAGGAAGGCATGCCGGAAGTCGATCGCGAGTTTTACGTGATGCAGAGCGAGTTTTATACGCAGGGCGCCTTCAAAGAAAAAGGCCTTCAGGAGTTCTCGCAGGCCAAGGCACTTGCCGAGAATCCCGACTACGTTGTCTTCAACGGCGCCGTCGATGCCCTCACCGGTCCCCGCGCGCTGCAGGCAGCCGTCGGCGAGACCGTCCGCATCTACTTCGGTAACGGCGGCCCGAACCTGACGTCTTCCTTCCACGTGATCGGCGAGATCTTCGACACGGTCTATGGCGAAGGCGGATCGATCGCCAACCAGAAGAACGTGCAGACGACGCTCATTCCTGCCGGTGGCTCGACAATCGTCGATTTCCAGGTGGACGTACCTGGCCGCTACACGCTCGTCGACCACGCCATCTTCCGCGCCTTCAACAAAGGAGCCGTTGGGATTCTGGACGTCGTAGGTCCGGAGAACCACGAGATCTACAGCGAACGGATTCGTCTGCAGGACTACAATCCGTCGGAAGTCGCCGAAGCGCGCAACTAAGTGATCGGACGGCCGGTCCGCGCCTGGCGGGCCGGCAGTTTCATCTGAAACCGGAGGTCCACCATGAATGCATGGAAGCTGCTCCTTCCCGCCCTCATCCTGTCGCTGACAGCCGGAACGACGCTGATGCTTCGCTCCAGCGACCGTGCTGAAGTAAGCAACGACGGCGCGCCGGTGGGAATGGTGATGGTGGAGGGGGGCGTCTATACGCCGCTGTACGCGACCGGAAGTGATGAGGATTACACGGAGGTCGAGACATTCTATCTGGATGAGGTCCCGGTTACCAATGCGGATTACCTGGAATTCGTACAAGAGAATGAGCTCTGGCGCCGCTCGAACGTGCCGGGAATCTTCGCCGACGCACGCTACCTGCGGCACTGGAACGGCGACCTCGACTTCGATGAGGAGCTTGCGAACAGCCCCGTCGTGAACGTTTCCTGGTTTGCTGCACAGGCATACGCAGAATGGAAGGGGAAACGCCTTCCGACAACCTCCGAATGGGAATTCGCCGCATCGGCAAGCGAGACCTCACGCAACGGTAAGGAGGATGAAGCCTACCTCCGCCGCATCGTCGATTGGTACAGCCGCCCGTCGAGCAGCACGAGCGAGGTTCGCTCCGTCTACAAGAACGTCTACGGCGCGTGGGATCTACACGGGCTTGTCTGGGAGTGGGTCGACGATTACAACGAGTCCCTCGTCTCCGGCGACTCGCGCGACAACGTGGACATGGACCTCAAGCTTTTCTGCGGCAGCGGCGCCGTTGATGCCACGGATGCGACCGACTATTCGGGCTTCATCCGCTTCGCCTTCCGGAGCGGCCTCGAAGGCAGCTATACCGTTAGCTCCCTCGGTTTCCGCCTGGCGAAAGACATCGCCGCCTCGTGATTGAGCTCACTTTGAAGACTCGGGCCATGCAGACATTTTATTCTCTCCTGACGATCCTCCTGCTCGGCGTCGCACTGACAGCATGCGACGCGCCGCGCGAGAATCCGAACAGCACCCATTACGCTTCGGCGGTTGCAGGATCGCAGGATCACAACGCGTACGAGGTACGCGGGCGCATCGTCGAAATCAGCAGCGACGGCCGTTCGCTACTCGTCGATCACGAAACCATCTTCGGTTACATGCCGGCGATGACGATGCCGTTTACGGCTCGTGATGCGACGGAATTAATGGGGCTTGCCGAAGGGGACGCCATCACGTTCACCTACCATGTGTCTGGGGATGAGATGTGGATCACTGACGTCAAGCGTCTCAGCGGCGACGAGGTCTCGGCATCACCTACCGCGGACGCCGAGCCCGAATACGATGAGCCGGCCGAAGGCTCGCTCTACTGGCTCGATGGAACGTGGACCGATCAGCACGGTGAGCATGTTCGTCTGGCCGCATTTGAAGGGAAGCCGGTAGTGATGTCGATGATCTTCACCAACTGCGGCTACGCATGCCCGATGATCGTACGGGACATGAAGCGCATCGGCGGCCAGTTGCCGCAGGATGGGGCGGAGGACGTCCGGTACGTCCTCGTCTCGCTCGATCCCGATCGGGACACACCCGAGATGATGCAGCGTTTTGCACAGGCGCACCGTCTCGATCCCGATCAGTGGACACTACTTCGCGGAAGCAAGAACCAGGTTCGGATGCTGGCTGCAACGCTCGGCATCCGGTATCGCCAGGAGAGCGATGGCCAGTTCGCACACTCAAACCTCGTGACGATCCTCGATTCCGCAGGCGAGATTGCGCATCAGCAGCGCGGTCTCGAATCCGACGGCAGCACGTCGGCGGAGGTGATCACGCAGCTACTCGCTGCAAACTGATCGCTGTTGAGCGATTCTTTTTTCATGCAGATAAGTCAAACCGCGTCATCGTCCCGCTATTGGCGACGAAATCGGCCCCGGCAGTCGCGCCCCTACATCACCCAGGCATAGCAACAGCATGAACTTCAGAACACGAACGGTCGGCGACATCGTAGCAGAAGATTACCGCCGCGCGGGAGTCTTCAAACAATTTGGCATCGACTTTTGCTGTGGCGGCAATCGCACGCTCGCAGAGGCCTGCGCCACGAAGGACGCCGACGTAGACGAGGTCGAGCGCGCGTTGGCCACGGCGAACGGCACCGACGGCAACGCCGCCCGCATGCAGCCGGATTCGTGGACGCTCGACTTCCTTGCCAACTACATCGAGAACATCCATCACTCTTACGTGCGGCAGAATCTGCCCGTCCTGCTCGAGTTCTCGCGCAAGGTGGCACGCGTGCACGGACATCAGGACCCGTGGGTCGTCGAGGTCGAAGAGCATGTGCAGGAGCTTGCTGCAGAGATGACGGATCACATGCGGAAGGAGGAGGAAGTGCTCTTCCCGTACGTGGCGAAGATCGTCGAAGCGGCCAAGTCGGGCACGGATGCGGGGTCGAGCGGCTTTGGATCTGTGACCGAGCCGATCGAGATCATGGAAGATGAGCATGAGCACACCGGCGCTCTACTCGCCGCCATGCGGCGGCTCACCAACGACTTCGTGCCGCCGGCGCACGCGTGCAACACGTACCGCGCTCTCTACGCCAAACTGGAGGAGTTCGAAGAGGACCTGCACCGCCACGTGCACCTCGAGAACAACATCCTCTTCCCGAAGACGGCAGCTCTTGAAGCAACCCTGCGCAGGCAGGGCGACGGAGCCTCCGCCTGAACGAGTTCCCTCCAGCCGGCCGACACGTGTCGACCGGTACGCCCCCGGGACGTAGCGTCCTGGGGGTTTTTGTTTCTCTGATCGGCCGGAAATACCGTCATACTCGCATTTGCGCATAGCGTCCTGCAACGAAGCGGCGCGCAACCGATATTGAGGCCTCGGAACGTCATCTTCATCGAGCCACTCATGCGATATCTTTTTTCGACTCTTCTTGCCGTCGTTCTCATCCTTGCAGGCTGTGACGGTGCCGATGCACCAGCCACCGACTCCATAGGGGCCGATCAGGACACAGCCGCGTACGATCAGCAGGTCTCTGTGGACACGACCTCGCTTCCTGCCGCCACAGGCGCCGTGTCTGAGTCGACCGTTTACCCGCAGGTCCAGAATCTGACAAATGATCAGAAGCTGATGTTGATCGAGGAGGTGCCGCTCGGTCTCACCTACGAGCAGGTGCAGCAGCGCTTCCCTGACGTCGGGCCGCAGACGCCGGAAGGCACAGGTGCAACCGCTCATCTGACCGAGGCCAATCTCGAGACCGAAGTGATGGACCGCGACGCCATGATCGAGTTCAACTTCGAGCACGACCGGCTCTACAGCTACTACTATCACATCGACGAACTTGGGTGCACCGAGGCCGAGGAGCTCTATGGCGAGCTTCAGGATTTTTATTCGGGGTACTATGGGGAGATGCGCACAGAGGACGAAGACGAAGGCGGCTATCGCGCTCGCTCCAGCTTCTGGCGGATGCACGATGCGCAGAGCGGCATAGCCGTCACGCTCTCCGAGCAGGCCGATGAGTGCCGGCTTGGATGGGGATTTCAGCAGCCGGCGCCATGAGCCGCAATACGCGGCTGAACCATCGCTCGGCAGCTCTCGTTCAAGACGAAATTTCTCAACGCTTTCGAGAGACGCAAATCGAAGGGCGTTCGTAAATTGGAACGTTCAATCTTTCCCGGACGGTGAGCTATGGCAGGACATAATAAGTGGTCGAAAATTAAGCGCAAGAAGGGCGTCGCCGATGCACGGCGCTCGAAGGTCTGGGCGCGTCTCACGCGAGACATCATGACGGCGGCGCGCGAAGGTGGCGGAGACATCGGCATGAACCCGAAGCTTGCACTCGCCGTCGATAAGGCGAAGGCGGAGAACATGCCGAAGGACAATATCGAGCGGGCCGTCAAGCGCGGCACGGGTGAGATTGAAGGCGCCGAGTACGAAGAGGTCACCTACGAAGGCTATGGGCCGGGAGGCGTCGCCGTCTTCGTCGAAACGCTTACTGACAACACGAACCGCACGGTGGCGGACGTCCGCCACGCCTTCAGCAAAGCCGGCGGCTCGCTCGGTAAGTCTGGCTCGGTCGCTTATATGTTCGATCGCAAGGGAGTCATCGAACTCGAGCGCGGCACACACGACGAGCTGACGCTCTTCGAACTCGTCGCCGAAGCGGGCGCCGAAGACATGGTTGAGGAGGAGGGAAGCTACGTCATCACGACGCCGGTCGAAGCCTTCGATGCCGTGCAGACGGCCCTCGAAGGTGCCGGCATCACTCCGGGGGATGCGTCGCTGATGCGGATGCCGACCACGACGGTGACGCTCGATGAATCACAGACGCAGAAGGTGATGAACCTCGTGGAAGCGCTCGAAGATCTGCAGGATGTGCAGGCCGTTTACACCGCACTCGAGGTGGAAGGCGAAGCGCTGGCGGCGGTCTCATGATCTATCGCCTTGTTCGGCGGCGCCCGGCTCCTTTACTTCCAGCCGGTTAGTAGCAGCACGGCCGCCCGCCGACATCCCCGCTTCCGGCATCCACGACATGCTCGTTCTTGGCATCGACCCCGGCTCTCGAATCACCGGTTACGGCTTGATAAAGGTCGAGAACACGACATCCGAAATGGTTGATTTCGGGGTGATCGACCTGTCGAAGGAGGCGGAGCATAATCTGCGCCTGAAGCAGATCTACGAAAGCATCGGCCGGATCATCCAACGTCATGCGCCCGATCAGTGCGCGCTTGAGATGCCGGTTTACGGCAAGAACCCGCAGTCGATGCTGAAGCTCGGCAGGGCGCAGGCAGCGGCCATGCTCGCAGCGCTCAACGCCGGATTGACGGTTGCGCAGTACACGCCGAAGGAGGTCAAGAAGTCGGTGACCGGCAACGGTAACGCGGCCAAGGAGCAGGTCTGGTTCATGGTGCGAAGGATGCTCTCAATCGATGATTCGCATCCCGCCCTGAAACTAGACGCAAGCGATGCTCTCGCAGTCAGCCTCTGCCACGCACACAGAAACAACTTCGCCGGAGCGAAACGCTACAATGGGTGGGAAGGGTTTTTGAAGGCGAACCCGGGAAGACGAATGTGAAGCTCGACGTTTGAAGTGGCGTCAGACATCAGATGTCAGCAGACTGACCGCAGTGTAAGCTTAGAGCTCTGAATCGGGACATCTGACGTCTAAAGCCCTGCGTGTCTGAGCACTGCAAACTGAATCCGGCCGACGTCCATTCACCTCCTCCTCCCCCGCTCAGCGTCCCTCACGCGCACGACTTCCATCACTTCCGACTCGTCGAAGTGATCTCCGCACATCGAGCCCACGAGCTGCGCGATCTGCTTGTCTTTATCCGGCGCCTGAGCCCATTCAGGGTGCGCCTGTTCGATGATGCTGACGAGGATGCGCAGGTATGGATAGCGCTCCTCCGGCGTGTTGAGCTTGCTGATCGACCGGGCGAAGAGTTCAGCATTGCGCCCGACTTGCCGATCCACCATTTTTTCAGAGTACTTTGCGGTGCTCATCAAGACGCGCTGTTCAATCGAAAATAATATCGGAGGAGGCGGACGGATCGATGTCGGAACCCTGCGTAACTTCAGCCCAACCGGACTTCATTATAGCCACTGACATCGTTTCAACCAACTACGGACGGGTGCCTCGAAATCCTGACCCACACATGAGTTACGGCTATCGAAGCAAAGGATTTAGCCCCAGCCGATTCGAGAACATCGCGGATCGGGCTTGCGTTGTACACGTCAGTTTGTAACATCGGTGCGACCGAAACTTGAAACGCCGCTCCTCTCCATATCGACTTGAAATGCTCCAGGCGATCCCTGCCTTTCACCGCAGGGCGCGCCGAGGAAAAGGACTGGCCCAGGGGCAGCTTGTCTACTATGGTCCGATGCCGCTTTATTATGGCATCGGTGAGGTCAAACGCGTCGTGGGTGATTATATCGCGGTCGATTTCCGCGGCACCGGCCAGTTCGGCGTCCATGAGGAAGTGCTCGAGCATCAGTATCTGATACCCATCCCCGCAGGAGCTTCCTCATACCTTTAACCCATGCGGCACTGCATCTTCGGCCGCAGATCACCGTAGCGCGGCCTCCTCGTGCTACCATCCTCTCCCTAATCACGCAGGCGGATGCTCGAAATCAGGAACGCCGTTAAGCGCTACGGCAGCTTCACGGCGGTGGATAATGTCTCGTTCGCGGCACAGCCCGGTCGGATTCTCGGACTGCTCGGCCCCAACGGCGCCGGAAAGACGTCCACGATCCGAATGATCACCTACATCACGATTCCGGATTCGGGTGAGGTCCTGCTCGACGGCCGCGCTGTTGGGCCATGGAGCCAGCAGCGGATGGGCTACCTCCCTGAAGAAAAAGGTCTTTACAAGAAACTCGATGTCGAGACCCAGCTCCAATACCTCGGCCAGCTGAAGGGCCTGAGCCGCACCGAGGCAAAGGAGAAGATGAACTACTGGCTGGACCGCTTCGACGCCTCGTCATGGACGGGCAAGAAGACGGAGGAGCTCTCAAAGGGCATGCAGCAGAAGATCCAGTTCATTGCTACGATCATGCATGACCCCGCGCTGCTCATCCTGGACGAGCCCTTCGGCGGACTCGACCCCATCAACTCGGAGCTTCTGCGCGAGATCATCCTCGAGTTGCGCGACGAAGGGCGCATCATCCTGTTCGCTTCGCATCGGATGGAGCAGGTCGAGCAGATGTGTGATGACATTTGTCTGATATCCCGCGGCCGCATCGTGCTGGATGGCTCCCTTCGCGATGTCAAGCGGCGCTTCGGTCGGGATACGGTCACGATCGCCTTCGAGGGCAGCGATGCTTTTCTGCGCGAGCTCGAAGCGGAAGGCACGGTGCGGATCGGAACGCACAGTCGGAACCGTGCCGAGGTGCGCCTTCTCGAAGGCATGCCGCCGCGCCGCGTCCTCGAAGCCGCGATGCGCAGCGTAGATGAGGTTTATCATTTCGAAGTCTCCGAACCCCCGCTGACGGAAATCTTTGTGAGCGTGGTTGGTGAGGAAGAGGCGCGCTACGTCGCCTCGGATGTCGCAGCCTGACCCAAAACCCGAACCTGATGGAAAAGACCTGGATCGTGCTGCGCAGCGAGTTCATGCGCCGCCTCAAGACGAAGTGGTTTTTGTTCTCAACGCTTCTCGCGCCCGTCATCCTGATCGCGTTTTTCCTGCTTTCGGGCTTCGTCGGCTACCTCGCCTCGCGCGGTGACGGACGTGTTGTCGCGGTTCTCGATGAGACGGGCGTCATCGCGCCTGAACTGGCTTCCGTGACCGATGGTGACGAGGAGTTCGTGATCGTCGATCTGCCGGAAGACTCCCTGCGGACGGCCGTGCGTGCCGGCACGTACGATGGCTATCTCTTCATTCCGGATGAGGTGCTTCAAGGATCGGGTGAACTCCGGTACTACAGCGCATCCGGTGGTGGATTGTCTTTTGGAACCCGTCTGCAGAGCCGCGTCAACAGTCTGGTTGAGGAGTGGCGCCTGACGGCGGCCGATGCTTCACCGGAGGTCGTGGAGATCGTGCGGACGCGTGTTCCGATGCGCAGTGTAAAACTGACCGAAGAGGGAACGGCCGGAGACTCGACTATCGCATCATCGATGCTTGGTTATGTGGTCGGCTTCATCATCTACCTCGCCGTGTTCATCTATGGCTCGGTGGTCATGCAGGGTGTGCTTGAGGAAAAGCAGTCGCGCGTGGTCGAGGTTATGGTGTCATCCGTGCGGCCGTTTGATTTGTTGATGGGGAAGGTGCTCGGCATCGGCGCGGTCGGTTTGATTCAGATGGCGATCTGGGGTGGGATGGTATTCGCGGCCATGGCCGCGGGCGGATCCGTCGCAGCAATGTTTATGGATCCGTCTGATTTTGGACTCACGGGTGATGCCTCGCAGGAGGCCATTCTCGACGCCGCGGGGTTCGCCTTGCCGCAGATCTCATTCGGCGTCTTCATCCTCTTTCTGCTGTTCTTCCTCGGCGGCTACCTGTTTTACGCGAGCCTTTTTGCGGCGGTTGGGTCGGCGGTCGAGCAATCACAGGACGCCCAGTCGCTTTTGATCCCCATTACGATGCCGATCATCATCGGCTTTGTCTTCATCGCCTTCATGATCGAGAACCCGAACGGCCCGTTGTCGATCGTCCTTTCGATGATTCCGCTGTTCTCCCCGATCCTGATGGTGGTGCGGCTTGCCGTGACGGAGGTCCCGTTCTGGGAGGTC
>CAZKDQ010000107.1:0-6371 GCA_964551345.1 uncultured Rhodothermales bacterium
GTCTCGTCTCGCGATGCGGGAGCGATTCGTCAGACGCTATGACGGTACATCATCTGAAGGCACGCTCAAACTCCCGCGACGCCTCGATCTCGAAGCGCTTCGTCTCCAGATTGTACTTTCGTTCCTCGATTACGAAACGATCCTCGAAGATCTCGATGAGGTTGAAATAGTTCGTGTCGCGGTTCGAATTGCGCCCGCGGCTGCTCGTGGCGGTGCCTGCACTGGCGACGACGATCTGGTGCCCCTGCGGATTGACCGTGATCGGCTCGATGTGCGAGACGTGGAGATGCCCGCAGAGCACAAGATCGACGCCTGCGCCAGAGGCGACGTCCAACGTTCGGCGTGCATTTCGCGCAACGTCGTGCGGACCGAGCGCCTGAATCTTGGTCAGGTGATGGTGAAGCACCAGAACCTTAAAGTGGCGATCGGGCACTTTGTCGAAAAGCTGATGCACGCGCAGGTGAACGTCCGTTCCGAGCATCCCGCCCTTGATCGTCCGGCCGTGAGCGGTATTGACGCCCAGCACGGAGAGACCGTCGGTGCTGTGCACCGGCCATAGATCCGGCCCCAGAAACGAGCGGTATCTACCCAGCGGATTGAAGATGCGGCGCAGCGGAAACCACCACGGATATACGTCATGATTTCCCGGCACGACGAGCGTCGGCGCCTGGAACTGCTCCTGCATGGCCATGAACGCGCGGAACTCCCGATTACGCGCCCGCTGGGTGATGTCTCCACTGACGGCCACCAGCTCGACCTCACGCTCGTTGATCTCGTCGATCAGCGCCGGCACGATCGACGGATGCGCGATCTTGCCGAAGTGCAGGTCTGAGAGATGGACGAGCTTCATGGTCGACGCATTGACCTAAAACGAAAGCGCCGCCCTGGAAACCGGAGCGGCGCTTCTGATGATGGACGCTCCTTAGAGCATCATATTCATTGGCTCCTCGAGCAGGCTCTGCACCGTTGCGAGGAATTCGGCACCCGTGGCACCATCCACGATGCGATGGTCACATGAAAGCGTGACCTTCATCATCGTACCCGGCACGATCTCACCATCCTTCACGACCGGCGTCTGACGAATGGCACCAATGGCAAGGATGCAGCCGTTGGGCGGGTTGATGATCGCCGTGAACTCCTCGATGCCGTACATGCCGAGGTTGCTGGTGGTGAAGGTCGAGCCCTCCCATTCCGACGGATCGAGCTTGCGATCACGCGCACGTCCGGCAAGCTCCCGTGTCTCTTCCGAGATCTGAGCGAGGCCTTTGCGATCCGCATTACGAACGACCGGCGTCAGCAGGCCTTCGTCAACGGCCACGGCGATGCCGACGTTGACGTCATCGTAGTACCGCAGAACGCCTTCATCCTCCAAGTACGATGCATTGACCTGCGGATGACGCTGCAGTGCAATGGCGCACGCCTTGGTGACGAGGTCGTTGAACGAGAGCTTCGGCCCGCCCTGCGCCTGAGAGATTTCGTTGAGCTGTTTGCGCAGCGCCACCGCCTTCTCCATGTTGACGTCGACCGTCAGGTAGAAGTGCGGCGCGGTGAACTTGCTCTCGGAGAGTCGCCGCGCGATCGTCTTCCGCATCTGAGAAATGCGGCGATCCTCGTGACGATCTCCCGGTTCGGCCGCCCGTGCAGGTGCCGCTGCCGGCGCTTCCTGGCGCTTCGGCTCAGCCTCTGCGTCTTTCGGACGGTCGCCCATAAGTGCCTCCACGTCCCGTCGCACGATGCGGCCTTCCGGTCCTGAGCCGCGAATCGACGACAGGTCGATCCCATGCTCGCTCGCCATCCGGCGTGCCAGCGGCGACGACTTGATTCGGCCGTCATCCGATGCTGCGCTGGTCTCGGCTTGCGGTGCGCCGGCCTCCTCACGCACCTGCTCCTCCTCCATTTCGGCAGCAGGCTGAGCAGCTTCACCCGTATCGCCTTCTGTCTCCCGCTGCTGGGCGTCGGCCGATCCTTCGTACTTCGAAAGCACGCCCGCAATGTCCTCACCCTCATCTCCGAGGACCGCGATGAGGCCACCAATCGGAACCGCATCCCCCTCCTCGATCAGTCGCTTGAGGAGGACGCCGTCATCGTACACCTCGAGATCCATGGTCGCCTTGTCGGTCTCAACCTGCGCGATCACATCGCCGGCAGAAACCTTATCGCCTTCATCAGCCAGCCAGGCAACGAGGACACCCTCTTCCATGGTGTCACTCATCTTCGGCATCTCAACGGGAATAGCCATAAGGATAAAGTTGGTTTGGGATTGACGACCTCGACGGCGAGGCTGTCAAATGCGCCTCGCCTGTTCGAGATTCCGGATCAGTCGGCGTACATCACGCGCTTGGCAGCGGCAACAGCATCATCCACACGCGGCATGTAGTACTCGATGAGGTTCTTCGCGTAGGGCGCCGGGACGTCCTTCGCCGTGACGCGTGCGACGGGAGCATCGAGATAATCAAAGGCCTTGTCCTGCACCTGAAAAGTGATTTCCGACGCGATGCCGGCGAACGGATTGCTCTCATCGATGACGACGATCCGGTTCGTCTTCTTGACGGACTCGATGATGGTGTCAATGTCGAGCGGGCGGATCGTGCGGGGGTCGATCACTTCGGCGCTAAAGCCTTCCTCCTCGAGCCGGTCCGCCGTCTGAAGCGCCAGCCAGTAGCTCTTGCCGTGACCCACGATCGTGACGTCGGTGCCTTCACGAGCGACGCGCGCCTTGCCGATGGGGATCGTGTAATCCTCTTCATCGGAGACCTCGCCGCGCATGCCATACATCAACTCGCTCTCGAGGAAGATGATGGGATCGTCGTCGCGAATGGCCGACTTCAGCAAGCCCTTCGCATCGTCTGGATTGGAAGGCGCGATGACCTTCAGGCCCGGGAAGTAGGCGTAGAGAGCTTCCGTCGACGTATTGTGCGTCGCAGCAAGCTGACCCGCAGCGCCGTTAGGACCCCGAAAGACGATGGGGAGCTTGAACTGCCCGCCGGACATGTAGCGGATCTTCGCCGCATTGTTGATGATCTGGTCGATCGCGACGAACGAGAAGTTGAACGTCATGAACTCGATGATCGGACGCAGGCCGTTTAAAGCCGCGCCAACGCCGAGCCCGGCAAAACCGTTCTCACTGATGGGCGTGTCGATGACGCGCTTGGCGCCGAACTGCGCCAGCATCCCTTCACTAACCTTGTAGGCGCCGTCATACTCGGCAACCTCCTCACCCATCAAGAACACCTTATCGTCCCGCTCCATCTCCTCGACCATCGCGGCCCGGAGGGCCTCACGGAATTGCAATTCTGCCATAATCGCTATCGGATATCAGCTAACAGCTGTAATTGACTGGTTCATGCGGTTGGGAAATGTCGCATGACTAATTCAGGAAGGGATAATCCTTCTGGGAATAGACGTCCTCGTAGATGGCCTCCAGCTCAGGGAAGTCACTCTCTTCGGAGAATTCGACGGAATCAAGGACCTCCTGCTTTACCTCCTCATCGATCTGATCGAGCTCCTCGTTGCCGAACATCTCGTTCTTGATCAGATACGACTTCAGGCGGATGATCGGGTCCTCGTTCTTCTTCTGCTCCAGCTCTTCCTTTGTCCGGTACTTGGCCGGGTCACTCATCGAGTGGCCACGATACCGATAGGTACGGACCTCCAGCAGGAACGGTTTGCCTTCGCGCGCACGCGGGAGGTAATCGGAAAAAGCCTTGTAAGTCGTCAGCACGTCCATGCCGTTGACAACTGCGGCCTCCATGCCGTAACCAAACGCTTGCTTGGAAAAGTCAGGATCGGCAAACGCGCGTTCGACCGACGTTCCCATCGCGTACTGGTTGTTCTCGATGACGAAGATGACCGGCAGCTCGTAAAGGCCCGCAAGGTTGATCGCTTCGTGGAAGGAGCCCTGTCCAACGGCACCGTCTCCGAAGAAGGTGATGTTGGCGCCTCCGTCCTGGAGGTATTTGTGGGCGAAAGCGATGCCGCCTCCGACGGGAATATGGCCGCCAACGATGCCATGACCGCCGAACATCTTCAGGTCGGCATCGAAAAAGTGCATCGAACCGCCTTTTCCCTTCGAGCATCCGGTGGCTTTGCCGAAGAGCTCAGCCATGCTCGCGTTGACGTCCATACCCATCGCCAGGCCGATACCATGATCGCGATAGGCCGTGATTACGGAGTCAACGCCTATGTTCATCGCCCGGGCCGCACCGGTCGAGACCGCTTCCTGGCCAATGTAGAGGTGGAGGAAGCCCGCGATCTTCTGCTTGCCGTACATCTGCGCTGCGCGCTCTTCGAAGCGGCGTTGCAGCAGCATGTTGCGATACATGTCGCGCAGATCATCCGCCTCGAGGCCGACGTCTTCGTGCGTGTACTGGCCCGCCTGATACGTCTCAACGGTGAAGTCATGCGAGATCGACTTCGGGATCTCGACCACGTCACCATCGGCGCCCGCGGCCTGATCAGCAGCTTTGTTTGCTGCCGCGCCGTTATTCTTCTTCGTTGCTTTCGCCATCGTCTATCCTGAACTTGTCCACGAACATGATCGCCGCGCGCAACGGCGCGGAGAATGGAGCCCGGCCCGACGCCTGATGGCCCGGGTGATCGCACAGCGGAAATCCGCCCCTTACGGGAAGGGCACGGCATTATAAGAATAAAAGGACGCGCTCGCCCGCGCCGGAGCGGCCGAATCCTTGAGTTGCTTGTGAATGCGGCTCACGTTGCCTCTCTGAGCCGCCAGGTGGACGCTGATTCCTTTGCAGATGAAGCCAGTCGCGCGTAGCTTCGCCGCTTCCTGCCCGGTTTGTAACATGCTCTTCCGTGTCCAGCACTTCCGATACAGGCTCGTCTCGCTCGATCGTTATCATTCCGACTTACAACGAGTCGGAGAATATCACGACGGTCTTAGATTTGATCGCCGGGCTGGACGAGCGTGTCTTCACCCTCGTCATCGATGATGGATCCCCGGATGGTACCGCTGCCAAGGTGCGGCGGGCGATGGAGAAGTATCCGGATCAGATCGATCTGATCGAGCGCCCCGGAAAACTCGGCCTGGGATCGGCCTATATCGCCGGCTTCCGTTATGCGCTAGAGAACGGGTTCGATTTTATTTGTGAGATGGACGCCGACCTGTCTCACAATCCACAGGATCTCCCGCGGCTGATCGCGCCGGTTCGGGAAGACCGCGCCGACGTTGCTATAGGTTCACGTTACATCGAGGGCGTGCGCGTGATGAACTGGCCATTGAGCCGCCTCGTGCTCTCTTACGGTGCAGGCGTTTACACGAGGATCATCACGCGGCTGCCCATCTATGACGTCACCGCCGGATTCAAGTGCTACCATCGCCGCGTGCTGGAGGCCATCGACTTCAGCCGCGTCAAGTCGAACGGCTACTCGTTCCAGGTGGAGATGAAGTACCGCGCGTGGAAACTTGGCCACCGGCTCGTTGAGGTGCCGATCATTTTTACGGAACGCACCGAGGGTCAGTCTAAAATGAGCAAGGCAATCGTGCGCGAGGCCGCGACAAAAGTGTGGGAACTGCGGCTGCGAGAGCTGATCGGCCGGCTCTAGGATGTTGACATACCGAGGCTGATTTGTTTTGATGGGAAGCTGATACGATCGCTTTCCGTGGTCTCTATGGCAACGCCCGGTAATTCTGATTTACCACTTCATGTGGCAATCGTCGGATCAGGTCCCGCCGGCTTCTACGCCGCCGAGTGCTTGTTCAAGCAGAAGGACATCGTCGTGCACATCGACATGTTCGATCGACTGCCGACGCCGTTCGGGCTTGTGCGTGGTGGTGTGGCGCCCGATCATCAGAAGATCAAGAACGTCACGCGCGTCTTCGACCGCATCGCGCAGCGCGATGAGTTCTGCTTCTATGGTAATGTCGACATCGGCCGAGATCTTTCGATTGCCGACCTGAGACGGCACTTTCACGCGGTGATCATCGCGACAGGTGCGCAGACGGACCGCTCGCTGGGGATTCCGGGTGAGGACCTTGAGGGAAGTCATTCGGCGACTGAATTCGTTGCATGGTACAACGGGCATCCGGATTTCCGGGACCTCCGCTTTGATCTCTCAGCCGAGAACGTGGTTATCGTCGGCGTCGGTAACGTGGCGGTGGATGTCGCGCGCATCCTCTGCCGGACGCCGAAAGAACTTGAAACCACCGACATCGCAGACTATGCGCTCGAAGCTCTTCGGTCGAGCAACGTTCGGAACGTCTACATGCTGGGCCGACGAGGGCCGGCCCAGGCTGCGTTCACCAACCCGGAAGTCCGCGAACTCGGAGAGCTTTCGGATGCCGATGTCGTCCTCGATGAATCGGAACTAGAGCTCGATGCGGCGACGCGGCGCAGCCTGGTTGATGCTGATCG
>CAZKDQ010000107.1:6471-10366 GCA_964551345.1 uncultured Rhodothermales bacterium
GACGAGGCCACCGGCACGATTCCTAACGAAGCCGGCCGCGTCCTCGACCCTAATTCCGGCAGCGCCTTCGACGGCGTCTACGTGACGGGGTGGATCAAGCGCGGCCCATCCGGTGTGATCGGAACGAACAAACCCGACAGCGCCGAGACCATCGAACAGCTCCTGATCGACCTGAATGAAGGCGGCCTACCACAACCCGAGGCACCCGATCGCGATACGATCCGACAGTTGATCGTGATGAGGCAGCCGGATCACTTCACCTATGAAGACTGGTTATGCATTGACTCACACGAGGTGGCGCTCGGTGAGGCGAAAGGCAGGCCGCGCGTGAAACTCACATCTCTTGCCGAAATGGCTGAGGCGCTGCGCCAGGCGAGTCCTGAGCGCCGCGGGTCGTGAACGATAGACCATCTGTGCCCGCGCCACCTCGAACTTCACACCTCCCACTTCCCACTTCGGATGCGTTTCGGAAAACTTTGGCAGGATAGGCAGTTAGAGTCCCCTCCGATCCGCTGCAGTCACTATAGCGTGCCGTTGTGATACGTTCGATAACGCGCTCGTTCAAATCCGATCCGCATCGCAAGCTGCGTGAACAGCTTGCCGACCGTGTACCGTACCTCGCCACCTACAACCAGGCCGGTGATGGACGGGATGGTCCGGCCGGCACTTTCCGAATCGCCAGCTACAACGTCCATCGCTGGACGGGGCTCTCCGGCGGCAAGCGTATGGAGCCGGATCTGGCATTTGCCGTGCTCGATGAACTCGATGCCGACGTCGTCGCGCTTCAGGAAGTGCTTCGTCATTTCGACGGACGTGACCCGCTGACCGACCTCGCCGACCGTCTCGGCTATCACATGGCCTTTGCCACGACACGCATTCACCGACGTGGCGAACTGGGAAACGCGTTGCTGTCTCGCTGGCCGATGAAGGCAATTTACGCGATCGACCTGAACGTGGGGCGCCTGGAGCAGCGTTCTGCGCTCGCCGTTCAGTTCGAGGGCGAACACTCGGTCGCCGTTGTCGCAACCCATCTGGCGCTGGTAGACCGCACGCGCGGTCGGCAGGTTCGCTCACTGCTCGAACATCCTCGGTTGCAGGGCCCGACGGTTCTTCTGGGCGACATGAATGCCTGGCGCCGCTGCGCCGCATCGCGCCAGCTCGACGATGCGTTTACCGAGCTGCATCACAACCAGGCGTGGCCCGCGACATATCCGGCCACACGGCCCGTCCTTGCGCTCGATCGCATTTATGCTCGAGGAGCGAACGTCCTCGACGTCAAGGCCCACAGCAGCCGCGCAACGCGCCGCGGTTCGGACCACCTGCCGGTTGTCGCACGAATCAGCCTGAACGGAAGCGGCTGATCATACCGAGCCCGAGGATGGGTTCGAGGCATTTACGCCTCAACGTTCGCGTCGAGAATCATCCAGAATTGCGTGCGCAAGCGCGCGCCCGACATTTCTTCCGAGCCGCTTGAATCGTTCGATGTTCTCGTCGGGGATGAACATCGTTTCGAGCGTCATCGCGAATTTGGCGCCGAGCCGCTTGAAACCGAAGGTCTCGCTCGACCAGTTCTCCCAGCCTGAATCCGCTTCCGATAATCCCGGCTCGAGCTTGCGGAGCGCCAGCCAGAACGGATCACGGTGGAAGCCTTCGGAGCGCGCCATAATTCCGAAGTGCTGCGTCGTGTGCGTCCAGCAATGGAAGTCAATGAAATAGCTCACATCCGAATCGGTGTCGGCTTTCATTGCTTCGGCGATCTGCCGGATATCATCCATGTCCTCGTACAAATCCTCGCGCCAGAACCGGTTGGCATCGCGGTCGATGTGCTGAACCGTGCTGCGGTTGTAGCCCGCGTACCGCCCATCCGGATTGGCCATCGGGTATACGAAGAACCGGGCTGCCCGGCGCAGATCGGCTGCCCCGGCGTCATCCTCATCGAGCAAAAACTCGAGCAGGCCTTCAATGGCGTGGTTGCCGAGCGGCTCATTCGGATGCACACCGCCCATCACCACTATCTGTGACTTCGGCGTTTCCACAGAAGAATCCGTGATGCCGAATCCGTACAGATTGTGCTGCGGGATCTCACGTCCAACCTCGTCGATCCCACCAGGTGATTTCCCGATCACCAGATGCTCGTCGCTCGAGGGGGTCGGAGAAACAAACCGGCTCTCGCGGATGCCGTCGACGAATCGTTTCATCCGCTCGTACGGATATGGCAATCCGTATGCGATGAAAACGGCATCCTCTACGAAAGGCCCGTCCAGGCTGAAAAAGTACTTGCCCTCGGCTGCGTTGCGCTCACCATTCGGGAAGAAGTGCCACGACTCGGCGTCGTAGCTGTAAACCATCCGATGTTCATCGAGACGTTCGGAGCCCGGTTCGAAGTTGTCACCGATCTCGAAGGTGACTCTCCTCCCCCGCACGCCGCGGACTCGGAAGTAGATCCATTTCCAATAGCCGCGATTGTGGTTCTCGAGTCCTTTGAGGATGATGTGGTCGCCGACGATGCGCGTGCGCCGGGTGTCGAGCGAGCCGCTGTCGAAGTCGATGTCGATCCGGAGGTCCGTGGGTTCCACGTCGTTACTGATGATCTGGAAATTGCACTGACGGCGAGAGAATGTAGCGGATGGATTGTCGAGTTTGCGTTGGGTCGAGGCTTCCTCGCCATTTTCTCATGAACATTTGCCGCCGAACGTCGGTCATAAGGCGTCTGAGCTGAAAGGCGGACGTGGTAGATGGAACAGCAATAAATAACGATCAGCAATGGAGACCGATATGCAATCAGCACACCTGTCGCTTGATGGAAAGGAGTACGAACTGCCGGTTACGGTCGGAACGGAAGGTGAAGTCGGAGTAGACGTGACGTCGCTGCGCGCCAAGTCCGGCGCGATCACGCTTGACCCGGCGTACGGCAATACCGGCTCGTGCGAGAGCGGAATCACCTTTATCGACGGCGAGGCGGGCGTACTTCGATATCGGGGCTATCCCATTGAAGAACTGGCCGAGAAATCCTCGTTTCTGGAGGTCTGCTATCTGCTCATCGAGGGCGAGCTCCCGACGCCGTCTGAGCTCGAGGAGTTTGAACGCGAGATCACCTACCACACGCTGCTGCACGAGGACATCAAGAAGTTTTTCGAGGGCTTCCACGCCAAGTCGCACCCGATGACGGTGCTGACGACGATGGTGTCTTCCCTCTCGGCGTTCTACCCGCAGTCGGATGATCCGCAGACGCTGCGCGCCAACATCATCCGGCTCCTGGCGAAGTTAAAAACGATCGCCGCGTTCTCCTACAAGAAATCGGTCGGGCAGCCGTTCATCTATCCACGCAACGACCTCTCGTTCTCGTCGGACTTCCTCCACATGATGTTCGCCGTGCCTTCCGAGCCGTATGAGGTTTCGAAGGTGTTTGAACGCACACTGGAGCTGCTTCTGATCGTTCACGCCGATCACGAACAAAACTGCTCGACCTCGACCGCGCGTATGGTCGGAAGCTCCGGCGCCGATCTGTTTACCTCGATCTCGGCCGCCATTGGAGCACTTTCGGGACCGCTTCACGGGCGCGCCAACCAGGAGGTCATCCACATGCTGGAGATGATCCACGAGTCTGGCGGCGACCACCAGCCGTTCATCGAGCGGGCGAAGTCGCGCGACAAAGCCTTCAAGCTCATGGGCTTCGGCCACCGCGTCTATCGCAACTTCGACCCGCGCGCGCGGATCATCAAACACGCCGCCGACGAAGTGCTGGCGGAAATCGGAGAAAGCGATCCGCTGCTTGACATCGCAAAGCGGCTGGAGAAATCTGCCCTCGAGGATGAGTTCTTTATCGAGCGCAAGCTCTATCCGAACGTCGACTTTTACAGCGGAATCCTCTACCGCGCCATGGGCATCCCCACGG
>CAZKDQ010000108.1:0-7913 GCA_964551345.1 uncultured Rhodothermales bacterium
GTTATTTAGATCCAGTCTACGAACAGCGGCGGAAGATAGGTGATCCGTGGCCGAGAGCAGTGGCTGCAATGCGTGCTCACAGATAACTCACGATAGCGCCAGGCGACGCGCGACGAACTTCGACCGTAGATTCGACATCCGAATGTGAGGTCCCCGCGGGATCGATGAGACGCTGCGGATGTGCGTCCGAAGTGGTGGATTGGCGTGCCGTGGGAGAGGCGACGTGCATCACCGTCCCGGCGCACGACTTGCGGGATGGGCTGCCACCGCGCCCGGTTTCCCCCAAAAAAAACTGCCCCGGAAGTCGATCGATTCTCATCGGACCGGCCGCCGGGGCAGTAACTACGAAGGCGTCGTTTTTAGAGGTCGAGCACCTCGAGTCCCTGCTCGAAGACGACATCGACGGGAATGCCGGCCTCGTTGAGGCGCGCGAGATCGGCCTGAAGCTGCGCCGGAACCTGGCCGTACTGCTGGACGAACGCGTCGACCGCCTCGTAATCCCCATCGCCCTGCAGGGTCAGGATGCGCTCGGACAGTGCGTTCATGGCCTCCTGCATGGCCTCGGCATCCACTCGATAGGTACCGGTTGCCTCGTCGCGCTCGAAGGCTCCCATTTCCTGGAAGAAGTTGAAGCGCACCATGTTGGCGCGGCCGTGGGCGCTGGCGGCGCCGAAGCGAACGCTGCGGAAAATGCCGGCGAGAAACGTCGTGAAGTTATCCATGAGGTCGACGTCGATCTCGCCCGCCTCGTTGAGCGCCGTCACCATGTAGAGGCCGAGGACGTCCGCCTTGCCCTCCTCGAGCGCGGAGTAATGCTCGCGGAGCGCCTCCCGGACGGTGCCCTGCCCCGTGATCGTATTCTTGACGCCGAGGCCGTGCGCGACCTCGTGGAACATCGTGTTGTCAAAGAAGGCGTCGAACGTGATGTGCTCGCGCTGATCCTCGTCGATGAGCACGTCGGCGATGGGCACAAGGATCTCATCAAACTTGGCGCGCATCGAGTTCTTGAGCTGCAGGCGCCGCGTGCCTTTTTCGAGTTGGACCTGCTCGTCGTTGGGCAGGTTGATGGCGATCGTCTTCGAACCGGCGTTGGAATCGCCCGCGTAGTAGATCGCATCGTAGGCGTTGAGGTCAGACTCACTGCCCGGCGTCTCCTGCTTGTACTGGTCAGGCACGGGAAGACCGCGCTGCAGCATCGGCAGGATTGTGGCATAGCGCGAGAGGCGGTCGCTCCACTCGAGATCCTTGATCAGGATGAACGCCTCGTGCGCCGTCTTGCGGCCATAGAGCTGATCCTCGTAATGCTCGATCGGGCCGATGATGACCTCGATCGTATTGTCCTTCATGTCCATCCACGCCATGTCGCTGGCCCGGTATTCATCTGTTCGGAGCGCCTCGGCGCGAAGCTCGAGGTAGCGGCCGAGGCCCGAATCGCCGGCGAGGGTGGCCGCTTCTTCCAGCAGATCGGCGGCGGCGTTGACCTCCTCCTCAAAGTACTGGTGATAGGGGATGGCGATGAGGCTTCCGCTGTCGTCGCGACGGACCATCGTGTACTCGGAGCGCAGCTCGGGATTGGACTCGGCGGCCGCTTCGAACTCGGCCTCCGTCATATCGGCGGGATAAAAGTTCGCACCGCGCGGCTTCGGTCCGACGCCGTCGATGAACGGACGGTTATCGTCGAGCCGGTCCCACGGCCCGTAATTGATCTCGGCGAAACGCCGGAGCGATGCATCATCAACATCCGCCAGAAGCTGATCGGGATCACCGTAGGCTTCGTGCCAGAAGAGGCGATCCATGATGTCTGCCGCCTCGATGAGGATCGGGATCATCTGCCGCTCCGAGTCGGAGAGGTTCGAGAGGTCGGCGGTCAGCGTGAAGGGCGTGTACTTGGCCACGAGGTCGTCGGAGTCACGGGGTTGCTCGGCGAGTGGCGTGCAGGAGGCAAGCACGAGCGCTGCCACGGTGAGTGAGATGAGGGAAAGGCGCGTCATAACGTGATTCGGATTGATGGATGCATCGCCAAGTTACGGCTGGTGCGTCAAAACGACGAAGTCGCCCAAGTCAGCATGAACCGCGGTGTCGAAGCCGGCGCCGGGACGAACGGCGACGATGAGTATGGATGTCTCGGGCCGGTAGGCAGGCAGCATGTCTCCGATGCCGCGACCGGATTCCACATGGAAGGCACCTGCGGCATGCATGATGAGCAGGCCGCGACTTCGGTCGAGCCGCGTGGCAATGGCGTGTGCCATGCCCGCATCCCAGAGCTGCTGCGCCTCGAGCAGGTTCTCCCGACTCGGACCACCATGCGCAGGCATGCCTGCGATGCGCTCGAAGAACGTATCCCGGTACTCCCCTGAAACCTCGGGAAGGGGAAGCGGAGGCAGATGGCGCTTCGACGGCACGAAGAGCGAATCGAGGGCGGCAAATCCGCCACGCGAGACGACGTTTACGTACCGCCGCGGCGGATTGGCTGCGATGACCGCCATCCGCCGATCGCGTGCGTATTCGACCATCGGGCGATAATCGCGCGCGTAGTTCTGCCACGGACGCGATGAGGCGAGGAAGTGCGCCTCCGAAATCAATCCCGCGAGATACTCATCCACGACCAGTTGTACGTCCTGCTCGAACATCTCGAGCGAAAGCGCCACCGGCCTCGCCGTCTCCTGATCGAGCGCGCGCAACAGGGCGTGCTTGAATTGATGGCCGAGCGTGTCGTCATGCAGCTCGCCGACGAGAACAACATCTACCGATTCAGCACGGGCTGCAATGGCGTGGATATCCGCCGCCTCACCAGTTCGGGTGAAGACGGACCACGGCTGCGCCTCCTGGCCGCGTGCAGGAAGAACCGCCATGAGTGCAAGCAGGATGGCGACGGCGACGGGCTTCATGAGGGACCGCGGCCGCGTCCGCCCCGGCGGCCCTTTCCACCCGACTTATCCTTCTCCAGGCGCTCGGGCTCGACGTAAGATTCGGCGCCGCGATGCAGGCTCTCGTGATAAAGGCGATCCACAAGCATCGCCAGCGTGGCCGGCTCTTCACTCGCGAGCTCCTTGACGAGCGGGAGGAACCGCTTCATCCGCTCCTTCTCGAGATTCGTCAGCTCGCGAAGCTGATCCTCGAGCTGCACCATCATCCGTTCGGCGACGCGCGTTTCGACGTCTTCGTCCGTCGGTACGGGCTGTTTCTCGAGCTCGATCTGGTACTTGCGTGCGATCCCCAGCAAATTCCGCTCATCGGCACGCGTCGTAAGGACAATGGCGATTCCCGCTTTTCCGGCCCGGGCCGTACGACCCGCGCGGTGGACGTAGTACTCCGGATCCTGCGGAACGTCGTACATGATGACATGGCTGAGATCCGAAATGTCGATCCCGCGCGCGGCAACATCAGTTGCGACGAGGAAGCGCAGCGCGCCCTCCCGGATGCGGTCCATCACAGCCTCTCGCGCCTTCTGCGAGAGATCACCCGAAATCTCGTCGGCGTTATAGCCGTAGTTGCGCAGGAAGGTGGCGAGGTACTCGACGTCGCGCTTCGTATTGCAGAAGATGATGGCCGAGTCCGGGTTCTCCATCTCCAGCACGCGCGCCAGCACCCGGTCCTTCTCCATCGCATTAACGATGTGATAGCGGTGCTCGATGGCGTCGACGCTGACCTTCCCGACGCTCAGCGAAAGGAAGCCCGGGTCGTTCATGAACTCGCGCGCGAGCGACTGCACGCGGTACGGGATGGTCGCGCTGAACATGAACGTCGTTCGCTCCCTCGGCAGATAGCGCCGCAACTGCCGCATCGCGGGGAAGAAGCCCATCGACAGCATCTCGTCGGCTTCATCGAAGACCAGCACCTCGAGCGCCGATAGGTCCAGCGTCTTGCGCTCCAGGTGATCGAGGATCCGGCCCGGCGTCCCGATAATGACGTGCGCGCCCTGCTTCAGCTCGCTGAGCTGCGTCGAATACCGGACGCCGCCGTAGATGAGTGACGCACGCAGCGGCACTTCATCACCGATCATGCGCTCGAACTCCTCGTTGACCTGACGGGCGAGCTCGCGCGTCGGCGTCAGAATGAGCGCCTGAGGTTTTTCGAGCGAAGGATCCAGATTGTCGAGCAGTGGAAGGAGGAATGCGCCGGTCTTGCCCGAGCCCGTGCGCGACTGAACGATGATGTCGCGGCCCTCGAGCACGTATGGAATCGCTCGCTGCTGAACGGGCATCAGGTCCGGCCATTTCATCCGCTTGATGGCCTCTCGCAGCGCATCCGGAAGTTCGTCTGCCGTCACCGGCGGAAGCGCCGGTTCGGGTTCGGCAAATGCCTGCTCGTTCTCTTCCTGCCGTTTCGACTGCTGGGCGCGCGTGGTTAAATCAATGACCTGCTTGTATGCGCCGCCCTGTGATCCTTCCGGTGTCATAATCTTTGCCTTCAGCTAACGTCTCATTAAAACATCACAGGCGATCTGCCGCTCGGCATACCGCCTGTTCCGGGCCAAACGTTCCTTCTACGGATGGAAACGCGCCCTGCTCCAGATATTGTGGAATTTCGATCACATCGCCAGCCCGCCGTCGACGTGCAGCACCTGACCGGTGATGTAGTCGGCGAGGGATGATCCGAGAAATAACGCTGCACCGGCGACGTCTTCCGTCGTCGCGGCGCGACCCAGCGGTACGGCCTCAACCATGGCATCGAGCGTTTCCTGCTTGAGCACGGCCGTCATCTCGGTGGCCACGTATCCCGGCGCGAGGACGTTGACGGTGACGCCGCGGCTCGAAAGCTCCTTCGCGAGGCTTTTCGACAGGCCGATGATACCGGCTTTCGATGCCGCGTAATTGGTCTGCCCCGCGTTGCCCATCACCCCGATAATCGAGGACATGTTGATGATCTTGCCCGACCGCTGCTTCATCATCGGCCGATAGGCGGCCTTGCAGAAGTTGAAGACGCTCTTCAGGTTTGTGTTGATGACGGCGTCCCAGTCGTCTTCGCTCATCCGAAGCATGAGGCCGTCTCGCGTGATGCCTGCGTTGTTGATGAGGATGTCGAGCGACTTCCAGTTCTTGACCACGCCCTCGACCGCCTCGGACGCGGCAGCGGGGTCGGATGCATCACCCTGAAATACAAGGACCTCCGTTCCACGCTCCTCCAGTTCCGCCTTGAACGCATCGGCCTGCTCACGCGACGAGCGAAAGGTGATGGCTACACGGGCGCCCGCGTCGGCGAACTTCGTCGCTACGGCTTTGCCGATGCCACGCGTACCGCCGGTGATGAGAACGTTTTTTCCGGATAGATCGATCTGCATTCCGTTTAGAGGGAACCGTTAATTGAGTTGATTGAGCTCTTCGGCCTTGCCGGCAGTCGAGGTCTCGATGGAGCGGCCGAGCGTACGACGCACAAGACCCGAAAGCACATTTCCCGCGCCGACTTCGACGAACCGACTTGCGCCGTCGGCCTGCATGGCTTTGAGGATGTCGGTCCAGCGAACCGGCGCCAGCAGTTGCTCGAGCAACCTCTGTCGAATCTCATCCGGATCGGTCGTCGGCTCTGCCGTCACATTCAGGTAGACGGGGCACTCCGGCTCCTGGATCTGGAGCGCGTCGAGCGCTGACGCCAGGCCATCCCGAGCATAGTCCATCAGCGGGGAATGAAAGGCCCCGCTTACCGGAAGCGGCACGACGCGCCGCGCACCGAAATCCTTGAGGCGTTCCATTGCAGCTTCGACAGCCGCCACATCCCCCGAAATCACAACCTGACCGGGTGCGTTGAAATTCGCCGGTCGCACGACGTGATCATTGGTTGACAACTCCTCACAAACCTGCTCGACCGCGGCGTCTTCGGCTCCGAGCACGGCAGCCATCGTTCCGGGACGTTTGTCTCCGGCTCGTGCCATCAGCTCGCCCCGACGGCGCACCGCTCGCAGTCCATCCTCAAACGAAATCGCACCCGAAGCCGCGAGCGCGCTGTATTCGCCAAGGCTGTGCCCTGCGGCCATGTCTGCCGTTCGATGGTTTTGTCGAAGCACGGCGTGCGCGGCCATCGAATGCACGTAGAGCGCCGGCTGCGTGACTTCGGTGCGGCGCAGTTCATCCTCATTGTCGCCGCTCTCGTCGAACATGACGCCCGTCAGCGAAAACTCGAGAATGCGATCGGCTTCGTCGAAGAGCTCCCGCGCCTCAGGATAGGCGTCGTAGAGGTCGACTCCCATGCCCGCATACTGCGAGCCCTGGCCGGGAAAGAGAAAGGCCGTCTGCATGACGTTAAGGTTGATCAGGAAGCTTCGGCGGCCTCGGTCACAGTGCGTTTGCTTGCACGAGACGCGCCATCATAGGCCCACTTGAGATAGGTTGCGCCCCAGGTGAAGCCTCCACCGAATGCGGCCAGAACAAGGTTGTCGCCGGCAGAGAGGTCGTGCTCCCAGTCGTAGAGGCAGAGCGGAATCGTTGCGGCCGTTGTGTTTCCGTAGTTCTCGATGTTGAGCATCACCTTGTCTCTGGTGATGCCCATACGCCGCGCGGTGGCATCGATGATGCGCATGTTGGCCTGATGAGGCACCAGGTAACGGATGTCGTCGCCGGTGAGCCCGTTCTTTTCCATGACTTCGGCGGCGATGTCGGCCATGCCTTCCACAGCGTACTTGAAGACGGTCCGCCCATCCTGGTAGAGATAATGCATCCGCTTGTCGATCGTCTCGTGCGTCGGCGGATTGAGGCTTCCGCCGCCTTTCATGCAGAGCGATTCCCAGCTCGAGGCATCCATCCGATGGATCGAGTCCTGCAGACCGTTGCCCGATTCATCAGGCTCGAGCAGCACCGCGCCGGCACCATCCCCAAAAAGAATGCACGTGGTACGGTCCGTATAGTCGACGATCGAGCTCATCTTGTCGGCGCCGATCACGAGCACGCGCTTCGCGCGGCCGGATTCGACGAGGCCGGCTCCAGTGCTGAGGCCGTAGAGAAAGCCGCTGCACGCCGCCGAGAGGTCGAAGCCCCAGGCATTCTTAGCACCTATCGCATCCTGAACGAGACAGGCTGTGGCAGGGAAGAGCATGTCCGGCGTCACCGTGCTGACGATGAGGGCATCAATCGATTCCGGATCTACATCGGCACTGGCAAGCGCCTCGCGCGCCGCCTCGATCGCCATGAAAGAGGTGCCCTTCGTGTCGTCACGCAGGATGCGACGCTCACGGATGCCGGTGCGTGAGTGGATCCATTCGTCGCTGGTGTCGACGATGCGTTCCAGGTCCGCGTTTGTGAGGCGATCTTCAGGCAGGAAGTGCCCGACAGCGGTAATAGCCGCTCGAACCATAGCAGAGTGAGTGTCCAACTAGTGTTGTGTCGCTGAAGCCGGAAGTATACCGAACGTGCTGAAGCGCTGCTTCAGCACAACGCGACGATGAGTCATCGTGGGTGCTATGCCATCAAGAATCAACGGAGCCGAGCGATTGCGTTGACCGTCGAAACCCGGCGACACAGCTCACGAGGTTACTTGGAGAATGAGAGGGCAATTTCGCCTGCAACATCCTCCCGTGCGGCCTGAGCAGCCGTCAGGATCATTCGTTCGATGGCGCGAGCGGACGAGCCGCCATGGCCGATGAGCACCGTGCCTTTAATTCCCAGCAATGGCGCACCACCGAACTCTTCGTAATCGAACTGCTTCTTGACGCCTGCGAAGACGCCCTGCATCTTGGCGGCATCATCCGTAGAGAGCTGCGAATCATGGATGGCGGCTCCGAGCATCGTCGGGACGACCGTCGCCACGCTCTCACCAAACTTGAGCAGCACGTTGCCGACGAAGCCGTCACAAACGACGACGTCCGCCTCGTTCATCAGGATGTCCCGACCTTCTATGTTGCCGGTGAAGTTGATCTGCGTGTCTGCTTCCAGAAGCCGATATGCGGATTTGACCAGCTCATTGCCTTTGCCCGGCTCCTCGCC
>CAZKDQ010000108.1:8013-10276 GCA_964551345.1 uncultured Rhodothermales bacterium
GCCTGCCCTTCCCGGTGCAATCCTAATCCCACATGGATCGACGAGCGCGGCTTGCCCTTGACGGCGGCGGCAGGGGCTTCCGCCATCGAGATGACCTCGGGCGCATCCACGATCTGAACGCTGCCCGGAGCACCGAGCCGTGTCAGTTCCTGCTTTACCTCTTCCTCTCGTCCGACGACCAGAACCTCGACCTCTCGCGATGCCCGAACGGCACCTTCGACTGCTGCGGCGGGGGCATGATCGCCGCCCATGGCATCGATTGCTACGCGTACGGGCATGAAATCCGGTGGCTGACTGAACTAAAACGGACGAAAGATCAGGCCACTTCCTTCGGCTCTATGACCTGGCGACCGCGGTAATGGCCGCAGGTCGGGCACGCGCGGTGACGCAGCTTGGTGCTGCTGCAGTTGGGGCACTCCATCATCTGCGGAGCGCTGAGGCTGTTGTAGTAGACGGACCGACGCGTCCGCGTACGAGCCTTCGAATGCTTTTTCTTTGGATTGGCCATCGTTCAGCGCCTCGTGGCGATGATTGTCGTTCTTTGGGATAATTATTTGCCGTGCCGGTCGTCGTCGCGAAGTGCACGCAACGCCGCCCAACGCGGATCGATCGTTTCCGTTTCCGCAGCCCCGAAGCGCGTGGGAATCTCCACATCCTCAGCGCCCGGTGCAACCTTTCGTTGCGGGATCGCCAGCACGAGCGTGTCCCGTACAACCTCCGTTATGTCAATCTCCTCTTCGTCAGGAAGCAGCGGCCGGACGCTGTCGTCATCCTCAACCACCATCTCCGGCGGAGCGAAGAGCACTTCGTGCCGGCCCGACACAACCTCATCGAAATCGACCAGCGTACGGTCGCACTTCAGGCAAGCCGTCGCCGAGGCTTCGAACGAGACAAGAACACGGTCCGGTCGACGGTCGAGCGCCAGGTCAACCAGCACCTCGCGAAACACCTCGGGATCCAGATCTATATCTTCAGGAGACGGCCGAAGGCTCATCTCGTGAAGGCCGACCTTCAGGCCGGCGATATTAACTGAAAGCATATCCTCGCAGCGCTAACTCACCTCTACCTTCTGACCCCGCCCGATAGGCGCAAAGAGCCCTGTCCGCGGCGGCAAGCAAAGAGAATGAAAATACCACCCCGCCCGTTCCACCTCAATTTGATGTTCACGGGAAATGGGCGAATAGGAAGTGAATCCGGTGGCGCTGCGCCAGTGGATGAAATTAGGGTCCGGCATTGAATCTGTCGGCTCGAACACAGTACCATGAGACCCGCTTGCCGCCGGCCGGAGTCGCTACTCAATCGGAGTGCGGGCACCGGAATCTTTGTGTGGATAACTTGTTCACAACGCAGCGACGGGCGGCCCGTAACGCCATTTCGGTGGCTACGCGTATTCCCTCGCATCCTTCGCGATGTGAGCCGCGCCTGTGAGGTACAGTGATAAGCCACTGTACCTCAACGAGTTGTATACGAATCATGCGCTGTTGACAACTTGTGCACGCCGCCGCGCTCGTTTAACGATGCACAGCGGCGCGCAGGCTTGCTAAACTCATTGTTGTTGATAAGTTCGTATGCGCATGTCCGGCAATCAGAAACGCGGGCTCGACCAGTCGTTCGCCGCTGCCGGCCGCGCACCGCGCTCCGTTCTGGAAGTACGGTAGGGTTGTATTCATCCTGCATCGATGCCCAAGTCTCCCGAATCCGCCTGGACCAACTGTCTCGAAATCATAAGGGACAACGTGCCTCGTCAGAGCTTCAAGACGTGGTTCGAGCCCTTGAAGCCGGTTGGGCTTGAAGAGGAAGCTGGAGGCGCGCGTAAGCTGACCGTTGAACTGCCGAGCCGGTTCTATTACGAGTGGCTCGAGGAGCACTACTTCGCACTCCTGCGCAAGACGGTGACGAAGGTGCTGGGGCCGCAAGGACGGCTCTACTACGACATCGTCATCGACCGGGATGGAGCCGAGGGCGCCGCAGGCACATCCATGCACGTGCCCGCGCGGCAGCCCGGCACGCGAGGCACCGAGGCACCGACGCGACCTGCCGAAGCCGCGCCAATCGCGCCCTCTCCTGACGGAGCCGCTCCGCCGGCCGCCAATCCGTTCGTGATACCGGGCATCCGAAAAGCGACCATCGACAGCCGGCTCAACACATCCTACACGTTCGAGCGCTTCATCGAAGGCGACTGCAACCGCCTTGCACGAAGTGCATCATGGGCCATCGCGCAGCAGCCGGGAGCGACCAGCTTCAATCCGTTCCTGATATACGG
>CAZKDQ010000109.1:0-2395 GCA_964551345.1 uncultured Rhodothermales bacterium
CTCTGGTTGCCTTCGTCGGTGAGATTGGTTTGATTCAAGCGGTTTTGCGCGAATCGCGCACCGTCATCCACCGGAGTCCGTCACGATGATCCTACTGGCACACACGCTCGTCTTCCTGCACATCGCGGCGGCAGCCGCATGGTTCGGGATGGCGCTCCGGGTGACGTCACGGGCGGGGCTCTCGTTTACGCTCGGCGGTTCCGCAGCGGCAACGATCGGCTCTGACACGAGGAAGGGTCTCGATCTGATGGGCATCCTGCTGGTGCTCGCCTTTCTCTTCGGCCTCGTCGCGTTTTTCCTGCTCGGCGGGTTTGCCCGCTACGGAGCCGAATATCACACGAGCCTGCTGCTAATCGTCGTTTTGCTGGGCATCCACTACGTCCTCATCCGGCCGACCTGGCAGCGGTTTACGAGCGCCGTCGTCTCCGATAACACGCAGGATGCGTCGAAGCTGCGCACGCGTCTGGCCATGTTTCTCGGCATTGGCCACCTTGTCTGGATCGCCATCCTGTTCCTGATGCTGTGGGAGCGCTACTTCTCCGGCCTGATGCCGGGGTAATAGCATCTGCAGCGGAACTCAGAGATGGCGGCATACGCGCCCAGTTTTTCGTTGATTGTGTCGAATCCCGGCGTCGGCTTCCTTTTGTGAAGGGGAATGAGGATTTTGCCGACGCTGAAAACCCAGTTCACTCCAGAGAGAATTACATGGCGTACGATCACCTCACCCGTCCGGAGGAAGGCGAGCGCATCGAGATGCGCGACGGCCGGCTCCAGGTTCCTGATAATCCCATCATTCCGTTCATCGAAGGCGACGGCACCGGCCCGGATATCTGGCGTGCCTCCCGGCGCGTCCTGGATGCGGCCGTCGAGAAAGCCTACGATGGCTCGCGCAGCATCACCTGGATGGAGGTGTTTGCCGGCGAGAAGGCGCATACGCAGTTCAGCGAATGGCTTCCGGACGACACGCTCAAAGCGATCGATGAGTACCTCGTCGCCATCAAAGGGCCGCTTACTACGCCGGTGGGCGGCGGCATCCGCTCGCTCAACGTCGCGCTGCGGCAGAAGCTTGACCTCTACGCTTGCGTGCGCCCCGTCAGGTACTTCACGGGCGTCCCGTCACCGGTGCGCGAGCCGGAGAAAGTGGACATGGTGATCTTTCGCGAGAACACAGAGGATATCTACGCCGGCATCGAGTACGTCGGCGGATCTCCGGAAGCTGAGCGTCTGCTGAAATTTATGGAAGAGGCGTTCCCTGAGCAGGCAGCCAAGATTCGCTTCGGCAGCAGCGAACGATCCGCAGAGTGGCAGAAAACACTTGAGACGACGGGAGCTCCGAAGCGGGAAGTCGGCACGGATGTGGGCATCGGCCTGAAACCCGTTTCCTTCCTCGGCACCGAGCGCCTGGTGCACAGCGCCATCAGCCATGCTATAGAAGAAGGCCGCAAGAGCGTGACGCTCGTGCACAAGGGCAACATCATGAAGTTCACGGAAGGCGCGTTCCGTGACTGGGGATACCGCGTCGCGCGTGATTCCTTCGGCGCCGTCGAATGGGAAGGCGGGCCCTGGCACATCATTCCTGACGGAAAACCCGGCGCGGGCATCGTCATCAAAGACGTCATCGCGGACGCCTTCCTCCAGCAGATCCTCACGCGACCGGAGGAATACGATGTGATCGCGACGATGAACCTCAACGGCGACTATATTTCGGATGCGCTCGCCGCGCAGATCAACGTCAACGGCATCGCGCCCGGCGCCAACATCAACTACATCACCGGCCACGCGATTTTTGAAGCCACACACGGCACCGCGCCGAAGTACGCCAACCAGGACAAGGTCAACCCGAGCTCTGTCATCCTGTCGGGCGAGATGATGCTCCGTTATATGGGATGGAACGAGGCGGCGGACCTCATCGTGCGCGGCATCGAACAGTCGATCGAGCAGAAGCGCGTTACGTACGACTTCGAGCGACTGATGACGGGTGCCACATTGTTGAAAACAAGTGAGTTCGGAGAGGCCATCGTCGAGAACATGCAGTGAGCATTCTCCGTCAATAGCGACATTCGAACGAGGCGCGGGCGGCCAATCAGGCTCTCGCGCCTTTTTACTTCCAGCCAACGGCGCCTCATATGGCACTCTCCCTCAAACCGGACCACCTCCGCCGTTATCGCGACATCGCCCTGCTTCTTCTCCGCTATGGCGACCGCGACCTCGTCAACACGGAAAGACTGGATGAGGCGTTGCTCCTCGCCACGGATGAGCAGATCCAGACCTCATCCGACAAGCCGGAGCGGCTGGCCGCCGACCTCGAGGCGCTTGGGCCGACCTTCATCAAGCTCGGGCAGCTTCTCTCCACGCGCCCGGACATCCTGCCTGAAGCCTACACGAAAGCGCTGAC
>CAZKDQ010000109.1:2495-10024 GCA_964551345.1 uncultured Rhodothermales bacterium
GAGGTGGTTGACACCGTCGCCAAGCACACGGATGTAGGGAAGCGTTTTGCCGTGGATGATCTCCTCGAGGAGTTTCGTGCGGCGCTTGTGCGTGAGCTGGATTTCCGCCTCGAGGCGCAGAACCTCGAACGCTTGCGCACCAACCTCTCGGACTATCCGACGATCGTCGTGCCCGCGCCCGTGCATGATTACTCGACGTCGCGTCTTCTGACGATGGATTACATCGACGGAGACCCGGTCATGTCGATCGGGCCGCTTCGCATGATGGAACTGGACGGGCAGAGACTCGCGGAGGACCTCACGCGCGCATACCTCGACCAGGTCCTTTCGCACGGCTTCTTCCATGCGGACCCGCATCCGGGAAACGTCCTGATCGCACGTGACGGGCGCATTGCCTTGATCGACCTCGGCATGGTTGCGCGGATGAGCCCGGAAGATCAGGATGAGCTTCTGAAGATGCTCCTCGCGATCAGCGACGGCCGCGGAAAAGAGGCTGCCGAACAGGCCATCCGCATGGGCCGCCCGATGCCCGATTTTGATGAGGAGGGCTTCATCCGAACCGTGGAGACCCTCATCACAACGCACATCGACGATGAGCTGCGCGACGTGAACATTGGCCGGCTGCTGCTCGAAGTGCTTCGTGCGGAAGGGGAAAACGGGCTGCGTCCGCCGGCTTCAATGGCTATGCTCGGCAAAACGCTCCTCAATCTTGATGAGATCAGTCGGAAGCTCGCTCCGGAGCTGCAGCCTCGTGAGATCGTGCGCAGCCACGTTTCAAGCCTGCTTCAGCGGCGGATGACAAAGGCGCTCTCACCAGGTAACATGCTCGCGTCACTGGTCGAGGCGCAGGAGCTGGCGCGCCGGCTTCCACCGCGCATCAACACGCTCAGCGAGAAACTCGTCGATGACCAGTTTACGATCCGAGTCGAGCTGGTGGACGAGCCACACGTGCTGCGCAACGTGCACAACATGGTCAACCGGCTGTCACTTGCGCTCGTGCTCGCTGCGCTCATCATCGGCGCGGCGATGCTCATGCAGGTCGACACCGACTTTGAGATCCTCGGCTATCCCGGCTACGCGGCGTTGCTGTTCATCGCCGCCGCCGCGTGCGGCTTCGCCCTCGTCGCCAGCATCTTCCTCGGCGAACGCCGGCAACGGGAGAATCGGTGACGGGTCGACGCATCGCGTAATCGCGTCGTTGTGTAACGCTGATGACAATAGGATCGAGCACGTATCGGCCGGCGGAACTGCCTCCCACGCAGGTAATCTAAGCCGATGTGATGAGGGATGGAGGATCGTGCCCCGCGCTTCACTAGGTCAACAGACCAGGAAGGCGGGGCACGACTCTTTTAGGAACTTCGGTACGAAAATCGTCGGCAACGCGACATTCTTCCCTCCTGCACTTCCACACTCTCCACACTCAATTCCCACTCCCCGCCGGACCACACGTCCAGCCCGAAACCGCCACACTTCCCCCTTCGAGTTTCAAACTGCTTCTAACAGTTCATCGAAACGCTGCCCATGAACCCGCCAGTCCAGATGCGCGGGAATCGACCGCAGCGTATCCTCGGGCAGCGGTCGATCTTTACCGGCGAGCATCCTCTGCAGGATCCGGAAAAGGTCGTCTTCATCCTCATACAGACACGGCGCGTGCAGTAGCGGCCGGTGCAGCGACTCCGGCAGCAACTCCGGATAGCTAAGCCGATTGGGCAGCAGCGGATGGCATCCGCAATAAATCGCCTCCATCATCGCTACACCGAAGAACTCGTGGCGTGCGGTGGACACGACGATATCCGCGCGGTGAAGGAGACGGCTGTACTCGTGGAAGTCCTCGGCATATCCGTAGTGGATGATCCGGTCGGCGTATCGCTCGAAGGCGCGCTCGAACTCCTGCGGCTGCTCCTCGAAATGTTCGCCCGCGAGGATAAGCCGAAAGCGTGATCCCGCGTCATCGAGCCGATTCATCATCCTGAAAAACGCGGCCGGATCCTTATCGTACTCCCAACGATGATTCCACAGCACGATGGGAGATTTCGCTTGTGATGGCGAGTCGTCCGACTCGTGTTCGTGTCGATAAGCGTCATGAGCGAGGAGGTCGACGCCCAGGTGCAGAACCGAACTCTTGTCGCGGATCGCCTGCACCGTGTTCAGATGCGTATAGTCGGGAAACACGCGCAGCAGGCCCGGCAGCGCGTCGAGCATAGAGTGGTAGTGGAACTCCGAGTTGAAAACGATCCGATCCGCCGCCAGACAAGAAAGATAATTGATGTAGGCGTACGTGAGGTCGCGATCGACACCTGGAGGAACCGGATACGTCAGCTGGTTCTCATGGAAATAGAGCACCAGCGGAACGTCTGCCAGACGATCCCGCGTCAGCGAGAGGAACGCCGGGACGTTAACCATGTCCGCCGCAAGGATGACGTCGGGCTTGAATCCGGCGTCGAGGAGATCCTGCGTCTTGCGCGCGAGGGTTACGGCGCCACCCTGCATGCGCCACTTCCAAAAGCGCGCCGCCATCGTCACGGTCTCGTACGTGTGGCGGCTGTGCTCTACGAGCCCATCTAGAAAATTCCGGTGCGAACCGCCGTACCAGGGCTCCAGGGCAAGGACGTTCATCCGCCCTGCCGGTCCCTCGATGCCTCCAATTCGGCACGCAGCTGTTCTTCCTCGGCCTCCGTGACCGGCCTCACGATCGCGATCGCCCGCACCTGAAGCCGCTCCCGAAGCGTGGGATCACGAACCTCGTCGGCGGAAATCATCCGCTCCTGGCCTGGATTGATGCGGATGTGCCGCGTCGCCATCTTGATATCCACAGGACGATCATCGGTGTTCTTGATGATCATCCCGCGTCGAGTCTTTGCCATTCAGAACCTCTGTTGCAGCGTTCCCGGAAAGTGATAATGCGCCGACGCCGGCTGCGTGTTTATGAGTATACGAACTTCATTACAAAACCTGTGATGGTGATGTTGAGGGATCGGGAAAATCCGTCGCACCTTCTCCGCGCGGTGCAATTCGTGGGCGCGGCGACAGCAGGGTTCGTCGATCTGCTTTATCCTCCGCTCTGCCTTCACTGCCAGGCGCGCGTTGCTCCCGGAGCAATGCTCTGCCGTGCTTGCCGAAATCGTCTCGAGCCGGTCGGGCCGGATGCCACCGCGCATCTCCTCGAACGCCTTGAGACAACGTGGATCGACGAAGCCGTCGCGGTGTGGTACTTCGACAAGGGAAGCCCTCTGCAAGCCGTTCAGCACGCGCTAAAGTACGGCAATCGCCCAGTTTGCGGATGGTGGATGGGTGCCCACCTCGCTCGCGTTTGTGCCTCAACACTCGAGACGTACGGTGATCTCATCGTTCCCGTCCCTCTTCACCGGTCTCGTTTGCTCGAACGCGGCTACAACCAGAGCATGCACATCGCATCCGCACTTGGCGATGCGCTCAACCTCGCCGTCCGCAGTGACCTCGTTACACGAACCAGAGCCACGCAGTCCCAGACGAGCCTCTCACGCGCCGATCGGCGTAAGAATCTCTCCGATGTCTTCGCCGCCCATGAGTACGGCATCATCGACGGCAAACACATTATAATAGTCGATGATGTGATAACGACCGGCGCAACGCTCGAATCGGTGGCCATCACGCTAAAAGACGCCGGCGCCCGCCGCGTCACCGCCGCAGCGATCGGCCTTGCCCGAAACTGACGGGGCGAAATGCCTCCACATCCAGCCGCCGTTCGCACGTCTCCGCCTCCGCCGGCTCGTTCGTGGCCAGAATCACGATGCCGCCCCGCTCAACCTGCCGTTGCCGGATTCGATCAACCAGATCGCGTCCCTCCTGATCGAGCGTTACCGTTGGTTCGTCGAGAAGAAGGATGGGAGGACTCGCTAGCGTTGCCACTGCCAGACGCACCCGCTGCTTCATGCCCGATGAGAAGGTGCTGACGAGATCGTCGGCACGATGCTCGAGCCCGACATCGTTGATGATCGATCGAATGATGGCGTCGCGGTTCATCGAGCCGCGCGTCCTCGCGATGAAATCCAGATTCTCACGAACGGTAAATCCCTCGTAGACATTTAAATAGGGCCCGACCATCCCGCAGTGGAACGGCCGCTCATCTTTGGCCACAAGCTCACCCTGCACCTCCATCTCAACCTTGCCGGTTCGTGGCGTGATGAGCCCCGCCAGGATGTGCAGAAGCGTGGATTTTCCCGAGCCGTTTGATCCCGTAATCGCGATCGACTCGCCGCCGACGACCTCAGCTGTCAACTCCCGGAAAAGTACGTTCCGCCCAAACCGATGCCCGATTCCTGACGCACGAAGTCGTACCATCTCGTTAATTGATTTCAAGTCGGTACAGAAGCGTTGCAGAGTTCGCGTCGACTGCGTCTTGCTGCTTGAGGTACATCATACTATAATTACATGCCACGAAAACCGATCACAATTTGCATCGCTTCTTGTGCACACGTTTCTTACCACGCACAGATGCATAGTACGTTGAACTCTGGACCAAACGAGAGAAAAACCATGAAATACGGAATACTACCAACGATCATCCTTGCATTCGGCCTCATCCTTGCCGGATGTGATACCGCAGACGACGGTGTTGATGATGGTCTTATGATGGATGATACGACGATGACGGCCCAGCAAACTGAGCGCATCGCCGTCGCGGAGCTTGAGCCCACCGAAGGCAATGATGTTCGCGGTACGGTCACATTCACCGAAGAAGGTGATGGCATCCGCATCGTTGCGACGGTGACCGGTCTTACCGCGGGCCCGCATGGTTTTCACGCCCATGAGATCGGCGATTGCAGCGCACCCGATGCATCATCCGCAGGAGATCACTTCAATCCGGGCGGCACCGAGCATGGCGCTCCGGATGCAGCAGAAGGCGAGCGCCATGTGGGGGACTTCGGCAACATCGAGGCCGATGATGCGGGCAGCGCCACCTACGATCGGCTTGACACCGTGATCTCGTTCGAGGGCCAGAACTCGATCGTCGGCAAGGCCGTCATCGTCCATGAAGGTGAGGACGATCTCGAGACTCAGCCTACCGGCGACGCCGGCGGCCGCCTCGCGTGTGGCGTGGTCGAGTTCGCTGACGGCACCGGTGGCACCGGTCAGCAGACGACGCCGCGGAGTGGCATGCAGCAGGATACTACGGGCATGATGAACAATTAGACGATGCGCCGTTAAGACGGCGTCGCGTCGAACAACCCGGAGGCCCGGCCATCGCTCGAGATGCGCCGGGCCTTCGTGCATTTATGCCGAGCTTACGAGCAATGGATTATCCAGGATCTACTTGTCATCTCATCCGAAACAGCCGTCTCTAGCCGGCGTTTGGCTGTCGCCTATCGAATGAACCATCCCAAGCACGTTGTCTAGTTCTTCCCATCCCAACACATCCCCCGAGATCGACAGCAGCTCATGGACGGTGGAGGCTGCCGAGCAGCTTTACCACGTTGAGCACTGGGGCACGCCCTATTTCTTCGTCAACGATGACGGCCAGGTGGGCGTTCGGCAAGGGCCGCAGTCGAACCTGTCGACAAGCATCTTCACGGTCGTTCAGCGGCTGCGGGATGAGGGCGTTCAGTTTCCCGCGCTGATCCGGTTCCAGGACATTCTGCATGACCGCGTCGTGCAGCTTAACGAAGCGTTTCGCCGCGCCATCGACCGGCACGACTACGACAACGACTTCCGCGGCGTGTATCCCGTCAAGGTCAACCAGCTTCGCGAGGTCGTTGAGGAGATTCTTGATGCGGGCGAGCCGTACGACTTCGGGCTCGAATGCGGCTCCAAGGCGGAGCTCGTCGCGACGCTGCCCTTCCTGGAACAGTATGATGTGGATCTGCTCGTTAACGGCTGTAAGGATGACGAGATGATGGCGCTGATCGCTGCCGGGCAATCGCTCGGCAGGCGCGTCTATCCCATCATCGAGCGGATCGAGGAGTACGGCATGTTTCGCCGCGCCGCCGATCGGCAGGGCTTCGACCGTGAATCATCGAGCGCGGCAGGCGCCTTCGGCGTGCGGGTTCGGCTATCAACGAGCGGCTCCGGACTCTGGGCCGAATCTGGTGGCGCCAATTCGAAGTTCGGCATTTCCCTGAGTGAGCTTATCAATTTAGCCGACGAACTGGATGCGACGGGGATGCGAGACCGTTTCCACCTGCTGCATTTCCACCTCGGCAGCCAGATTTCTGATGTCGGCAACATTCGGGAAGCGGCTCGTGAGGCCGCCCGCGTTTACGCCTGGTTGCACCGGCGCGGCATTCGCGTGCGAGCGATCGATGTCGGCGGCGGTCTGGGCGTCAACTACGAAGCCGGCAACCCGGACGCAATCGGCCACATCAACTACGGGCTCGAAGGCTACACCTCCTCGATCGTCGCATCGCTCAAAGAAGTGTTGGATGAGGAAGGTGCGCCGCACCCGCGGATCATTTCCGAAAGCGGCCGTGCCGTGACGGCGCATCACTCGGTTCTCGTCGTTGAAGCCATCGGGAGACGCGAAAAGGAGTGGTACGGCAACGGTGAGATCGATGACGCGCATCCGCTGCTCGTCAGCCTCAAGCAGATCCACGCTCAGGTCGGATCTCCGGATGTGGATTTCGACCAGGCACATGATGAGGCGGCCCAGGCTCGAGCTCGCATTATAGATCTCTTCCGCGACGGTACTGTCACCGTCGAGGATAAGGCGCTTGCGGAGCAGCTTTACTGGACGATCAGCCGGCGGGTTAACGAGGCAGCGCGGGAGGCTGGCCAATCGGCCGATACGGGGTTACGCGCCGAGCTTGAGCCGCAACTGGTCGATCACTATCTGTGCGATTTCTCTGTATTCAGGTCGATGGTGGATTACTGGGCGATCGGCCAGCGCTTTCCAGTGATGCCGCTGCACCGGCTCGATGAACGGCCAACGCGTCGAGGCGTGTTGGATGATCTCACGTGCGATTCCGACGGCCGTGTCTCCGATTTCGTCTCCACCGAAGGCGAGAAGCATTTCCTGGAGCTCCATCCCCTACTGCCGGACGCCCCGTACTACCTGGGCTTCTTCCTGATGGGCGCCTATCAGGACATCATGGGAGACATGCACAATCTGTTCGGGCGCGTGACTGAAGCGCATGTGTACCTGGATGAGACCGAGCCGGATAATTTCTACATCGAGAAAATTCTCCCCGGCTCCTCCATCCGCGAGCAACTCGAACTGGTGCAGTATCACGGCCACGAACTGGAGCGACGGATGAATGCGCTCATCCAGCGTGAGGTGCGCGCGGGCCGGCTGCGCGCGTCGCAGGGCGTGCGGCTACTCGAGCAGTACCGCAGCGCCTTCGGCTCCTATACGTATCTGGACATGCAGGCGCGCTACGAAGGCAACGGCCATCACTCTGGGTGAACAAGTAGTTACGCCGGCAACTCGCATGTGCAAGCGGGGCTTACAGACGCTCCTGTTCACATCATCCAGCACATCGCATGTCTCGCGAGAAGATCGTCGGCCTCGTCACCCTTATCGCCGTGGTGCTCTTGATTGTGGTCATCATGCGCGG
>CAZKDQ010000110.1:0-9687 GCA_964551345.1 uncultured Rhodothermales bacterium
GGGACTCAACGACGGCCAAGGCCGCGGCCGCATCCGCGCGCGAGACGAAGTTTCCGACACGAACGCGGTAGTAAGGCTGCCGGAAGACCACGTATGTGGGCAGTTCGTGCGGAAGTACTCCGCGCGGCGAGGATTCCCGCTCCAGCTGCCACCAGCGCCTCACTTGCTCCTCGGCAGCAACGGCTTCATCCTTCTCGACCGAAGAAGCGATCTGGATTCGAAATCCCTGCACTACGCGCGCGACGCCGTCACTGGCACGGCCCTCCATCAGGACGTCCGGAACATCGTGCTCAAGCACTTCCTCCTCGGGAGGTGCCTCCGGATACGCGCTCACGTCGAAGTCTTCGTAATCAGACAGACGCACGTCGGCCGGCTGCGGCAACGCATCCGCAGGTTCGTCATCCCCTTCGGCAGCACCCGTAGTGGCGCATGCACCGAGCGTCACCATCACGGCGGCGAGCAGCATCAGGCGCAATGTGTGAGCAATCATTCTGGTTGTCATCGTCATCCTCAATAATCCGTCGATCCTTCTCCGAACGTGACGGTCGCGACTGAGGCACTGGCCCCGATTCGCGTCGCGCCGCTGCGAATCATCACCTCGGCATCGTCGCGCGTGCGGACACCGCCGGATGCCTTGACACCCAGTCGGCTGCCAACAACGCGACGCATCAGGGCGACGTCAGCCGCCGTCGCGCCGGCAGTCGAGAATCCCGTAGATGTCTTCACGAAGTCGGCGCCGGCGTTTTCGGCAAGCACGCACGCAATCACTTTCTCCTCATCCGTCAGAAGCGCGGTCTCGATAATGACCTTAACAATAACCCCGCCATCTCGTCCTGCCTCGGGCGCGATTTTGCGGGAAGCTTCCACGACGGCGCGGATGTCGCGTTCCGCATCATCATAGCGACCGCTCTTGATGAGGCCGACGTTGATCACCATGTCCACTTCCGTCGCGCCCTGACGAATTGCCTGCTCGGCTTCGAAGGCCTTCACTTGAGACGTTGTTGCGCCAAGTGGAAAACCGATGACGGTGCAAACCGCGACCTCCGAGCCCGCGAGAGCGTCTGCGGCGGTGGACACATACGACGGGTTAACGCACACGGAGGCGAACCCAAAACGTCGTGCCTCCTTACATAAAGTGCGGACGTCACCCTCCGTCGTTTCAGCCTTCAGGGCAGTGTGATCGATCATTCCGGCGAGAGCCTCCGGAGTGAGTTCCTGCTCGCCAACCGGCTCATCGTGCGCGAGACGTTCATCAGGCGCCTCGTCACGCGCGTACTGCGCGAGCAAACGCCCGATCGTCTCTTCATCCAGATTCGTTTTCATTCCGGAAAGATAAGCGCCCGCTCCGAAACTGGCTCGTTCAGTCGGCGCCAGATGTGGACCCGTCGACGCGGATCGATCAGGAGTTCACCTGCTCATCCAGATTGTAGCGCTTGCGCTTCTCCCAGAGAGTCTTCTTCGAGATGCCGAGGATGCGCGCGATCTCAGAGTAACTCGTCTTCGTCTCCTCCATCACATGCCGGATGTACGCGTGTTCAAGTTCTTCCAGCGATTTACGTGAGGGAAACGAGAAGCCATCCGTTGATATGCCACCTGGATTCATCAGTCCGTCTTCTGTGAGGACGAGGTCTGCTGCTCGAATACGCGGCTCAGTCGAAAAGATGATCGCGCGCTCGAGCACATTGCGCAGCTCGCGAACGTTGCCCGGCCAGGTGTGAGCCAGCAACGCCTCTTCCGCGTCTTCTGCGAAGCCTTCGATGCCGCGATGAAGATCCCGGTCGAATTCATCGAGCAGACGATGGGCGATGCGCATCACATCGGGCCCCATTCTGCGTAGCGGCGGCAGGAGGATGTTGATGACGTTAATCCGATAGAAGAGGTCTTTCCGAAACTCCTTCTCCGCCACGCGCTCCTCGAGATTCGCATTGGTGGCGCAGAGGATGCGTGTCGTAACGCGTAGCTCATCGACGCCTCCGAGTCTGCGGAAGGTGCGGCTTTCGAGAAACGAGAGCAGCTTGGCCTGCAGCGCGACGCTCATCGAATCAATCTCATCGAGAAAGAGCGTGCCGCCGTCGGTGAGTTCGAGGAGGCCCGGCTTCGAAACACGTGCGTCCGTGAAGGCGCCCTTTTCGTAACCGAATAGCTCCGCTTCGAGAAGGTTGTCGGGCAGCGCGGCGCAGTTGATCTCCATGAATCGGCCTGCATTGTAGGCCGAGTTGTGGTGGATCGTCCGAGCGACCAGGTTCTTTCCCGTGCCCGTCTCACCACGGATCAACACCGTCGTGTTGGGCGCATTTCGAAGCGTTTCAACGATGGATCGGACTTCCTGAATTTCCTCGCTATCGCCCAGAATGCCCTCGATCGGAAAATCGTGCGACTGGCGGACAGGCTTGGCCTCAGCGGGTTCAGCGGGCCGCTTCTCGTAGAGATTGAGCGCCTTGTTGATGAGGGTGCGCATCTCCTCCAGGTTCACTGGCTTCTGGAGGTAGTGATAGGCGCCGAGACGCATCGCTTCGACGGCCGTTTTGACCGAGGAATGCGCAGTCATGATGATGACGGGGATGACCAGCTTGCGCCGCTTCAACTCCTCGATCAATTCGATGCCGTTGAAGTCGGGCATCATCAGATCGGCAAGAATCACGTCCGGATGGCCCTCCTGGTCCAGGCGCTCGAGCATCAAGGCCGGATTCACGAACGACTCCGCCTTGTACCCGTCGCGCTTGAGGACGGTCACGAACAAACTGCCGATCTTGGGTTCGTCATCGACGATGTAAATCTTCTTTTCCACCTTCCACCCCCAGTTACTTACGTCTCACAAACTCCGAACCGGGTATCGTCCGACCGGCGCCGGGATTAAGCGCCAGATGGTACCTTATTACCGATTCACCAAAGGATCGCGGTTCTCGGGCTGATAAGCCGTTAATACTCGTAACCCTCCCGGTACAATGCGTGCCTCGATGCGATTCACTGGGACAGGAACGACTTCCCCGTCCAGGTGCAGCGGCAAAGAACTGGTGGAGGTGATGGTGAGTTGGTTCGTCTGGAGGTAAGTGACTTCCGGCATGTCGAGGTGTCGCCCCAGAACGGCTTTTGGAAGAACACGGAGTATTCGGCCGGCCGTCATCCTGGGAGCGATGCAGACGTCGAAGAGGCCATCGACGGGCGACGCGCGCGGCGTCAGGCGGATGCCACCGCCGGTGGAGGTCCCGTTGGCTGCCGTACAGAGGAGGAGGTCATCGCTCCATTCGGTGACGCCGGTGTCCGCTTCCAAACGCACGTTGACGCGTGGCGACGACCATTTTGTCAAACTGCGCATGACAGCCGGAAGATACCTGGCGCGGCCGCCGGCGCGCCTCCTGCGCGAGACATCAGCGGCAACAAAAGCATCGAACCCGCACCCGAGTGCGTTAACGAAGACGTCGGATCCTCGCGCGGCTTCACCTTCCCATTGCACCGATCCGTAATCAATCGCTCGCACCTGCATGTTCGCAATGACCTGTGCTATCGCCGAAGGACGATCAGGGAGGGCGAGCATCCGCGCGAAGTCGTTTCCGGATCCGAAAGGCACGACGCCCATCGGCACGGAGAATCCGGCATCGATGAGTCCGCCCGCCACCTCGTGCACCGTGCCGTCGCCTCCGATTGCGATGACCGCATCCACGTTCCGCTCCATTGTCGCCAGCTCGCGCGCGTGGCCCGGCGCTTCCGTCCATTTGAGAATCGCCTTTGCCCCCGCCTTTCGCAGTTCACGGATGAACGAGTGCACGTGCTTTCGCGCCTTGCCACGGCCCGCCGCAGGATTGGCGATGAGGAAGAATCGCATGTTTGAGCGGCGAGTTCTCGGCAGATTATCGGGTGCGGGTTTGCCCTCCGGCGCAAAGAATGCGAATTTAGGCATACCGTGACCCGAATCCGAAACACTTCCTTCGTGAGCCGAACGCCGCTGCTTCTGGCTCTTTTGATATTCGCAGCATGCGGCGATGCGCACGTGGGGAACCGACAGGTAACGGATGCCCTCGGTCGCACAGTGAGCCTCCCGGACACGATCCGCCGAGTGATTACGCTCGCGCCGAACCTTACGGAAATCGCTTTTGCTGCAGGCGCGGCAGACCATCTCGCGGCAGTTACCACGGCCGATGATTATCCTCCGTCCGTGGCTTCTCTTCCACGAATCTCTGCGCTGCCCGTCGATTTCGAGGCGATCATTAGCCATCAACCCGATCTGGTGATTGCATCGGCGGATGTTAACAGCGCGCGAGACATCCAGGCGATGGAGGCATTCGGCGTTCCGGTTTATGCGATTTCGTTCCAGTCGCTGGAAGATGTGTTCGATGCCATTGAGACGACAGGCGAACTCGTTGGTACGCAGGAGCATGCGACTCACGCAGCTGACAGCCTTCGGCAAAGGCTCCAGAAGTTGGCTGATGGTGCGCAAGCCGCCGATGATCAACAACCGCGAGTGCTTGTCTTGATCGGAATCGAGACGCTGTACAGTTTCGGCAGGGGCAGTTATGTGAATGATATGGTTGAGCTTGCCGGCGGACGAAGTGTGACCGCCGATGTTGCCTCACCCGCACCTGTTCTCTCGGATGAGTTCGTGCTTGAGATCAATCCGGATGTCGTATTGATCGCATCGAACCGGCCCGTAAGCGCCTCCGATGTTGCGGCAGCGCGTCCGTCGTGGCGAACTCTTGCCGCGGTTCAGAATGAACGAATACATGTGATCGATCCGGACATCGTGCTACGCGCCGGTCCGCGCCTGGTGGAGGCAGTCGAAATCATGCGCGCGCTCTTTTCCGGCATCGATGCGGGCGAGCCGGTATGAGCAGCCGATCCGTTGCACTCACGGCAGGAGCCGTGCTGCTTGCTTTCGTAAGCATGGCCGCAGCCGTGGCATTCGGTTCTGCTTCCATAACTCTATCTGATGTGCTTCGCGCGCTGAGCCGGTCGCCCGCGCTCGATGGTGATCTCGCATCAACCATTGTGTGGCAGCTTCGCCTTCCGCGCGTGATTCTGGCGTTCTTCGTGGGAGGTGGCCTCGCCGTCATCGGCGTCGCGATGCAGGCGCTCGTGCGAAATCCACTCGCAGAGCCCTACATCCTCGGAATCTCCGGCGGCGCATCAGCGGGCGCATCACTTTTCTATCTCGGCTTCCTTCCTCCTCTCATCTCCCGGTCGCTGACGATGCCGATCGCGGCGTTCGCAGGCGGCCTGCTCGCTATCACGATCGTTTATCTTGTGGCGCGCTCGCAAACGCGAATCTCGGTCACTCGTCTCTTGCTTGCCGGAGTCGCCGTCTCGGCGCTGATGGGAGCCGTTACCGCCTTCGTGACCTTTGCCTCACCGGAAGCGGATCGCCTGCGGACCGTTCTGTTCTGGCTGATGGGATCCTTCAGTGGTTCTCGGTGGAGCATGATTCCGTTGCCGATGGGCGTCTCGATCGGCGCACTTGTCATTCTGATGGCCATCTCCCGCGCGCTGGACACCTTCTTGCTGGGTGAAGAGCGAGCGTGGAATCTCGGCATTCCAGTCGAGGCACTGAAACGGATACTACTGGTTCTTGCGGCGCTCGTCACAGGGCCGCTCGTGGCCTCAGTCGGCGCGATCGGCTTCGTCGGGCTGATCATTCCACACATCGTGCGCATCGTGCTTGGCGTCACGCATTTGCGGTTGATCTTCGTTTCCTACTTTCTCGGTGGTACGTTCTTGATATGGGCCGACGTTGCGTCGCGCGTGCTCATTCCCGGCCAGGAGCTACCGGTGGGCGTGCTGACGGCGCTCTGCGGCGTGCCCTTCTTCCTGTGGCTGCTTCGCGACCGCGCCTACCAGTTCGGTTGATCACGAATCCACCTGCTCAAACATCTCACTACACGCAGCGTATATGACCGGCCATTTTTCATCCAGATCGAGTTTCAGCGGTTATGCCTGACGTCTCGCCCGCTCTCGCTCAGAACGGGGATCATCGATCGCCTGTGGGTTCGGATGCGCGCGTGATGTCGCTCAAGGACATCCGTCGTCCGGTTGAGGATGAGCTGAAGCACTTCCGCGAGTATTTCCGCTCGTCGATGCGCTCGCGCGTGACGCTGCTCGATCGGATCACGCAGTACGTGCTGCGGCAGAAGGGCAAGCAGATCCGCCCGATTCTCGTACTGCTGTCGGCGAAGATGGGCGGCGAGATTTCGGAATCAAGCTATCGCGCCGCCGCCATGGTCGAGTTGATGCACTCGGCAACGCTCGTTCATGACGACGTCGTTGACGATGCGGACATGCGGCGCGGCGTGTTCTCCATCAATGCACTGTGGAAGAATAAGGTAGCAGTACTGTTGGGGGATTTCCTGCTGAGCCGCGGCCTGCTGCTTGCCCTCGAGTATAACGAGTACTCCCTGCTGCATGCCCTGTCGGATGCGGTCAAGCGGATGGCGGAGGGCGAGCTGCTTCAGATCGAGAAGTCGCGCCACCTGGATATTGATGAGGAGACGTACTTCCGCATCATTTCCGACAAAACGGCATCGCTCATTGCTGCCTGTACGATTTGCGGCGCACTGAGTACGACGGAGGACCCCGACGTCATCGAAAGGATGGGAAAGATGGGCGAGAAGCTCGGCCTCGCCTTCCAGATCCGGGATGACCTCTTTGATTATGGAGCCGGCAACATCGGAAAGCCGATCGGGATCGATCTGCAGGAGAAGAAGATGACGCTGCCGCTGATCCATTCGCTGCGGGAGGCGAGCACGCAGGAGCGACGCCGGATCATGAAGATCGTGCGGCAGCGGAAGAAGAGCCGTGGCGACATCCGCGATGTGTCGCGCTTCGTGCATGAGCGTGGCGGCATCGAATACGCGCGCATGCGGATGCAGGAACACGCCACCGAAGCTCGTGATCTGCTGCTAACCTTCCCGCCGACCGATGCTCGCGAGGCGCTGCTGAACCTGGTCGACTTCACCGTCCAGCGATCGAAGTAAACCGCGATGGCGACACTTCATCTTCTCGGCACCGGAGCCGCCGTCAGCGATGCCCATCGCACGACCACCATGCTCGCCGTCTCTGACGGCATCTCAAGCATCGTGGTGGATTGCGGCGGAGATGTGCTGCAGCGGCTGATGCAATCCGGCATCGGGCTCGAAACGATCGATGCGCTCATCATCACGCATGAACATCCGGATCACGTTTCGGGCTTCCCGCTGTTCATGGAGAAGATCTGGCTCGCGGGCAGGCGTCGACCCATTCGCATCTACGGTATTCGACAAGCAATCGAGCAGGCGAGGCGTTGCTTCATCGCGTTCGATACGTCGAGCTGGGATGACATGCCGCCGATCGACTGGCAGGAGATTCCGTACGCCGAAGGCGCGCGCGTTCTGGAGAATGATTCCTGGATCGTGACCGCTACGCCGGCCATCCACTCCGTTCCCACCGTTGGCCTCCGCTTCAAGAGCCTTGCCTCCGGCGGCGTGGTCGCTTATTCGTGTGATACCGAGCCGTCCGACAAGATCACAACGATGGCGCGCGAGGCTAATATCCTCGTCCATGAAGCCACTGGCGCCGGCCCGGGCCATTCATCGGCGGAACAGGCGGCACGTGTCGCCGCGGATGCGGGTGTGGATCGACTCCTGCTCGTGCACCTTCCACCGAATCTTCCGGAAGCAGACGTCGATGCAGCTCGCGGGATTTTCTATTTCACGCAGACGGGCGAAGAACTGGGAGCATACGATTTCTGACGGCCTCAGGTCTGGATGACGCCGGGGTTGAAGCGCGGCATCTCCGGATTATGATCCGCCATTTCGATTCCGGAACTGATCCAGCGGCGCGTCGCCACAGGGTCGATGATTTCGTCAACCCACATTCGCGCTGCCGCATAGTATGGCGAGGTCTGCTTCTCATAGCGCTCCTCGATGTCGCGCAGAACGCTTTCCCGCTCTTCCTTCGACAGTTCCTTCCCCTGACGCTTGAGCTTCGACACCTCGATCTGCGTCAGCACCTTTGCCGCCTGTGCTCCTCCCATGACGGCGATTCTCGCGGTCGGCCATGCCAGCATCAGTCGCGGATCGTAGGCCCGGCCGCACATCGCGTAATTACCCGCGCCGTTTGAGTTACCCATCACGATGGTGAACTTGGGCGTGACGGTGTTGGCCACGGCGCTAACCATCTTTGCGCCGTCTTTGATAATGCCGCCGTGCTCAGAACGCTTGCCCACCATGAAGCCCGTGACATCCTGCAGAAAGATGATCGGCAGCCGCTTCTGATTGCAGTTCATGATGAAGCGCGCGGCCTTGTCGGCAGAATCGGAGTAGATCACGCCTCCAACCTGCATCTCTCCCTGCTTCGTCCGCACCACCATGCGCTGGTTAGCTACGATACCCACGATCCACCCGTCAATCCGCGCGTAGCCGGTGAGAATTGTCTTGCCGTATCCCTCCTTGTATTCCGTCCAGGAGCCATCATCGATGAGGCAGTCCAGTACCTTCCGAACATCGTAAGGCTGCTGCGCCTCCGTCGGCATGAGCGTGTAGATCTCGTCGGACGGCCTGGCAGGGTTGACGGGCTCCGCGCGCGTGAAGCCTGCACGGTCGCGGGGACCAAACTTGGAGACGAGGTCCCGGATCGTCTTGAGACAGGTCTCATCGTCAGGCATCCGGTAATCCGTTACGCCGGAAATCTCCGAATGCGTCTCTGCGCCACCGAGCGTCTCGGCATCCACGTCCTCGCCAATCGCCGCGCGGACGAGGTAAGGCCCCGCAAGAAAAACCGATCCGGTGCCGTCCACAATGAGCGCTTCATCGCTCATGATGGGTAAGTAAGCACCACCCGCGACGCAACTGCCCATGATGGCCGCGATCTGAGGAATGCCCTTGCTCGAGAGCACGGCATTGTTGCGGAAGATCCGACCGAAGTGCTCCTTGTCCGGAAAGATCTCATCCTGCATCGGCAGAAAAACGCCGGCAGAGTCGACGAGGTAAATGATCGGCAGGTGATTCTCCAGCGCGATCTCCTGGGCGCGCAGATTCTTCTTGGCAGTGATCGGAAACCACGCTCCCGCCTTCACAGTGGCGTCGTTCGCGACGATCATGCATAGCCGTCCCGAGACGCGCCCGATGCCCATGACCGTCCCGCCGGCGGGGCAGCCTCCCTCCTCCTGGTACATCTCATAGGCGGCGAACTTGCCGATCTCCAGAAATGAATCCGGCGCGTCATCGACGAGCGCGCGGATTCGTTCACGTGCCGTCAGCTTTCCCCGCTCATGCTCCCGCTCGATTCTTTTCCGGCCACCACCGAGTTCAATTTCCCCTCCGATCCGATGGAGCTTGCTGATTAGCCGATGATATGGATTTGATTCGGAAGCGCTTTCAAAGGACGCTGTATTTACGGTGGACTGAGAACTCATATAAACAGGATCAAGAATGATGTCGCGTAATCACTCCGAAAATATCCGCCCTGCGTCGAAATAAAAAGCCCGGCGCAATGGCCGGGCTTTTTATCAATGATGCCGGATGAAATCAGAGTATGGCACTCATCTTCTGCATGATCTCGCCGCGCGGCTCGCCCGTTTTCTGATGGATCAGGTTCACCATCTTGGGAAGGCTGCCACGGGCGCGCTTCATCTCCGTGTCAGCGAAATCGACGTCACTCCAGATCGATTCGATCTGAGTTTTGACGCGCCGCCAGCTATCATTCATGCGATCGGTTGCCATG
>CAZKDQ010000111.1:0-9685 GCA_964551345.1 uncultured Rhodothermales bacterium
GCTCAGCAATGTAGGTCGTGTTAAGTGGCGTGAGATCGAGTCGCCAGCCGCCGGTCCTGTTGTGAGGCACTGTGTCCGGACCGTGTATCCGCACACGAAAATCCGACCTTGAGTTCACATCGTGGTAGGTTACGCCCAGCGTGTTCACACGTGGATGTACCTCCTGCCAATGCGCTACTTGCTCTAGTACTTCGTCTAAAGAGAGAATCGAGGGTGTATAGTAGTACCAGTCGACATCCAGCACAAGATCTGAGACGAGCTTCCGCTCAACGTCATCTGTGTATAGGCCGAATATGGCAACGGCCTTGTCTAACGGTGCATACTGTCTCACCCTGACGGGTTCAACCCCAATGCTCGATCTCGTGCGCCTCACCAGACCGGCTTCGTACCTGCTGTCGGCCGATCTGAAGGCGTACTCAACATAATCACGCGGCTTAATACGAATACTCATTACCCAGTCGCGATCAAACATAACTCGTCTGCAGTCAACCAGATCGTGGCTTGTATCCTGCACTCGGTCAACACACTGAATATTGTTGTTCTGAACACGAAAGTCATGATTGGCGATAAAGTCGTAGAACTGGAAACTATCGCCCTCTCTGGTAGCTCGCTTACCGAGAAAGTTGGCTACCCCGAGGTCGCGCCTGCCCTTACCCGTATAGTCAGGACTATATGCTTCGATATCCGTCTCCGACATGTAACCGATCCAGCCTTCAGCCTGCTCAATGACCATTACATCGCTCGCACTGGTCCAGAAAGCCTGAATGAATTTCCCTTCCTCTGGCGGTGCCTGGAGCCGTAATCTCGATGCGTACGTTCCTTGACCCGTAACAAAACCACTCTTTATCATCGGGAGGCGCCCATGATCGGCACCGCCTGCCAGGCCTCCATTCCTTATCTCCAAGCGGATCCGTCCTGCACCCTCAACCTCGGCCCCACAATGCGTGCAGGTAAAAGTCAGATCATCCCAATTGAACCTGCGCCACGCTCGGACAGAATCGATTCCGTTTGTAGTCAGCCAGTCATTGCGTCCAAAAAGTGAACCGCTACGATCAGCAAGACCATCGAGGCCTTGCCCGTCTGACAGGTCCGACGCATACTCGAAGTCGTCAAATAGTGCTGGCTGCGGCACCTGTGCTTGCGACAAATAACTTGGACCTGGTGCCAGTACCAATAACAATAGAAATATCCTCATTCGACGACCCGCCATTGCGACTGATTTACATCGAACTAAAATCGAAGCTCTTTCTAACTGCTAGGACACTTACCAACGACTAATCACGGGCTTATCGCTTACGAACGTACACCGAATCCATCTGAATAATGCCTCCACTTTTACCGCTCAGAAAGTCTATGGGGAAATCAAAAACGAAATTCATCGACCTCAACAATTGATTCATCTCATCGAAAGACGCCTGGCCTTCATACATCTCTTCAAAGGACATTTCGATCAGAACGTAGTCAACTTGCTGTAGAAGCTCAGTTGCGCCCAGAATCGCCTGGCCCTCGAACCCTTGTAAGTCGAGCTTAAGTAGGGTTGGGCCAGATAATCGTTTTCCGGCAAAAAGCGTGTCCAGCGTCCTCATTTCCACAGTTATCTCGTCAGTTTCCTTCGACTCCGGAAATTCGATACGATGGCGAGACGTAATTGGCAGGGCTGAGGAAGCGTGTGAATATGAGTTGCGATGAAACTCGGTAATGCCGTCCGTTTGGCCTAGCGCGTACTCCATTATCTCGACCTTAGGTAGATCTATTAAAACAGAACGCAATTCAACGGCAAGCTCTGGCAGAGCTTCGATTACGTAGATTGTTGCATCAGGGTAGAGCTCTGCAGCCGCGCGAGTAAACTGCCCTTTGTTGGCGCCTCCATCGATAATAGTACGCAACTCCATCCCATGATTGCGTAATCGTGATACGATACGAAATGAGGTGATCGAGAATGGCTTCCAGGTGCGGATAGCGTTCAGCGCACCCGGGTAGCGAAGCGCATCGATGAGGTGGGCAAACTGTGATAGACGGGACATGCAACTGCTTGTTGATCGGTGCTCTCAGGTCGTCTCTACCGCACGTTTAACCCAACTGTCGTGGATCTCCTCAAAAATCTGCTCCAACCTCACTGTGATGTCCCACTCAGGGTAGTGCGATTTGATTTTACGAAGATCACTAATGTAGCAAATATGGTCCCCCTCCCTATTCTTATCCGAGTATACATAGGACATCTCCTTCCCGCTGATTCCACTTATAAGATCGAATGCTTCAAGTATTGAGCAGCTATTGTCGCGGCCGCCTCCCAAGTTATAGACTTCGCCCGAGCGCGGGTCTGCAATGAACTGTTCAATGAACAATGCAACATCGCGCGAGTGAATATTATCGCGTACTTGCTTCCCCTTATATCCGAAAATCGTGTACGTGCGGCCTTCGAGGTTGCACTTGACGAGATAACTGAGAAAGCCATGTAGTTCCACACCGCTGTGCGACGGCCCCGTCAGGCATCCGCCACGCAGGCAACATGTCTTCATTCCGAAATACCTCCCATACTCCTGGACCATGATATCTGCAGCCAGCTTGGAGGCACCAAAAATCGAATGTTTGGACTGGTCGATTCGGAAGTCCTCGGCGATTCCATGGACGTCTTCCTTTCGAGCGTACTCCCACCGTGTCTCTTTCTCGTCAAGAGGCAATTCGTTAGGAGCGTCCCCGTAAACCTTGTTTGTAGAGAGGTGCACGAACGGGGCCTTGGGCACGTGCCGCCTGGCCGCCTCGAGCATGTTGAGCGTTCCAACCGCATTGGTATCGAAGTCATCGAATGGAATCTTAGCCGCAAGATCGTGCGATGGCTGCGCGGCGGCATGCACAACGGCATCGGGCCGGACTTCCTCAAGTAGACTTAGTACCCCGACCCTGTCACGGATATCGAGTTCGTGGTGCTTGAACGACTCAAACTTTCCCTGAAGTCGGTACTGATTCCACCGGGTACTTCCGTCAGATCCGAAAAATGTCTCCCGAGTGTTATTGTCCACTCCGTGTACTTCCCACCCTATCGTAGCAAAATATGCGACGACTTCGGATCCGATTAGTCCCGACGAGCCCGTAACCAAGAGCTTCTTCATTCTGCTACTCTGTTTGATGAACCAATTTCTATATCGTGACGCCCCCCTTCAGCACTCGCTCAAAGCGATCCGTAATCCGGTCAATATCAAACGTCTCTTCCGCATATCGCCTAGCATTGGCCCCCAGGACAGACCGCAAGGATGAGTCGTCTGCCAAACGTGCAGCTCCTTCTACGAATCCGCCAACATCGTCCGGCGAAACGACGACTCCGGCTTCGTTGTTCTTTACGATCCGCGCTGCCAGGTTCTCTTTCGGGATAGAGAGCAAGAGGGGCTTTCCTGCACACAGGTAAGCGAGGACCTTTGATGGCACAGAAAACACACCCGCTTCGGCTTCCAGAATGGCAACCAGGACGTCGGCGGAGCCCATGACATCAGGCATTCTGTTAAACGGCACAAAGCCTTGAATCACAAGCTGCTCAATATTTAGTTCGTGCTTCTTCTGTTTCAGCCACTCGGCTCCGGGCCCTTGAGAGAGTACGACAAGACACGACTCGGGTATGGATCGTAGGCGGAGTGCAAGCTGAAGCAGCAGGTCTGGATTGTGCTTCATTGCGAGCGTTCCGGCATATACAAAGTTGAGAGAATGCTTCAGCTTCATTTCCTCCGCCCATGAATTAGCCTTCTCAGTAGTAGGCAGATCGGCAAGCGGAGCCCAGTTCTCGATGACGGTAACCCGTTCGTCCGGAATACGCCATTGATGCATGATAGGCAGGAAGTCTTCCGTCAGAACAACGACTTGATCGCTTTCCCGAAGTAATCGCTGTTCGAGATTCAGATAATATCTGCCGATTACGTGCCCGACCAGTGGTAGCTTACGACTCAAAATGCGTTCAGCGGCAACTCCGAGCAGATCCTGAACCCAGAAGACCATCGGGACCCCTCTCGCGCGGCATCTACGCTGTATGATCCGCTGCGCATCCAGCGGTGTATTTCCGGAGATGACGATGTCGGGGCGGAAGTCATTAACCGCGTCGGCTGCCCGTCGACCGTATTCGTTCTCTTGAATCCATCTCCTGATGAGTGAGAATTTGTTAAGCGGCCTGCTCAGTGTGATCGGAGTGATTTCAAAGTTAGTATGATCGTCGTCCCGCCGCTTAAACGCACCGCCTGGCGTAGTCTTTAAGGACGCGCAGTAGATGTGCCGCACGTCGTGCCCCCTGTGCGCAAGGGCTCGACTCAGCTCAATGGGATAAGGATATCCGCCAAAGTCGTGTACAACAATTCTCATACTGACTTATGATCTATTTGCTCGGACGCTACCCCGTTCGAGAAGTAAACGAATTCCCTCTTCCAGTCCATCTACCATTCGGTCGATACCTAGGTGCTTCTGAGCATAATCGAGTGCGTTCCGACCATATGACGGATCCTCGGCAACTTTCAGCACCGCGTCTGCAAAGGTTTGCGGTGACGATGTCTCTGTCAGTATAGAATTGAGACCATTCTCAATAAAATCAACTTCCGGGCTATGATAGCGTCCCGGACCTGGTGACGTTCGACCGACGATAGGTACACCCAGGCTGAACGCATGGTTAACCTGTAAACCAAGGTATCCGGGTACTAGCATGGCATCAGATGCAAAGATGTAGGGAGCCCCTGCCTCCAGGTCAGTGATGGTACCTATCAGGTGAACGTCGGAAATAGACTCTTCGCGTACTCTGTTCTCAAGTGCGAGGCGCCGTTCGCCATCTCCTACAATAATCAATTGCGCCGGTCGCCTCTTCTGGACAATCTGCAGAACGTCGAGTAGAACATCGACGCCTTTCTCAGCAATCAGACGGCCGATGTAGACGATGGTTAATGCATCACGCTGAAGTCCGAGGCGGACACGTACTGCATCTTTACCCTCCAGATCCAACCTTTTGCGTGCAGCCTCGAGCATGTCGGTATCGAGCGTATTAGTAGCAGCTACGACCCGATCATGAGGCAGGTGCGACTTCAAGGTATGCGCCTGCCTGTGTGTGTATGTGATGCAGACATCTGCTCTGGAAGCAAGGTTCAATCGATACCGATCCAGACCGGAACTGCCCATCGGTCGGTCGTTGGACGAGAAATGCCCCCACAGTCCGAAGGGTATACCACGCACCTTACAGTACGCACCGAGTAACGGGAGCGTACCCGTTCGCGGTGATTCCTCAGCAAGAACAGCGGCGGGCCTCCCAACTTTCCTGAAACCCTGCCAGAACGCTTGTGCGTGAAACCATCCCTCCTGTACCCAGAGATCAGAGGTTTGGATCATGCGGAAGGAGGTTTTCCCTGCTTCGATCGAGCGCAGTGAGGAGCCGGCTCGACCCGCACAGACAATGAAACGCCCGGCGAGTCGTTCATTCAGCGCCTCGAAGACAGGCACCCGGTAGGCCGGAACATACCTCATAAAATAAAGGATGGGAGCATCCATCTCAGGCTCCAACAGACTCTACTGACAACTCTGGACCACTGCCATTGCCGACGACTATCGCGAGTCGAACAATGTATGCGAACATTAGCAGGATCTCTGTTATTACAGTTGTCGCGGCACTTCCTATCACTCCGTATACAGGAATGATTATGTAGTTCGTGCCGGCGTTGAAGATAAATACAGCCATGAGCGCAAATACAGCGACTCGCTCTTGGTTTAAGGCAAGGAGCCCGCTGTACAGGATCGCATTGGCGCAGACGAACGGATACGTCCACACAAGCACCTGAAGGACCGGAGAAGCCGCTGTGAAGTCACCTCCCGGAGCCAGTAAAGAGATCAGTAACGGAGCGCCCAAAGCGAGAACGGTAGAGACACCGATTGCAATAACAGTTAAAATGACTGCACTACTCCTGAGTAAAGACTTCATCCGCGCAAGGTCCGAATGAAGACTCGACAACCGGGGATAAACAGCAGCAAAAGCAACGATATGCGGCAGCATGCTCATCGCTTCCAGGATACGATAGGCGGCACCGTAATGGCCGGCCGACCGATCACCAAGCATGCGCTCGATCATTACCATATCGACCTTCATATACAGAAGAGTGAAGAGGCTTGCCAGACCGATTGGTATCAGCACACCGATTTGTGTCCGGAGGAACGAGACATCGATCGAGTCAGCGACAAATCTAACGAACCTCTTCCGGACAACGAGCGAGAGGTACAACAATGTCAGCCACATTCCTGCGGCCATACCTCCGAGCACCCAATGCGGCTCGCGCGTTCGAACAAGTAGAATCGTGGCAATAACTATCACGAGCCCCTTTTCGATGTACAGCGACTTTGCCTCATGCTTCAGCACTTCCAGCCCCTGAAATACGCCCCGAAAGAAGCTCGTCATACTCAACGCAAGGGCGTATAATGATGCGAAGATGAGTGAAAGCATCAGACCCCTGCCGTAGCCCAGCGCATAGCCGACAACGATTGCCAGCAGGAAGCCAGCGAAAGTAAGTCCAAATCTGAGTGCGAATAGACTCGACAGGACTGTTACAGATCGGGACCGATCACGAGCAAGGTCTCGTATAAGCAGGCGTGTAGTACCGAAGTCGGACACCGACGCCGTGACTGTACCAAGGGCGAGTGCGGTAGAGAAGACACCATAAGATTCGGCGCCGAGTATGCGCATGCATACCGCGGTGACAAATACGAACCAGATCGGCTTAACAACAACATTGGCACTTCCCAGCCAGCCGATATTAGCGATCAACCTACGATCCAGGCCTTGCGTAAGGTGGCGGATGAAACGCACTTATTTAGCCCCCACTCGGGTAAGGCCTGGTCGTCGAAGCGAACTGCCTACGCCCAAAGCACCAAACACAGCCAGCATTAGTGTCTTGTCTGCAGTGCCAAATGGAGTTTCGGAATTCGCGCTTAATGCGACTGCTATGAACACAGCTAGTGTAGAAATACATGCCACGCGCCGCATTCCGCTGTCTGCGTTGTTGAGAATCCCTTTAAACGACCTCCAAAGCACGCCGAAATAGAATCCACCGAAAAGGACCACTCCAATTAAACCGTGGCGATATAGCAGGTGGAGATAACCATTGTGTACGAACGACGTCACATGTGTCGCTTCATATACCATGCTATAGTATCCATACGGAACACCAAGACCTTGCCCAATTATCGGGTTACGTACGGCGATAGCGAACACCGCACCCATCTCATTAAAGCGGTTGACTAGTGATATATCGTCTGTCGCCGCGGTCTCGAGCGAATAGAACCGATCTAGTAATCCCGCAAATACTATCCTGAATAACTCAGGTCCAAAGATAATGTATGCCCCGAACAACAAGAGCACCATCCCTACTATCGTGGCCCTGATCATCGCTGCCTTCTCTCCACGATGAGAAGCCAGGAACACAACGACAAGCCCAAGCCCAAATGCCAACCAGAGAGCCCGACTCTGTCCAATAATGATGCCCGCTACAAGAATTGACAGGCACGAAAACAGAGTGAATCTTGCAATCTTGGTCCGATGGTATAAGTAAAGTGTAACGCAGAGTACTGCAGCCGGCATCAGTACATGCTCATTCATTACAATGCGGCCAGTCGCAAGCTGCCATATCTGTTCTGCACTCTGCATCCGCACGAAGTATAACCAGAAATTACGCAGGGCAATCAATACTGCAAGGGCAAGTACGGCATACAGTACGGTGCGCATGTTTGCCGAAGACTCAGCAAAGACTTGCCTCAGCGGAAAGTATATCAGAAAGATGGACAGTGTATAAAACTCACCGACCATCGCACCAATCTCGGCACCATTAATTATTGAGTACGGCAAAAGGGAAGTCGAATACACCAGGTAAAGCAATAGGAAACCGTCCTCCCTTGTGACGAGCAGGGACCTTGGTTCCGTGCTGATTTTTCGGACAAACCAGTACCCTAGGAAGCCGAAGAATGCTAAAGCGTAGAGAACTTCCTCGACCTGAAACCCTTCCTCGTATCGTGCTATCGCTACAAAGGCCACGATGAGCACTGACAATGCACGGTGATCATGTTTCATTGCCCATCCGCCGCCGACTGCAGTGGCTACCAAGGCCAACGATATTAACGGTACCCCGGCATGCCCGAGTACCACCCCAATAAAAATAATGAGGAGACCTAGCCCGAAAAGAACGGAGATTAGTTTTTCTCCCCCTCGGTTCAGCAGTACTTCGGCGTCCATCACCTGTCTCGATCAGTCCTCGATAACGGCTGCGTGTTCACGAGGCTTGGCCGGTATATTCCGGAAATAAAGGTCTGCGATTCGAGCGTGATTCCCATCCCACCACGCTCGTGTCAAGACGTATGTCACAGTCAGAAAAAAGGCTGAAAGGGTCGCCGCTATAACAAGTAAACCGCGCCGCGGCTTAGCCTTGAGAACCGGTGGTCTCGCATAATCGATAATCTGAACGGCCTGGACGTCTCTCTCCTCATCGAAGCGAGACTGTTCGTATATCGGCGCAATAACCTCGATTATACGGGTCTGCAAAATGCGTTCGCGCTCAAGATCGGCGAAGCGGCGAATCGCTGCCGGCATCTCACTAAGCGGCACCGGGAGTGTTGCCTCAGCACCCGACAATGCGCGCTGGTACGATCGGTTTGCCGCTTCAACGACCGATCTAGTCGCCTGCACTCTTGGGTTGGTGTCGCCGAACTGTTCTCTTAACGCTTCATATTCGACTTCCGCACGAACTGCCTCGGCGCGCAATGCGCCAATATGCTCGAAGAACCCCACTGATTGAGCCGGTAGGTCGACTAATCCGTGTTCACGTTGAAACACCTCAACGGAATCGAGGACAGCGCCAAGGTCTGCCATTGCCCCTTCGTAGCGCTGCTCGGCGTAGCGACGGAAATTAGCGGCATTGGATGATGTAAGCCCGGCGTTAATCTCATTGAGTTTCGAAACAATGAAGTTTGCCATTTCGGCGGCTCTCTCCGGCGACTTGTCAAGAATGGAGACGGAGAGAAAATCAAATTTATTATCAACCTCAAACTCTGCGTTGTCAAGAAGCTTCTCGATGGTCGCATCCCGGGGAGAGCGGGCGTTCTCTGTCTTGTAAACGGTGATCAGATCGAAGGTATCGACAACTGAGTCGAGTAGCTGTCGGCTCGTGAGGATCGTAAGGTACCGTGAATAACTCCCTGTAGATCCACCACCTAGTAGGCTTGCGGCCCCCGTCGGGAGATTATCCAGCATTGCGGCGGCTATCGCGCCTGTGCCCGACCTCTCCGGTGGAAGAAGACGAGACTCCGCACGATACCAGTTCGGGAGCAATAGAGTTATGATCACCGAAAGCACGGCTACGCCGGCGGTGACACCGATAATAAACTTCCGCCTCTCCCAGGAGATGGCGATCGCAGCGGCTACTCTCTCTGAAAACTCGATTCGCTCGCGCCGCTCTAATTGGTGACCGGGATAATTGTCGTTCTGCATACTGATGCCGATTCTGGACCCTTATTCGTTTTCGCCGCGACCAGACGACAATTTCTGATAACAAGGCGGACATACTGGCGCGATACAGATCTGCTGCGTCAATGGCTCTGCTATTTATGTATCTGACAGCCGCATGCCCCCCCCCGCTACCTCGTGATCGCTACGTAGGCGGTGATGATGCTGGTGATGGCGGAGATGCCG
>CAZKDQ010000112.1:0-2564 GCA_964551345.1 uncultured Rhodothermales bacterium
TGCCATCCTCGAATGTGACAGAGAAGCACACTTTCGTTGGCTGCACATGCCGCTGCGACTCCACCAGGTTCGTCTCCTGCTAACCACACAAAGTTCGATGACGCATTGACATCCGATTGATATAATCCTCTATTACTTCGAATGATTATGACACAGGGTTGACAGCTCTTGCGCGTAGAATGATTGCTGCCCTGCACAGACCCCCACGTTCCTCATGCGCCTGCTCCTCACCGGCGACCTCCACATCGGCCGCTCATCTTCCGGCATCAACGCCGGCCGGAGTAATGATAGCCTCCGCTCGACCACGGCCTGGGCCCGAATCGTCGATCTCGCTCTGAATGAAAACGTCGACCTGCTCTGCCTGAGCGGTGACATTGTTGATCGCGAGAATAAGCTGTGGGAAGCCATCGGCCCGCTCGAGGCGGGAGTCAGGCGGCTTGGTAATGCCGGAATCAAAACCGTCGCGGTCGCAGGCAATCACGATTTCGATGTCCTCGCGCGCCTCCACGACATGCTGCCCGAGCATTTCCACCTCATCGGGCGCGGCGGACGCTGGGAACGTCTCACCATCGAACGAAACGGGCGGCTGCACATCGACGGTTGGTCGTTCCCGCGCGAGTCCGTCACGCAGGATCCGCTCCTTACATACGACCTCCCGCAGGACCCATCAACACCGACGCTCGGGATGATCCATGGCGACCTGGACGTCTCTGCATCACGTTACGCACCGCTCTCCACGTCGCGCCTCTTCGCCGCCTCGGCGCAAGCCTGGCTGCTCGGCCACATCCACAAATCCCAACTGATCGAACAGTCGAACCGGTGGATCCTCTACCCCGGCTCACCGCAGGCGCTCGATTTCGGCGAACAGGGAGCGCACGGTGTATGGCTGCTTGAGACCGATCATCAGATCGGCAGGCCTGAATTACGGCCGATCTCGAGCGTCCGTTATGATTATCTGGATGTGGATCTGTCGGGGATCGATGAGGAAGCGGACGTTGAGCAGACCATCATCAACACGATCCGCGCCTCGGCGGAAGAAGCGGCGTCTCCGGACCTGCGGCATCTCAGCCTCCGACTGAACCTGCACGGACGGACGCCGCTCGCGCACCGCATCGAAGACCTCACCCGCAACCTTGCCGACGACTTCGACCTCCGCGTCCACGATGTGATCGTCGAGATCAACCGCGTTCAGGTTGCGGTCCTGCCCGACATCGATCTCGAATCGTATGCGAATGTCCGATCAGCACCGGGCGCGATTGCACGGCTGTTGATTGCGCTAGACGATCCCGAGCCACCATCCGATGTGCTGGATTTGATTCGTAGGACGGGCCGCGAACTCGAGAGCATCGACAGTCACAATCACTATGCATCGCTGGAGCGGCGCGTGATAAACGACGATCTGGCGCGCGCATACCTCCGCGACCAGGCCCACGCGCTTCTTACGAAACTCGTTCAGCAGACGGCATGAAGGATCAGTCCATCCAAATAAGAAACATCCGGATCGACCGCGCGCGGGGAATCGATCGCGCCAAGGGATTCGAGTTAAAGGACCTCGCGCCGGGCATCAACCTCCTCCACGGCCCCAACGGCTGCGGCAAGAGCACGACGTGTGCCGCAGCGCTGGAGCTGCTCTGGCCGGGCAATTTGCAGCGTCCATCGATCAGCGGGGTGGTTTTGGATGCGGATGACGAGTGGCGAATTGACATCGATGCCGGGCATGTGGAGGCATATCTAAATGGACGAGCCGGAAACACGCCGGATTTCGGCCCTTCGGAGCGGCGCAAGCGCTATTACCTCGGCCTTCACGACCTCATCATCGACGATAATGAGAACTTCGCCCGGAAGGTCGCCGACGCCAGTCGAGGTGGATATGACCTCGATGCGGCGGCGCAGTCGATTGGTGCGCGTGCGCGGTTGAAGTCCGCAAGCAAGGAGCGCGCGCAGGTCAATGAAGCGCGCGCCCAGGTCGACAATGCTCGGAGCAAGCAGCAGGAGGTGCAGGCTGAGGCCGAGCGGCTCGACGATTATCGGCAGGAGCTCAAGCTGGCTCAGGAAGCCGAGCTTGAGTCGAACTTGCTTGAAAAGGTGAAGGAGTACGCAGCACTGCAGGATGAATGTGACGAGCTTCAGCGCGAGTTCGATGCCTTTCCCGAATCTATCGCGCGGCTGCACGGCAACGAGAAGGAGCGCCTGAACGAGCTTTCGGCCGACCGCAAACGGTTGATCGAAAGGCGCCGCGATGCAGAACAACGAATCGGAGCCGGCACCGAACGACAGGAGAAAGCCTCGCTCGATGGCGAGATTTCGCACGAGGTACTGGCTGATGTCCGGGCACGCAGGCAAGAGCTCAACCGGTTGGAGACGCGCATCGCGGAGCAGGAGCGGCGTCGCGATGAAGCGCGCGCCGAGGTCAATGCCGCGCTTGAGATTCTTGGGGAAGGACTGTCAGAGGAGCAGCTCTCCGAGATTGCGGCGCTTCAGAACCAAGATTTATCTGCGTTCGCACGCCGGGTTCACCGGATTCGCGGACAGGCTGCCGTCATCGACGAGCGCCGCGCCTGGCT
>CAZKDQ010000112.1:2664-9559 GCA_964551345.1 uncultured Rhodothermales bacterium
CGCGACCCGGCCACGAGAGCAGCTACCGCCGGCTGCCTCTCCCCGCCCCTTCCGCATGGACGCGAGAGACGGTCGGTGCGAGGCTCGATCAACTTATGGATCTCGCCGGCAAGCGCGCCCTCGAAGACGAGCGTCTGGCGCGACGCCATCAACTCGATACAGAGATCGCAATACTAGAGGCCGACGAAAATACCATCGCTTCGGAAAGCATAACGATTCGCGAGAAGCTGGGAATCCATCTCGACATCGGCGATGAGTGGCTGCCGGTGCTCGTGGGCCGAATTGATGATTGGCAGGCGGCCAGAAACCAGTTGATCGGCGCTGAGGCTGCGCTGGAGCGCCTTCACGAGAATGCACGAATGCTGCGGCAGCAGATCGACGACGCTCTTTCCGGGTTCGGATATCCTCCTGTCGCATCGTCGGACGAGGCAGAGCAGCATATCGCGGACCTCGCGCATCGGAATGAGATGTATGTAAATGCCTCGAAAGAGATCAGTTCGGCGCGGCGCGAGATCGAGCACGACATCCAGCCTGCGATCGCGTCGGTAGACGACGCGCGCAAGAAGCTCTTCGAGCGGATCGGCATCTCAGACTCCGAGGATCACCTCCTCCTCCAATGGCTCAATGATCGACCGACGTTCATCGAATGCGAGCGGAAGCTCAACGACCAGAAGAGCATCCTGAAGCATCATCTCGACTCGCTTGGCGCGAGCGCGAAGTCAATGACGCACAGCGTGGACGAGCTTCTCGCGATCGATCCTATCGAGCTCGATCGGCAGATCGCAGACTGCCGTGAAAAGAGCAACCGGCGAGATGAACTGATCGACAAGATCGGGCGGGTCGAAGAACGGATCGATGCTGCCAAGAAGGGCCATGAACTCGCCGATGCACTGGAGGCGATGGATAAAGCCTTCGACGAACTCGACGCGACGCGGGAGGAGAACAGCAAGGCGCTAACCGCGAATGTGCTGACGGAGTGGGTTCGCAATGAGTCCGTGAACCGCTCGCGGCCCGCTGTCTTCAAGCGCGCCAACGAGCTCTTCGTGAGCTTCACCCGAGGCACGCTTCGTCTTGAGCTGGACGACCGGGCCAATCCACCGGCATTCGTCGCACGGCGCGGCAATGGACCCGCTCAGTCGCTCGATCAGCTATCGGATGGAGAGCGCATCCAGCTTCTGATGGCTGTTCGCCTGGCGTTCCTCGAGCAGGACGAGACGAAGCCGTTGCCGCTCCTGGTGGATGAGGTCCTCGGTACGAGCGATGACGAGCGAAGCGGCGTGATGATCGACACGATGATCGAGATTGCGCGACAGGGACGGCAGGTGATCTACAGCACGGCGCAGCACGATGAGGTTGCAAAGTGGGTGGCAAGGCTGGATCAGGAGCAAATGGACTACAAGCGATTCGACCTTGCAGAGGTTCGAGGGCTGGCGGCTTCGCAGGCGTATCCGCTTCATGCCGCAGCCGTCGAGGTGCCCGCACCGCCCGCTCCCGGCGGCATGAGCTACGAAGACTATGGCAGAAGGCTCGGTGTGCCGGGCATCAATCCTGAGTCCGTTTCAGCGGATGATCTGCACCTGTGGCACCTGCTCGACGATGCGGACGTGCTACACGATCTGCTCTCAAAAGGGATCAGCAGGTGGGGCCAGTTGCGCACCCTGATGGATCACGGCGCGCCGCACCTGCTGAGCAGCATCGATGAAGCTAATGCGCGCGCGCGGGCGAAGGTTATTGAACGCGCCTGCGAGTGCCGACAGATCGGACGTCCTGTTCAGGTGGATCGGCGAGTGCTCGACGATTCGGGCGCCATCACACCTACGTTCTTCGAACGAGTGTCAGACCTCTCTGTAAGGATGAACGGCGATGCCGCTGCGATTATCGATGCGCTCGAGCGCGGCGACGTCCCTCGATTCCGGGAGGACAATATTCTCCGACTGCGGGACTATTTCGAAGAGCACGGGCACCTTCCCACCGCGTCGATCCTGACCACAGACGAAATTCGTCTCGAACTGCTTTCACATCTCGACGCGGAGCTTAAGCAAGGCACGATCGCCTCAGAGTTTATCGAGAGGACCATCGCCGCATTGCGGCTGGATGATGAACCGGCTGAAGAGTCTCTGGATCAATTAGGTAGCGGCGACGGCGCAGTTCCATCGATCTGATGGGAGGACGCCATCGGACGATTTCGCCACTGAGGATGCGCCGTGCACTTCGCTCATGAACGCGGCTCGACCTGGATGTTGTACTCCTCCATCTCCACGATGAGGTTGTCCCGCACGACGTATTTCTGCGCCCATGCATTGCGGAACGGCTCCTCCGTCGCACGTATCGTTCCCGCTTCACGTCCGAAGATGACGACCGTATCGCCCTCTTCGACAAACTCGTCCGTATTGAAGGACGACATCTTGAGCCGCTCTCGGATTCTTTCGAAGAACCGCCGCACGCTGTCGTGCCCGGAAAACGTCGCTCGAGACAGGTGGGGATTCGCGCCGTAGTACGTCCATTTCGATTCGGGATGTACGGTTTCGATGAGGGCGTCGAGATCTCCCTTGCTGAACGCGGCGAACATGCGTTTGACCGTACCGGTCGGATCGTTTGCGTCAGGCATGGTTCTGCTCCACGATTAGGTGATCGGTGCGTTAATGGGTGCGGTTGAAAGAGCTGCCGGATCCCTGCGGCCCGATTTCCTCGCTCAAGACACTGAGAATGGCGAGCGATGTACTCGGCTTGCCGCGTGAGGGATTCCTTCCCTCATTCAACCACGATTCGAACCGTCTGAACGCCTTCCTCGACGGCGACCTCGAGAACGCGCGGCTCGCGCTCGCGGGGGATGACACTGATGCTGCCGTCACGCTCGAGGTAGGCGAGGCGGACCTGCGCCGGATCCGGCGGCAGGCCCTGATGTCGAAGCGCCTCCGCGAGGTCGTTGTCCGTTATGCTTGACCCCTGCATCGCCTCATCCTGCACCTCGCCGTCCTCGACGAGCCGCACCGGGTGCCCCTTCACGATCGGGCCGAGCCAGTTCGTGCGATATGCGATCACGGCGAAGAGCCAGTGCATTCCAACCAGCACCGATCCTGCGACGAGCGTGGAGCCGAATGCCGCTGAGCCATTGATCCCGCGGCTCATCACGGACCCGACGACGATGCCGAGAATCACATCAAATGCCGTCGCCTTCCCCAGAAACCGTTTGCTGCCAAGGCGGATGACCAGTAGCGTGAATGCGTAGACGAGGACGGCCCGGATCGCCATCTGCCCCGCCCCGAGATCGTTCGCCTCCTGACCGAGGCCGAGCATGCCGTTAAGCAGTTCCCACAGATCCTGTAGCATGTGGCATATCTGGCTGTTGGATGAATCGAGTGCCTACGCGTCGTTGTCATTTTGCACGCGGATGAGAAACGCCTCGGCGTCCTCATAAGCCGCAGTTGTGGATTCGCCGATGACGGAGCTCGCCTCGTAGATGCGCACCGGTCCGCTCAGACGTAGCTTCCCTGATGCTTCCGCCTGCGCGTACGTGTGCGCGCCCATCCCGCTGAGGTAGAGTCTGCCGCCGCATCGCTGCAGGTCCTCGGCGTACCGGGTCAGGACCTCGACAAGCGTTGCACCGAGCGTCGTACGACCCCGCAGGCGGAGGACGACCACGGGATGCTCGGCTCTCCCGACATCTGGCAGCAGCTGCTCCAGCGTCCTTGCGCCCGCATAGAAGAGGTGACCATAGACGTCGAGCACCGTGACGTCGTTGCTGGGTAGCTGCTTCGGGGCGCTGCGCTCTTCAATAAGCCCGTCGTCATTCCGAACGAGTTTCACGACCCGGATATCGGTTGAGGATTCGTTCAGGTAGAGCAACGCCGAAAGTACCACGCCGATACCGACGGCAGCCTGAATCGGAAGGAAAAGCGTTGCGAGAAACGTGGCGCCGCCGGCGAGTCTTGACGGCCACCCGGCGTCCCAGACCGAGCGAATCTCCGCCGGCTCCACACTACTCACGCCCGCCACGATCAGCAGCGCGCCAAGAGCAGGCATCGCCACGTAAGACACGATTCCCGGCACACCAATGACGAGAAGTGCCATCCAGAGTCCGGCAAAAATGGTCGTCCAGCGCGTTCGTGCTCCTGCAAGCACGCCCAGGGCCGTCGCACTCATCGAACCACCGACCGGCAGGCCGCGGAAAAGGCCGGACACGACGTTCGCCGTGCCCTGCGCCATGAAGTCGCGAGACGCGCTCGTTCGCGACCCGTCGCGGTTGGGCACGCTCTGGCTCACGCCCGCACCCTGCACCAGAATGACGACAGCCACCGCAAACGCGCCGGTCAGAACGTCGAATGTTGCTGCCAGAGCGGGCACCGTCGGCATCGGTACTCGATCCGGAATTTCGCCGACGTCCTCAACGATCTCCACGCCCTCCAGCCCAAATACCACCAGTATCACAGACGGGATGACGACGGCGAGCAGACGCCCCGCGTTCGCTAGTGGTGTTTTTGGAAGCCCTACGGCCAGCGCGAGCGTGAGCACGGCCAATGCCAGCGACCACGGCACGATCTGGCCGGCGTTGACCAGCAGGTCGAGTGTCTGGGTGACGCGGTTGGCGCCGGAGGCCGCGACGCCGGTGATCGTCGGCAACTGGCTGAGCACGAGGAGCACGGCGATGCCGGTGAGGAACCCCGTCGTGACGGAGTACGACACGAAGCGCGTCAACCGCCCCAGGTTCAGAGCGCCGGCCGTCAGCTGGAAGATGCCCACCATCACCACCATGATGAAGAGGGCTTCCTCACGTGCGGCCGGCGGAAGATTCGAGAGTGCCTGCCCTGCCGTTAGCGACGCCGCCGCGGTGGTCGTGATCACCATGCGCTGCGTGCTCGAGACGAGGCCGCCCGCCGCCGGGCCCACCATCGTGGCGTACAGGCCGTAGACAGGATTCACGCCAACCAGCAGGCCGTTCGCCAGCCCATCCGGCACGTTGGCGATCGCAACGTTGAGCCCCGCGACGGCATCGCGCTTCGTGTCCTTCCCCGGCCGCGTGCGCTTCGCCATGGTGGCCACCGCCGCACGTAGCGCACCGAGGCCGGGCTGGTCGACCTCGGGCGCATCCGGTTCAGAGGCAGACTCTGTTCCGTCTGGATGGCGGTCGTCACTCATGGCTCATATCGCTATGCATCCTCACCCGGCCTTGACAAGGTCCGCCCCCCTCTCCCCGATCATGTGCACCACAGGCTGAATGTTACCCGACGAAGGCGTCGGCATCACCGAGGCGTCAATCACCCGAAGCTTGCCCACGCCGCGCACGCGAAGCTGCGGATCCACCACGGCCTTGTCGTCCGTCCCCATACGCGCGGTGCCGCAGAAGTGGAAGGAAGTATCTCCGTTTTCGCGAATGTAAGCGAGAAGCCCTTCGTCGGTATCTCCCTCCTTCCCCGGGCCGACCTCTCGGATGTTCAGGTCCTTCGGCATGGCCTCCGCGATCTTCTTGGCCATCTTCATCGCGGTAAGAATGGTCTGCACGTCATCTTCCTCAGCGAGGTGATTGAAGAGGATCTCGGGGTTCGCTCGCGGGTCGCGCGAGTTGATGCGCAGGTGACCGCGGCTCTTGGGGATGCTCTGGTACATCGCGATTCGAAAACCCGACTCCTTTGCCAGGTCATACCCCTTGGGGCCGGGCATGAACGGAAGGAGGTGGAGCTGCACGTTCGGCCATTCAAGTTCCGGCCGCGTGCGGAAGAACGCGCCTCCGATTGCCGCACCGATCGTGAGGGGCCCCTCACGGCCTGGCCCGAGGTAGAATTTGATCCCCTCATAAGCCTGCTTGAATATGTTTCCGACCTTGTTGTTGAAGGTGTACGGGCTCGAGGTGAAGTACTTCCGACCCGCCTGCATGTGATCCGCGAGGTTCTCTCCGACTCCCGGCGAATCATGAACAACCTCCACGCCGATCTTCTGCAGCAGCGCGCCGGGGCCCACGCCTGAAAGCTGGAGAAGCTGTGACGACTGAAGAGCACCGGCGCAGAGGATTACCTCCCGCGTTGCTCGCACCCGATGCGTCTGCCCGTCTCGCTCGAAGGTCACGCCGCTGGCCTCACGACCGTCAAAGTTGACCTTCGTCACGAAGGACTTCGGCGAAATGTGGAAATTCGGACGGCCGCGGTTGGGCTTGATGTACGTCCGCGAGGTTGATGTCCTGTGGCCTCTGTGCGTCGTCAGATCCCAGTAGCCGGCGCCTTCGACGCTCTCGCCGTTGAAATCCCTGTTCCGCGGGATGCCCAGAGTCCGCACGGCCGCATCGATGAAAGCATCAGCAAGCGGATTCGGCCATCTCGCAGGCTCGATCCCGATGGGGCCGTTCCGACCGTGATAGTGATCATCACCGCCCTCATAGGTTTCGTACTTCTTGAAGTAGGGCAGCACGCTGTCGAATCCCCAACCCTCAGCGCCCATCTTTTCCCAGGTATCCACGTCGGATCGGGGTCCGCGCACGTGAACGAGGCCGTTGATGGCGCTCGATCCACCGATGAGCTTGCCGTGCGGAAGTGGGAAAGAGCGGTTGTGGAGGTGCGGCTCGGGCTCGGTGACGTGATTACGCCACATGTACTTCTCGTTGAAGATGATCTTGGCGAAGCCGAGCGGAATGCGCGACCAGTAGCTCCTGTCTTCGGGGCCGGCTTCCAGGAGCAGGACCGTAGTGTTCGGATCCTCTGTCAGCCTCGTGGCGACGATCGCGCCGGACGTCCCTGCGCCCACCACGATGTAGTCGTATTGTTCGGAATAGTCTGCCATTGCTGTATCCTCCTTGTTATTGTCGAATGAAGATGAAGCGCCGGATGCGCGGCATCTATGATGTTCGGTACGTCACCTCGCGGGTGCCGAAGAGATCGAGGCTGAACGGAGCGTGGTCCTCGCCGAG
>CAZKDQ010000113.1:0-9128 GCA_964551345.1 uncultured Rhodothermales bacterium
CGATAATTTCGAAAATGAGTCGGAATTTGTCGAAGAAAATTCGATGTCGCCCGACGTGCATCGGCATCTGTCACACCACGATTCCGCGAGAATCGTGAGCAGACGTCGATCCGCAATCGCGAACCTCCCGGTGTTAATAGGCTTGCTTGACGTTCGCGGGTTCATATAATCAATGGGTCCTCAAAGTCACGATAAGTATCGCGACCGTAAGTAAATAGAAAACCCTCTCTTCCGCCGTGCAGGCGATACATGCGCAGACTATCCTGCCTTGCATCCATCGTCTCCGTCAAACTGTGCTGGAAATCCTCCATCTGTTCCTCGGTGACACGGCATTCAAACACCGAGAACTGCACTCGCTGGCCAAATCCCTCGCAGATTTTCGCTACGCGTCGTAAGCGGCGACGTCCTTCTCTTGAAGTTGTGTCGACATCGTAGGCGACGAGCAAATCGTATCGGCGAGCATATGGTGCCGGAGATCTCACTGGTCACCTCGGCGTAAAGGCGACGTAACGGTCAAGGTCACCGCGCAGATAGCGAGCGAGCAGTCGCGCTTGTACGTACGGAAGCAAACCGATTGGAAGCGTTTCCTCGAAGAGGGGGTGTTTTACTTCCTCCTGCTTACGCTTCTGATATGCAGATAGAAGCGTACGTCTGGCGCCGTCAGTCAGACGTACAGCCCCTCCCGGCTGCACTTCGAAATCGGCCAGCTGCAACTGTCGCCTGTTGATCAGACTGAGGACGAGGCGATCAGCCCACCATGAGCGAAACTCCTCCATGAGATCAAGTGCAAGCGCCGGCCGGCCAGGTCGTTCCACATGTAAAAATCCCACTTGCGGATCCAGTCCAACGCCCTCCAAAGCCGACTCGCAATCGATCCTCACGAGCGAGTACACAAAGGAAAGGAGCGCATTGACAGGGTCCCGTGGGGGGCGCTTAGTCCGGCCATCGAAGCGAAGTTCGGATACGCGGATCAGACTTGGGAACGCGCGGAAATACACGGCGGCGACATGACCTTCGACGCCCCGAAGCGTCTCGATACTATCCGTGTCAGCAAGCGCTTCGAGCGCGGCATCAATCGTCTTAACTGCCGATTTTCCCCGCTTCGGCGGACCCTTGTTTTCGCGAAGTGCCCTTAGCAGTACCTGACGTGAATTTCGCAGCTTTCCGGTGACGAAGGCAGTGGCAAGGTCGAGTGAACGCTGAACGTCCCCACGGATCTCATGTTGTGCCTGTCGAAGCAATACATTACCTGATACAGGACCATGTAAACGTGCCTGAAATCGACCGTTCATACTGTACCATGCCACCTGCCGCCGATCTTGGGCACATCGATGTAGCAGGAATGGGCTGATCAGCACGTTTCCGAATAATACCAGCCCTCCGAGGTGGTGGAGAGGAACGCGGAGCACTGTCGTACCCTCGGATTCGACACAGACGGTATTCTGCTTGAGGCGCAAATACGTGCCCTGTGTCTGAACGAAAAGCGTATTAAGTAGCTGCCGGGTCATGTGGCATCCAACCGTGAAAGACGTCGTGACGCGTAGGGCATACATGCCTCTACAAGAGAACAATGACGGCATCGCGAGTCTGCCACCGGTTCCGGAAGAAGACGCTGTGATATAAGCTCTCTCGTTTGCTTGATTGTTTCGAGCGTCTCTGATCTAAGATCATCAGACATTTCCACTGCTCTTCTACGACGGCTTTTACCATAAAACAGCGCCCCCTCTTTGATTGAACACTGGAACATCTCCTCAAGGCATAAAACTTGAGCACAGAGTTGAATTTCATTTGCCCGGAATTTCTTCTTGGCTCCTACCTTGTGCTCAATAGGATACGGAGGTTCGTTCCGCCTAAAGATGACGACATCCGCACGGCCAACGATCCCCAGCTTGTAATTCCATATATCGAGCGCGCGGACGAATCGCTCATCGCTACGCGTTCGATGTCCTGGCGTGTCGACTCGTTCGTGCGCCCTGCGGCCTCGTAGCGTAAACACGTTCTCCGACCAAACCTGCTCGACGTGGATCAGCGCGCACTGACGCTGGCAGTACACGAAATGCTGGAGAGCCGAGATGGGTACGGCGTCGTCAGGATCTATCATCGTACCACGGAAATGATGCGCCTTAGCACTATCAGCCGATCAGTCGTGTCAATGTGACACCGTCGGGCAATCCGACTTCATTGACAGCGATTCGGTCCTGGTAGTGTCCGAATGATCGTGGCACAGCACCGTTCTTCTCGTCGAATGAGATCCTGTCGAACAGTGTGTGAGCGGGAGCATTCCCGAGCGGGTGATCATGGCTGAAGACGTATAGGCCGCGTAATGCCATCATTCCGCGCGAAGCAGATCGATCGAGGTCCCAGCTCATCTGAAGCGCTTGCCAGAAGAGGGCGAGGTCGTTCGCATCAAAGCCGGTCTGTTTAGCCAGCGATGGGTTGTAAAAGCCGTATCCGCGATAGAGCGCGTAGGGCACGATCGCCTTCCGCCCCATCTCCGTCTCCTTCCCCTTGCCTTCTTCCTTGCCGTCGTCGCCTTCTACAAACTTCACCGCATCCTCCGGACGTGTGACAGCGACCCTGGTGATTGACACGTCCATCGGAATGATCGGGTCGATAGAACGAGCGAACGTGAGTTGCATCGGGCCTCGAACCTGTCCGGCGTTCACGCCGGTCGTCATTACCGCGCCAAAGGTTCGCACGTCATAGAAGTGTGAGCACATCCATGCTCGGGCCTTGTCGATTGTCTCTCGTTTTTCTTTACTCCCTTTCGACGTTAGTCCTTCGGCATCGTATGCCCGCTGGTGCTGGTTGTTGAGGATGCCCCGGTACTCGACGTAAATCTGATTCCGCCCGCTCTCATCGGACTCTGTAGCGGCGGCGACGTAGTTGCGGATCTTCCGCTTTACCGCCACGTCGGTGACGAGGCCCTGCATCGTCTCGGGGTCGACGCGGGGGAGGTTGCCGGCGTCGGGATCGCCGTTGGGGTTGCCGTCCTGGACGTCGAATATGAAGACGAAATCGTGGCGCTTTGAAGGATCGAGATGAGGTGTGCTCATGGTTGGATCTCGTTCTGGACTTGATGGAAGATCAGTGGAGGAAAGTGCTTCGCTCAGGCACCGGCAGGCGCAGCAATTGCTTTTGCGGCCTTCTTCGGTCGGTTGCGCTCCTGGTAGAAGCCGAGGGCAAAGACGCCTTGCTCTTCGAGTGTGAGCGTACGCGGGAAGCCGCCGGAGGTATTGAGGTGATGTACAATGCCGGCGATCTCCTGGTCGAAGTAGTAGGCGAGACCGCCTTTCTCCTTGCGCAGCTTGCCGAGGTGGTTCTGCACGTTGCGCATGAGCACGCCAAAGATGGAAGCCGGCGTCGCCGAGGCCGCGCCGTAGTAGCGGTCCACGAGCGTAGCTCGAGCACCGACGGCTTCCGCCTGAATATTGTCGAGTAGCGCCAGGAGGCGCCCACAGTGATAAGCCGGGTGCGGGTGGTCGGGGTTGAGTTGGTCGGACATCGAGTACCTCTCAGCTATGGATGGGCTAGACAGCATGACGAGCTTGATGAGGGCTGCGCGAGGATGCGTGACGATGTTCTCTCGTTCGGCGCGAGCTCGCTGGACGGCGCCATACAGGAGGGAACGCGGAAGCGGGCGGCCCCACAGCGCGGTGTTCAATAGGGCGGGCGCGACCGAGTCCGAGAGGTCCTTAAAGTCACGCACGAGGGAACCGGCTAGCGCCGTGTATTTGTGATAGCGCGGCTGGCCGTCCCAGTCGAGGAGCCGCATGTGCTCGAAGTAGCGGCCGATGTTGGCTTGAACCTCGGTCAGCGTCGTCGTCACCCACGAGCGGACGACCATGCGCGACGTGTTGGCCGAGACGGCGAGGGCGTAGAAGTCATTGACGTCGACGGCCCTGCGAGGCTGGCCGGTCCGCGGCGCTTCCAACAGCTTCTCGACTTGGTCCGGGTCTGCCGTCTTAATGGCGAAAAGCGGGTCCGTCTTCGTCGTCTCGCGCGTCCAATACACCCACGTCACGTCGCCAACGCGGAGGTGGTGGCGCTCTTCCAGAAGGAGGTGCCGCAGCGCCTCGCCGTACTTTCGCGCGGCCGTGAAACTCATTGGCGCGATCTCCGATTGCTGGAGGCCGAAGGAGAGGAAGGCATTCTCGTTCGCCGACACCAGCCCCACCCGACTCGGCCCGACCAGCAGTTCGACCGGATGTGTCCGTGCAATGGGGGCCATCTTGCCGGTTACGAGGCATTCGGCTGTGAGGCTGCTCCTCTCGTTGGCCGCTTCGTCCTGCAACTCTGCCCAGAACTGGCGCACCGCCGGCAGATCCGACAAGACCTGTTGCTCCACACGAGGGGCAATGAGATCACCTTTCTTCATCGGCGCCTTCTTGCGTACTGACAGCTTTTCCGCTTCTGCGCGTGCCTCCTCGATCCCCTCGTGCAGAAACCGTTCAAACGCGTGTAGCGCAGGGTGGTCCACGGCGGCTGCACACGAATGCGCCAGCGCAACGTACTCAGCATGGCGGTCGTCGGCCTTCGCTTGCTCCGTCTCACGCTTTGCAGCCATGAGCGTATCGGATTCAGCGAGGTGGCCAAGCACGTAATCCGGCTTGTCAACAAGGAGGTATGGCGGCGGCTTGCTTCCGGAACGAGAAGCGTAGGGCGCAACCAGTTCCTTCTGGTCGGACTTTTTCGTGCCGGTCTCGCTAAGGCCGAGGAAGCGACCGTCCTCATCGAGGTCGAGCATCCAGCGGACACTCTGCGCCTTGAGCACGGCTGGGATGATCGTGTCCTGCGTATCGTGGAAATCGAGGAGGCGTTCGAGGATCATAGCTGCAACTCGTCGTAGAGGTGGCCAGGGACGTGGAGAATACCGTCGTCGAGGGCAGCTTGGAAGAAGCGCGGGGTGCCCTCGCCTCGCCTCCTGCCTTGACCGATGTAGTCGATATCAAACAGCATTCGCCCCAGCGGCTCCTCTCGGCCGGCGATTTCGGCGGGCGGCACTTCGCTCCCATCGGTGTCGCCGAAGTACGCGATGAACTCGCGGCAGCCGAGGTACGGCCGGTGAAAGCTCTGACCTCGCGCCACGCGGCGGCGGAACTGGTCCCGGTGCTTGACGATGTTGTTGTTCGCGTCGCCTGCATACTTCGGGTGCAGGTGCACGTCCGCCTCGATGACGTAGGCCACGTTTCGGAGCGCGAGCGTGTGGCGCTGCGTGTGGTCGTCATTGACGAAGTAGCGGTCGCCCCGTTGCGCGCTGCTAACGACAGCCTTGCTCTTGACCTCCGTGCGGAGGATGGAGAAGCGGCGAATGGGCCGGAGGACGTGGATGCGCTGGACGCGCCACTGGAACTGAGGCTTCCAGTAGATCGCTTCGAGGATGCCACGAGCGGCGGAGGGGGTCATAACGTCGTATGACACGCGTTCCACCTTCATCTCAGGTCTTGTAAAGCAGGCGAAGTCGCCCCAGACTTTGAGGCGCAGGGGTGTAAATTGAGTATCCATAACGTTAGATCATTACAAAACAGCAGTATAATTGAGAAGAAGGAGCCCTCTATATCAGTAAATAAGGTAGTCATCAGCGGCGGCCTTCCAATCCAGACCACGGCCCTGAAGTTGACCGTCATATGCACCGCACCATCGCCACACTCCCGGCACTATCTCGACACACAGTCCCTTGTCCACCGCTTGCTTATGAAGCCGGCGCCGTAGGTTCACTGTGAAGGGCTGGAGCTCACGCCAGTCATCTCGGAATGCCGTCCCTCGCGCAACGATTCGGCTTAGTACAGCCTCAGGCTTCAGAAGGGTGGCCTGCTCATGTTCCAGGGTATAGGGGACCACAACCCCTATAGTCTCTTCGATGAAACGATAACGGCGAGATGTCTCCCTGAACTGCCCATCCTCTTCGGTCCGTCGAATGTTGTGTTTATCGAGGTTCTGGGTACCATACAGGCGCTGGAAATACTCGCTCGGCAAATCGGGCGAGTGCAATCGATCCGCGAACCCGTCTTGGTACTGTTTCAGTAGGGCGAGGGTTTGATCGGTGCCCGCTTGATAGGCACCTGGTGGCATCTTCCCATCTTCCGGCTTAAAGACGATGACGCGCCCGTAGCCCTTCACCTCGCCTTCGCGGTTGCATCGGCCGCCGGCCTGAATGATGCTGTCGAGGGGACCAAGTGCCCTAAGGACGAGCGGGAAGCTTATGTCCACCCCCGCCTCGACGACCTGTGTCGCAACAAGATAAACGGGCTGTCCAGCGCGCAGACGGCGAATAACCTCGTCCAGCACGCGGCGCCGGTGGGCTGGGCACAACCGCGTGGACAGGTGAAAGGCGTGAGGGTGGTCAAGTATGTCAAAAAGATCCTGCGCATCGTCAACAGCATTCACGATGGCGAGCGACTGCGATTCCGATTGCATCTCCGCCGCTACCCGTTCCCAAGACCACGGTTCTTCTGTCTTTACTTCGTAGGTAACCCGGCGAAGTTGGCTGTATAATTTCGGTGGATCAGGAATAATTTCAGTTATAGGGAAGCCATCAAAGCGGGTCGTATAAGGATCTCCATAAGAGGCGCGAAAGGCGGGCTGCGTAGCTGTACAGAACACGATCGTGCACCCGTAATCCTCCACGAGGAAGCGGAGCACTTCCAGCGTCGGCACAAGCAGCTCCGGCGGCAGCGTCTGTGCCTCATCCAGCACGATAACGCTCCGCGCGAGTCGGTGCAGCTTACGGAGGCGACTGTTCTTTGCGGCGAACAGGCTTTCAAAGAATTGGACCGTCGTGGTCACAATGACGGAAGCATCCCAGTTTTCTGCAGCGAGTGTAGTCTTTCTCTCGGTGTCTTCATCCCACTCCTCTCCGTCGTTCGGATCACGCTGATGAACGGCGCTGTGATGTTCGAGCACGGCCTCAGGGCCGAGGATGTCGCGATAGACGGCCGCGTTTTGCTCGATGATACTCGTGTATGGCAAGACCATTACGACGCGGCGCTGTTTGTGCTTTACAGCATGTCGTAGAGAGAACACGAGCACTGATCGTGTCTTACCTCCTCCGGTCGGCACGGTAAGTGAAAAGTAACCTGGAGCAAGTTCAGCCTTGTCAATGCAGGCGCGGTAGACCTCCTCGCGGACGCGGTTGACCGGTGTACTCCTGGATTTGCGGATGAGGGCTTCTTGATTGATTTCCAGAATGTCACGCAGCGCGACCAAAGACGGAGGTTCAACCTTCTCGAGACGTGCAATATCAGGATGTCCATGCGCCGCAGCATCGAGGCGGTCCGCATCTATCAGCGCACTGTGCAGCATGCGCTGCCAGAAGGATATGCGGCGCCTCTGTGTTTTCTCATCACCTCGACGCAAGAAGCTTGGTACCTGTGCACTAGAAGGCGTCTCAACCTTGCGCTCCAGTAATTCGGCAGCTAAGCGCCAGGCTTCTGTTACTCGCACCTCTTCGTGCTTTTTCACGACCCGCTCCTTTAGATCAACAGCGTCGCTCAGGCCACTGTGGTGGCCGGCAACGATGTTCGCGAGGTAGGGTGCTTTCTCCCATGCCTCCAGCATACCGACGCTGGAATGATCTGGACCCCGTTGCCAGTCCGTCTCGCCCCGTAGGTAACCCTGGACGTCTTCCGCCACTTTCCCGCCGTCATGCCACCATCCGAGCCATTCGCCAAAGGAGGCCGAGCCAAAGACATCCGTGAACTCGGCGGCACGACGTGCGACGCCGACCATATGATCATGCAATGACTGCTCATTAAGTTGCGAAGGTGGATTCGCCGAGTGGCCGATCAGATCGTGTAACGTGTTCACTTTGCCCCGTTCGCCGAGGCTGCTTTCTCCAGGCATTATCCTTCCTCAGAATGAAGTGCTGGTGTGTCCGCGTACAACTCTGCCATCCGGCGTACCTCAGTCGCCACGCGGCGTCGGAGTACCGGAGGGCTAATCACCTCGGCTTCTGCTCCATATTGCATCACCCAACGAGCGAGGTCAGTGAGCCCCGCCGTATGGAGAAGCAGGTCAATGCCGCCGTCCGGCCGCTGGAGCTTCAGCTCGGATTCGTGCCACACCTTCTCCCGTATCCAGCGCGATTGGTATGGACTGAAGCGAATCCGCACGGCATAACGCCGCTCGCCTCGATGCATGCCGAATGCGTCCGCGAGGTAGCTCTCGATGTCGAAGTCCTTCCTTCGGGCAAAAATCTCTTCTTCGAGCCGCAGAGAGCGGATTCGGTCGATTCGGAAATCGCGATAACCGTTTCGGAGTCGGCACCATGCGATCAAGTACCAGCTATTTTCTCTGTGAAGGACGGAGAGAGGTTCGACTATGCGTTTCTCCTCCACGTCACGGGAAGCGGAGTAGTACCGGATCGTCAGCAGTTGCTGATTCGAGGTCGCATTGCGAATCCGTTCGAGGTGACCATCCACGAGACGACCTCGCGCGCCGGTGTCGATGTGAATGTGCTCGGTAGCGTTAGTGCCTCCATCCACCAGTTCCTCCGGAAGGTGCGCTGCGAGGCGATCGGCGACCTCGGCGAGAAGCACAGCATCTGGCCCGTCGCCGAGAGCCTCGAGTGCGTGGCGCGCCACGAGCAAGGCGGCAAGATCGGCGCTGGTGAGGATGTTGAGAGGAAGGTTCTCGAACGGTTCTGAGAGATAGTATGTAAACCGGGAGGGATCGTACTCCACGGGTACGCCGAGTTGTCTGAGCATTTCAATGTCAGAGGCTATCGTTCGCCTGGACACCTCAAACTCATCGGCCGCAAGCCGGGAAGTAAGCATGTCCTCTCGACGCAGCCAGTCCAGAAGTTTTTGGAGGCGCCAAATTTGTGGTCCACCTAGCCGAGCCGGGGGTTTCTGCATAGGAATCCGGAAGAAGATCGAGGGACAATATCAATCACCCTCTGCGGTCCGGCTTCACACCCTCGTAATTGGTAAAAAATCTCTTGCCGCCGTGAACCCGATAATGACAAACGGCATGACGCACTGCTTACAATAACATTTATGAGCGAAATTGTCGCGGCTCTGGTCGAATTCGTTATAGGCCCTCGTCTTAACTCAGTATATTGTTTTTTGCCTCCCATGCGCCTCGCTCTCATCTCAGACATCCATGCCAATCTGCCCGCTCTCGAGGCG
>CAZKDQ010000114.1:0-8844 GCA_964551345.1 uncultured Rhodothermales bacterium
CTTCACCAACAACGCCTCGGGTGGCTCACCGCCCGGGGCGTTGCTGTGTCTGGGGCGATGCAATTTCGACGATCCCACCGCCCTGTAGCGCCGTTGCATGCAACGGCGTGACGCAGGAGGTCCCCACGCGTACACAGATTTATCGCCGGTGTTATGACCGGGCGGCTGGGGACAGCCGTCCCTCCCCGGTCGGTGCTTAAATCAAAAAGAACCGGAGGGCTACATAACAAGTCGCTCATACGGAGGCGGCACTGAAGGTAGTTCCTGTTGCGAAGGTTGCGTCTCCGAGCTACTCTTCATCGTGGAGCGGAGCCGCACGATGATGCCGATTAACTCCGAACACCCGGGCCGGCTGTCTCATAGACGCTCTTCGACATATTCGGATATGCCTCATACACGTGCTGGTAAAGCGCATCGTAGGCATCCGTGAAATCGTCCCGGCTGAAGCTCTGCGGTAGCCTGTTTAGCGCGCGGCGGATTGCAAGCCGCACCCCCGCTCGCGCTTGCTGCTTATTGCGCCAGTCGAGCACGAGCATCGGCTTAACGTCGGCAAGCACCTGTTGAGCGGTATCTTTCACTATTCTTCGCTCTCCTTCTGGTAGCGTCGTTTCATCCGGATGGAGGATGTCAAAGACGGCGAGTTCTTCTTCAGTCAGCCCTTCCCGCTCAGGTCGTGATTCTTCGATGTCGAGCTCACGCATAAACTCCAGCATCTGCTGGAAGAACGCCTCGACGTTCTGGGACCCCATGTTGTAGTCTTCGATAAGCGCCTGAAAGCGCTCGAGGTAGTCGAGGCGAGATTTATTGCGGCGGACCATCTGCTGTAGCTTTCGATGCACGCGCGCCTTCAACCGCTCCATCTGGATATGCCTGCGTCCATCTACGAACTCCTCGCGGAGTCGGTCAAAATCGAACTTACTGAGGTCGACGCGGCCGTGGGCACCATACGATGCAACCCCGTCCGTTGCCGACGCTGTGGGCAGGGCGCCCGGCTCGGCGATGACGTATCCTTCGGCGGTGATCGAATGGTCGAGCACCTTCTCGATGGCGGCCAACACGTCCGACACGTCGACATAGCCGCGGAGCTGCCGAATGCCTTCGGCCAGCACGACGAGTAGCTTGCGCATCGGCCCGAACGCGGCTGCTGCCGGATCGGGGAGGATGGCTTTGAACAGCGTGTCCACCGTGCGCGAGTGATTTAAGAACGCCTCCTTCGTTTCGTCCGTTGCCACGAGTACATCGACGGCCCGCTCTAACATCCCGACGCGGTCGAAGCCCTGTGCCGATCGGATGGCCTCGTGGTCGACCCCGTGCTCGGTCAGAAACTCCTGCGCCTCTCGGATTGCCTCGGCCAACTCCTCGATCAGTTCAGACTTACCCTGCACCGGCGTGTCGCCATCCTCGGTACCGTCGCCGGTGCCACTTCCATAGAGGGCAAGGGCTTCCTGAAGATTACGGAAGACGCCGATGTAGTCCACGATCAGCCCGCTCTGCTTATCAGGGTATACCCGATTGGCGCGCGCGATCGTCTGCATAAGCGTGTGGTTGCGCAGCGGCTTGTCGAGATAGATCGTGGAGCAGTTTGGTACGTCGAAACCCGTCATCCACATGGCGCACACAAACACGATGCGTAGCGGGTCTTCTGGCTTCTTGAACCTCGTCTTGAGATCCTCCTCCATCATGCGGCGGCGATGGGGGCGGATATCGATTCCTCGCTCGGCCATATCGGCCACCTCTCCCTGAGACTGCGAGACGACGACGGCCATGTCGGTCTCCTCCAGGTATGACAGGCGTTTCTGCAAGGCTTCTTCTGCCGGGTCATTCACCTGGGATAGCGCCAGTTCCCTACGTACGCGCTCGGTCTCGGCATCCCAGGCCCGGCGCACCTTCTCGTGCATCTTGACGGCCGTGGCCTTGTCGATGGAGACCGCCATCGCCTTGCCCTGGTAGCCGCGCCCCAGGAAGTGCTGCACGATGTCTTCGGCGATGCGGTCTAGCCGGTCGTCCCGGGTGATGAGGTGGTATTGCCGGCCGATCAGCCGCTCCAGCTTGCGTTCCTGATCATCGTCAAGCCCCGCATCGTCGACTACCTGCAGAATGTCTTCGTTGAGGTTCTCATTCTGTAGCTGCAGCTCGGGGATCCGGTTCTCGTAGTAGAGTGGCACCGTAGCCCGGTCCTCGATTGACTGGCGGAAGTTGTACACGCTCACGTACTGGCCAAACACTTCACGCGTCCTCTCCTCTCCGGCCAGCAACGGCGTGCCGGTGAAGGCAATGAAGGCGGCGTTGGGGAGTGCCTGACGCATGTTCTGCGCCAGCGTGTCGTACTGTGTCCGGTGGGCCTCGTCCACCATCACGATCACGTCGTTCCGTTCCGAGAGGACCGGGTACGGCGATCCATCCGCCGTCTGGAATTTCTGAATCAGCGTGAACACGTAGCGGTGATCTTCGCTCAACAGCCGCCGCAAATGTACGCTGCTGCCGGCCTGCGCCTCTTCCTCACTCGACAGCGCGCCCGTGGAGACGAACGTCTTATGGATCTGGTCGTCGAGGTCAGTCCGGTCCGTTATGACGACGAAGGACCAGTTGCCGGGCATGCTCCGCAGCACCTTCTGCGAGAAGAACACCATCGAGAAGCTCTTGCCGCTACCCTGCGTGTGCCAGAAGACTCCCAGCCTACCGTGATTGTCGCGGATGCTGCGGACGGCCTCGATGGCGTTGTTGACGCCGAGCACCTGGTGATTCTTGGCGACGATCTTGATGACGCCGCCCTGCACATCCTGGAACAGGACGAAGTGCTCGATGAGGTCGAGGAAGCGAACCGGCTCGGCCACGCCGCGGAGCGCCCGCTCCAGAGAGATGACACCCTCTTCCTCCTCGCTCTCGATGCGCTTCCACTCGCTGAAGTGCTCCCACCCGGCGGTTAGGCTGCCCACGCGGGTGTCACGCCCGTTGGAGAGCACGATGAGGCCGTTGTAGTGGAAGAGGTGGGGGATGGTGTCCTTGTAGTCCCGCAGGTTCTTCCGATAGGCGTCTCGAAGCGCGCGGTGGGAAGCTTTTAGTTCGATGAAGAGCAGCGGCAGGCCGTTGACGAAGCCTACCAGATCGGTTCGCCGGGTGTAGAGTTCGCCCGCAACCCATAGCTGGCTTACGAGCAGGAAGTCATTGTTGGCGATTCGCTCCGGATCCCATTCGATGGCGCGGATGACTTCGGTGATGTCGCCTTCGTCGTCGTCGTGGTAGGTGACCTTGACGCCGTCTTTCAGGAGGGCGTGCACCTCGCGGTTGGCCTGGACCAGAGAGAGGGTCGTCCGGTCGCGCGTGAGTTCGTCGAACGCCAGACCGATGGCTTCTTCACTGGCATCGGGGTTGAGCCGGCGCAGCGCTTTGTCGAGGCGGTAGCGCAGTACCACCTCGCCGCGGTTGTCTCTGCCGAGCGTGCCCTCGGGGCCGAAGGTCTCGTTATACGCATTGACCGCCGACCAGCCGAGCGTCTCAAGGAGCGCGATGGCCGGCCGCTCGACGAGGGCGTCTTCGGAATAGTCGAGGTCGATCATTAGTCACTAGGACTTTGCCGGCGTGGACTCGATCCAGTCGACTTCGCTCGTATCGACAAGTTGGTCTATGAAATCCCTCGGGCTCTGGATGGGAAGCGGCGCGCGTTGAAAGATAGGGTGGTGCGTCCGCCCTGCTAACGCCCCCCGCACGGCAGAAAGACTCAACCCGATGAGATGAGCAAGAAACAGACGGGGCACACAAACGGATCGATGTTCATCACGCACATCATCGAGAGATTCAAGGTGGAAGTCGCAGCCAACCTCAATACGAGCGACGCGATGCGCTTCATCGGGTGTCTCCACTTCCGCAAACTCATCTGAAGGGGTATCTGCCTCAGCATTGCTGAGGTATACATCCATGCGTATCCCGATTCTGATCCGCTGAGCCGCCTCGTCAAAACCCAGACCGAACTGTGGCACGTACGTGAGTGAGGCTTCCTTCCGGTCAGTCGTCGGGAGCCTTCTTGTAATTTCCTCGAAGTGCTGAATATGAATCGCTACAAGGCCGAAGTGCACCGGTTTGGATTCAGGCATCGGTAGACTCCGCTAAATCACTCGAACCAACAGACCGTGCCGCCATACGCAGGTCGGGTACCGAGATGGTTGGTGAGACAAGTGCTTGTTCGGCCAGGTCCGCTGTCTGCACCGCCTTCCAACGAATCGATGTAGGCGGGGCGACTTGCTCCAGTGGAACATCCTCAACCCGTAGCACCCGTCCTCCGACAGCCGTCTCAAACTTAGCTATTGTCTGAAGCGTGAGATTCCCGCGCCCTGAGAGAAGCCGGCTTACGTACCCTTTACTCCATCCCGTGCGCTCCCCCACCTCCTTCTGAGATAGCTTGTTCTGACTCAGAAGGTCGTTCATCCGCATTACCGTCTTGATCTGGTACTCGCGGTTGAAGAGACGTAACCACGCCGGTGTGTCGGACAAGAGCTTAGATAGTGCCATCGGGCAAAAAGGGTTGATCTATTAAACCAATCGGTAAGTGAAGCAGACCTCGTTCGTCACGCGGCGGATGATCCATCCCGCGGCGTTTCATACGGTTGCGCAACCACTGTGCCGCGATTGTCAGATCTTTGAGGGCCGTATCCAGTACGGGGTCGTCTTGGACTCGACGCGAGAGCTTGATGCCGCCGCTGCCGGCAATGAAAAGGTCGGTGTCAAACCGCATTCCGAATAGGCGATAAGGGCCTGCCTGGAGAGCGCAAGTAGGAAAGCGGTATTTATCGAACGGTCTGAAAAACTCGGGCCTGAAGCCTGCCTCACTGGTGGAGATGTCAAGGAGTTGGAGCAGCCGGTCCCGATATTCCTGCCGTCGACAGTATTTCCGGCAGCCCCTAGCGCCATCGAGGCATCTGCGACGCTCATTCGCAGAACATAGACCGTTCTCGCGAAGGAAGAAGGCCTCAAGTTCGTTTTGCTCTCTGTCTGCAAAGTGAACGACATAGAGATTCGCCGCTTGGCCTTTCTCGAATAGGTGAATATAAAGTCCGCGACCGCTCACTGGTTTACTCAAAGGTAAACTAGGGGTTTCAAAATATCAACTGCAGTAGATATCGGAAATACTTGCGTATCCGTTATGGAAACGCAGCGCCAGTTCCAGCCCACCGCGCCGGCAGCCACTTGCGAAACGGTCATGCCGCTACCTCCAGTTCTTCTTTAGCCGCGTCGACAGGGATCTCGCCGGAGACGAGCCGCGGCAGCAGCAGGTCACGCGTCTGGCGGAGGTTGTGGTTCTTGAGAATGAGGTTCTCAATCAACCCCAGCAGCGGTTCTGTCTGTGACCTGAACCGCCGTTGCACATCGTCATCGGCAACCGTGATGGGGAGTTCTCGAAAGCTGGTCTTCCTGATCTCCTTGAACGTGGCGCCACCCGCTAATTGGTGGATCTGCTCTATATTCTCGTCGATCCAGAAGTAGATCTGGGCAACCGATACCCTCTCGTTCGGAATGCAGACGATGAACCCTTGGTTGACGCAGGCAGGCTCCGTATTGATCGCTGTCACTCCAAGAGTAGCGCGGCTAGTCATCATGACTGAGTAGGCAGGGAACATCTTTGCAGAGCTACCTGCAAGCCCTTCAGCATTGGGATGCCTTTCGGAATCCGAGATGAACATTGTCCCCGAGCCTGTAAGGTCAGAAGGGGTGAACCAGATCACCTCCCCGCCTTCCCAGTACTCTGGCTTCTTCGTTGAGGGCGTCCCGCCTCCCGTAGTCTTTACTGCCTTGCCGATGGGTAGTACCTCCCACCCCTCCGGCACCGCCCCCAGCTCATCGTGCTCGACCATCGCCACGTTCTGGTGGCCGGGGAAGCGGTAGTGGACGAACCACTCGCGGTAGAGGGCGCGGGCCATCTCCTCCAGCAGCCGGATGCGCCGCGTGTTGTTCTCGATGAGGTCGTCGTAGGCCGAGAGAATCCCCGCGATCCGCCGCTGCATCTCGACTGGCGGCATATCCACTGGGTATGAAGTCAGAACCTGAGCGTTCGCGTTCGGCTGCGCTGCCCCTCCTCGGTGGAGCGTGATGAAGTCTTTGTACTCCTGGGACTCAACGATGTAGCCAACGAACCGAGCATCGTGTTCAGGGGCAACTCTGAGGCGTACCAAGTAGGAAGCGAACACAGCGTCATGTTCGCCCTTGATGTATTTGGCGTATCCGGTCGTCGCCCCTGTCCGAGCGATTACGATGTCACCCTCGCGGAGGCGGTACTTCTTCAGCTTCGCCTCTGGTATCTCGCAGTGGGGAACGCTGTCCCAGTCGATCAACTCAGGGACGATGTCGGTGATACGGAGGAACTTCGGCCCTACTGGCTCCTCAGTTGCGCTTGTGGTGTAGCCGTAGTCCACACGGGTGCAAATGTCTCTCAGGATCATGCCTGCACCTCGCTCGCTTGCAGCAGGTCCGCCACGTTCTGCGCGATCTGCTCCTCCAGCGCCCGCGCCTCCACATTGAGCGTCTCTAGTTCCTCGTTCAGCTCCTCCAGCCGCGTGGCGAAGTCGAACTCCTCCTCGTCGCGCTCGGCCAGCCCCACGTAGCGGCCGGGGTTCAGGCTCCACCCCTGCGCCTCGATCTCGGCGCGGGTGGCTACTTTGCACAGCCCCGGCACGTCGCGGTAGGTGCCGTCGGGAAATACGTCGGTCCATGCTGGACGGTGCTCGCCTGCTTCGGCGAGCGTCTCCACGTCCTCGGGTGATTCGCCGCGGTAGAGTCGTACGATGTTGCTGAGGAAGGCGAGCTGGTCCTCGGTGAAGTCGCGAAGCGCCCGGTCGATCTGCCGGAAGGTCTTCGTTGCGTTGATGAAGAGGACGCGGTCTTCGCGCTCGGTGCCGCGCTTGCCCTTGTCGAAGAACCAGAGCGTCACCGGCAGGGTGACGGTGTAGAAGAAGTTCGGACCCACCGAGACGATCACATCCACCAGGCCGTCCTTGATCAGCTTCTGTCGGATGGCCAGCTCAGAGCCGCGCGCGTCGGCGGCTGAGTTCGCCATCACAAAGCCCGCCCGGCCGCCTTCCTTCAGGCTGCTGGCGAAGAGCTGGATCCACAGGTAGTTCGCGTTGTCGACGCTCGGCATCCCGAGCGGGAAGCGGGGGTCGTCCTTCAGGCGTTCCTTGTCCACCCGGTCGACGTTGAACGGCGGATTCGCCATCACGAAGTCGAACCGCGACGTGCTCTTGTGGAGGTCCTCGTAATAAGCGTTGCCCTCACGGATCGTCCCTTCGAGACCATGAACGGCCAGGTTCATCTTCGCCAGCCGGACGGTCTCGGAGGTTTTCTCCTGCCCGTAGAGGCTGAGGTCGGCCCCGGGGCTGCCAGCGTGCTCCTGTACGAACTTTGCGCTCTGGACGAACATGCCGCCCGAGCCGCAAGCGGGGTCGAACACGCGTCCCCGGAACGGCTCGATGATCGCCACGATGAGCTTGACGATGCTCGTGGGCGTGAAGAACTCCCCGCCGCCGCGCCCTTCCGAGAGTGCGAACTTGCCCAGGAAGTACTCATAGATCTGCCCGAAGGCGTCGCCCTCGGCATGAACGGGGATCCACGAGATTGTTTTCAAGAGGCTTGCCAGCGTGCTGTTCTCAACGCGCTGGTAGGTCTTGGGGAGGACGTCCTTGAGGACGGGGTTCTCGCGCTCGATGGCCTTCATGGCATCGTTGAGCGCCCGCCCGATATCGGCACCTTCGGGGAGTTGCTGCAGGTTGGTGTAAAGCGCCTCGTCGGGGACCGCCATCACACCCCGCGCCTGGAAGGCCTCGGTAGACAGATCTGGGCCGAACCGGCTGTCGGCCTCCTCAGCTTCGATCTGTGCCTTCGCCTGCACATAGCGTGCCTCGGCATAGCGAAGGAAGATCAGCCCGAGCACGGGCGTGGAGTACTGCTGGGCGCTGAGGCTGGAGTTGGCGCGGAGGTCGTCGGCAGCCTGCCATAGCCTTGTTTCCAGTTGTTTGAGTGTCTCCGGCGTGAACTGTTGGAGCTCCATAGTAAAAGTCTAATAAGGTGCGTAATGCACTGGTCCCGGTATCCGAGGGTTATTGCGGTGGAAGTGTTTCGGCAAGACGTCCGAATCTACGTTCGTACTCGGTCAGGTCGTCACCTTTCAGATATCGCGGTACATAGGTGATTTTCCCTTCGTTATCAGGTGTCCGCTCTAAGGTGACGCGATGCTGCTCATTACGCTCGGCAAGGCTCTCCAATAGCTTGTCGCGCTCCTTATCGGCCAGTGTAAGGTCGCCGAAATAATGAACAACTGTTCCAAGCTGAAAGGTCTGCCCGAGGACTTCGTATTCGCCGTCTTCCGCCTGCAATGTGAAACTCTGAACCGGTGCGCGGGCATAGATGTCCAGAATTGTTCTGCCTTGATCGCTGGAGAACAATGCGCTCATCGTCTCGAATGATCGCCTCACTTTCCCGCCGCGTATGATGCTGTATAATTCAAATACAGATTCTGCGTCTTCGTCCGTCAAAGTCTCAGGCATTATCAACAGGGTGTCGAATTCATCCTGGAGTTGGAATAATGCCTCAACGAGATCAACGATCTCAGACGGTGGGCCCTCCATCGCAGGAAATTCCTCAATGCGAAAGAGGGGTTGATTGGTTACTCCGTGTCGAACTATCAGGGATTTACCACCCCCGAGTGCCTGCCAGAGCAACAGTACTTGGCGCACTCGATAGACTGGCTGGCCGATGAGATTGAACTGCAACTGCAGCGTATTTGAACTGTCTTTTCGGAGCGTCAGTTTTGAGTTATATCCAAATCTTGTGTATGCGATGATCAGGCGGCGATCCTGT
>CAZKDQ010000115.1:0-3402 GCA_964551345.1 uncultured Rhodothermales bacterium
GCGGATTTTTGCCGCTCGAATCTGAGGGATCTGATGACCGTCGCGAAGGAGCACGACGTCTTCGTCCGGCTCGATATGGAAGGCAGCGACATCACGCAATCCACGATCGACATCTTCGAATCCGTTTATCCTGATTATCCGGATCACCTGGGGATCGTTCTTCAGGCGTATCTGCACCGTACGCGCGGAGATGTCGAGCGGATGTGCGATCTGAACGCGTCGGTCCGGATCTGCAAGGGCGCTTACAAGGAGCCGGCCGGCATCGCCTTCCAGGACATGCCGACCATCCGCGAGCGGTTCATCGAGTACATGGAGATGCTCATCACGCGCTCGCGCTATCCCGGCATCGCAACCCATGATGACACACTAATCCAGGCGACGAAGGATTTTGCAGCGCGGGAAAGTATTTCAACTGACCGCTTCGAATTTCAGATGCTCTACGGCATCCGGCCCGATAGCCAACTCCAGATCGCGCGGGAAGGATATAACATGCGCGTCTACGTCCCTTATGGAACGGATTGGCTGCCGTATTTTTCGCGCCGGCTACGCGAGCGGAAGGAGAACGTGTGGTTCGTGCTGAGGCACCTGTTTACCCGCACGTGAACTGCACGAAGTCGCTTATCTAACCCTCAACCGCTGCCCCGGTCGAATAGAACCGGATCCGAGATTGTTGAGGCGCTGGATATTCTGAACGCTCGTGCCGTGCCGGCGAGCAATCGTCCAAAGCGATTCGCCGCTACTCACCGTATGCCAGGTCTCTGAAGACGAAGGAGAAGCCTCATCGGCCGGCTCCTCCACATTATCGGCATCACCATCGCCTGCCGGTGGCCTTACTTCCGCAACAGTCGGCGCGGGCTCAAGACTTTCAACCTCGTTGATGACGGTCCTCACGCCGTCAACATCACCCGCCACGGCTTCCACCCGATCCCGCTGCGCGTTAGAATCAACGCTGCCCCTAACAAAGACGCGACCCGATCGAGCCTCGACGAAGAATGGGTACCGCGAGATGAGGTTGTCGTCGCCCAGCGCCAGAAGAACTTGCGCCTCGAGCATGGCATCAGCGATACGCTCCTCAACCGTTCCGGCCTCGGGCTGCGTCCGCTCCGGTGGCGGCGCTTGCCGCAGCACCGGCTGCGCATCTCCCGCGACGACGGAGTCTATGCCGGCTTCATCCTCCGGAGCCTGTCCAACCTCACCGCATCCCGCCATGATGCCGGACCCGATGAGCAGCACGACGATCACTCCTCTCGATGCGGCATTCACGTTCCGCCTCACACGCTGGCCGAATTCTCGACGACCTCGGCCTCCGTGCTGTCGAGCGCCGGTGCAACGTGGTACTCGGTCTCCGTGTTGATGGCGTCGATGTCGCCATGCTCGGCGAGCCACCGCTCGGCATCGATCGCAGCCATAGATCCAGTGCCGGCGGCCGTGATCGCCTGACGGTAGACGTGATCCTGGGCATCGCCACAGGCGAAGACGCCGTCGATGCTCGTGTAGGTCGAGTCAGGGCGTGTCTTTATGTAGCCTTGGTCGTCCATCTCGAGGAAGTCCTTGAAGACGCCCGTATTCGGCGTGTGTCCGATCGCCACGAAGAGCGCCTTCACGGACAGGTGCGACTGCTCTCCCGACTTCCGGTTCATGAGCGTCAGCCCTTCTACTTCATCATCGCCAAGAACATCGCGCACCTCAGTATCCCATATAAACTCGATTTTGGGATTGGTGAAGGCGCGTTCCTGCATGATTTTCGATGCGCGCAGCTCGTCGCGTCGGTGGATAACGTAGACCTTCGATGCGAACCGCGTCAGGAAGAGAGCTTCCTCCATCGCCGTGTCTCCACCACCTACGATGGCAACCTCGTCTTCCCGAAAGAACGCGCCATCACATGTGGCGCAGGCCGAGACGCCATGCCCCAGCAGCCGCCGCTCATTCGGGAGACCAAGGTAGCGAGCCGATGCACCGGTTGAAATGATGACGGAGGCCGCAATGACCGGCGTTTCCTCATCAACAAGAAGCCGGAAGGGTCGCCGCGAGAAGTCGACATGGCTAACCGTTCCCCACCGGAGGTCCGCGCCGAAGCGACGCGCCTGCTGCTCGAACAGCTGCATCATCTCCGGCCCGAGAACCCCATCCGGGAAGCCGGGAAAGTTCTCGACGTCCGTCGTGGTGATCAACTGGCCACCGGGCTCCGGGCCCTGGAAGACGATCGGATTCAAGTTGGCGCGTGCGGCATAGAGCGCGGCGGTAAGCCCGGCCGGTCCCGTGCCGATGATCACAACCGAAGCACGCTCGGCTTGTGAGAAATCAACTTTATCGATAATGCTTGTATCTGCCATCATTTACTTACGTCCTGAGCCTTTAGAACAAACAGCACGCGGTTCCGATCGTGCTGGAACCGCGTGTTGTGGACCTCAGGCAGGCTGTTCGAGCAGGGCGTCAAGCTTATCGGAGAGAACGCGTTTTGGGGAGGCGCCGATTTGCTGCTCTACGACCTCGCCGTCCTTGAAGAACAGGAGCGTCGGGATTGAACGGATGCCAAACTGCGCCGCCACGCGGGAGTTGTTGTCAACATCGACTTTGCCGATCTTCGCTTTCCCCTCGTATTCGGATGCGAGCTCCTCGATAATCGGTGCTACCATGCGGCACGGGCCACACCAGGTCGCCCAGAAATCCACCAGCACGGGTACGTCCGAGTTGAGAACCTCATCGCTGAAGTTCGCGTCGGTAAGAGTGACGTATTTCGCTTCTGCTGCCATTTTGTATCGTTGTGTTGCGTCTTGAATGTCTTCGCGGTTGAGAGTTCTGCGCTCTCTACCAGAATAGGTAGAACTCCATTAGGTATTGTTACACCGACGCCCGACTCTCAGGGTTTCTTGATGCCGGTGCGTGTCAGGCATCCATATACATCGGAAGGGTGCCGTTGTAGGTACGTTCAAGATCGACGACGGCAGTATCGATCACACGCTCGCCGTCGATCTCCAGGCGGAGGTGATCGCCTGCAACCTCACCGAGACGGGTTGCCGTAACGGCGAGGTCCGCCACGTGCGCTTCAAAGATAGCGACCTTGTCCGGGGAAACCGTCACCACGATCCGAGAATGGAATTCTCCGAACAGCATCGCATCGAGTCGATTGTCGCCGCTCTCGAGGCGAAGATCAGCACCGAGTCCAGGCGAGAAGATTGCCTTCTCCGCCAGGCTCACAAGCAGACCGCCGTCCGAAACGTCGTGCGCGCTGCGGATTAAGCCTGAACGAATCGCTGTTAGCACGGCATCCTGAACGGCCAGTTCCTCATCGAGATCGAGGTGGGGTGCATCGCCCGTCGTCAAATCTTTCAGCAATGCGAGGTACTCTGATCCACCGAGATCATCTCGGTGCGTCCAGCCTTTCGGACTGATCAGGTAAAC
>CAZKDQ010000115.1:3502-8669 GCA_964551345.1 uncultured Rhodothermales bacterium
TCCGCCTCCCGGCCTTGCTCACATACGATGAGCATCCGCTCCTGGCTTTCCGAGAGCATGATCTCGTAGGGTGTCATGCCTTCCTCACGGATCGGCACACGATCCACATGGATGATCATGCCCGACTCTCCCTTGGCGCTCATCTCGCAGGATGAACACGTGAGGCCGGCGGCGCCCATGTCCTGTATGCCGACAACGGCACCGCTGGCGATGGCTTCGAGTGTTGCCTCGAGCAGCAGCTTCTCGGTGAATGGATCACCAACCTGCACGCTCGGCCGCTTCGCCTCGCTCTCTTCGCTAATTTCCTCGGATGCGAATGTCGCACCGTGAATGCCGTCTCGGCCCGTTGCCGATCCCACTATAAAGACAGGATTGCCGACCCCTTCGGCAATGGCTGACGCTGTCTCACCGGCCTTCACGAGGCCCACGCTCATCGCGTTTACGAGCGGGTTTCCTTCATAACTCTTGTCAAAGTAAACCTCGCCGGCAACTGTCGGTACGCCGAACGAATTGCCGTAATCGCCGATGCCACGCACCACGCCGTCGAGCAGGTAGCGAACGCGCGGCGACTCGAGCGGCCCGAAACGCAGCGAGTTCAGCGAGCAGATGGGGCGCGCGCCCATCGTAAAGATGTCTCGCTGAATGCCGCCCACGCCGGTCGCGGCGCCCTGGTATGGCTCAACGGCCGACGGATGGTTGTGCGACTCGATCTTAAAGGCGACGGCAAGTCCGTCGCCCACATCCACAAGACCCGCGTTCTCTTCGCCGGCTTCCACGAGTAGTGCTCCACCCTCACGCGGCAATGTCTTTAGTAGCGCGATCGAGTTCTTGTACGAGCAATGCTCGCTCCACATCACCGAGTAGATACCGAGCTCGACGAACGTGGGCGTCCGGCCGAGTTCATCCACGACCCATCCATATTCCTCCTCGGTCATTCCGTGCTCGAGGGCGAGGGCGAGCGTTACTTCGGGCTCCTGCTGCGTGGATACGGCCATAGATCTGCGGACGCAAGTGGTGGGAAGGATCGGCGGTTACGCCGCATCCATCTGATCGTTTGACATTCATACAAAATACGGAAAGAGCGAGGAGAACGGCCGATGCGCTACCTCGCAATTCGGAAACGCCTCGGATAACGCAACGTCCCGGCCACCGCGATGGTAGCCGGGACGTAGGTTCTGCCGGGCGTTTGTTAGTTATCGCTTCGTTATCGCGCAAGAACCATCGTACGTGTCTCAGCGAACGATCCGGTTTGCATCCTCACGAAATAGATACCCGATGACAGCCCCTGTGCATCAAACCAAGTCTCATAGCGTCCGGGAGCCAGCCGCTCGTCGATTAGGCGTGCGACTTCACGGCCAAGCACATCAAACACGATGATCCTCACGGTAGCATGTTCGGATACGTCGTAAGCAATCTGTGTCGATGGGTTGAACGGGTTCGGGTAGTTCTGCATCAACGCGAACCGAGTGGGGATTGCGGTGTCGCTTTCAGCCGAGACACGGATTTCCGTCGTGAAGCTGAACGTTTGCGAGAAGGCGCCGGGCAGTTCATCACTGATGCCGCGCACGCGCCAGTAGTAGGTCGTCGAGTGCTGAAGGTCCGCCAGGTCGATGGAGGTCGCGGTCACTCCAGACGTATCCACGATCAGCGGCGTAAACGAGCGCGTGGTGGAGACCTGCACCTGATACGCACGAGCGCCGGTGATGGCCTGCCAGATCAGCGAGACCTGCTCGCCAACATCCGAGGTGCCGTCTTCAGGTGAGGTTAGCGCGGGACCGGCGAGAAATTCGCCTTCTCCAAGCACGCGCAGCACGACTCTGTCGCTGTGGTAGATCGGCATCGCCGTGAGATATGACGGCAGGCCCGACACGTGCACCGTTCCGAATTCACCCGCACCAGAGCTGAAGGTGATGACGTGAAATTCGTCGCCAACCTCGGGTGTATAGTCGTTGATGAAGGCGACGTCGAGCGTTCCACTAAGGCTTGCCGCGCCGTTGATCTGCAGCAGGTCGAAGTCATCGCCCTCGACCGGGCCGCTGATCGCGAGCTCAACACGAGCAGAGTCGGAGGTCATCGGAAAGTCGCTGCTGACCGTCAGAATACCCGTCGTGCGGCCTTCCCCCTGGACGCCCTCCTGCCTCAGGATGAGACTCAGGTTGTCGGCGTAGCCATCGTTGGACGTCCCGGCGAAGCGCGTTGCCGTAAGCACCACATCGATCGCACGCGTTCCGACAGGCACCGCACCATCCGCATTGCGCGGCATCAGCTTGGTCTCGAAGTTCCTCTCCACCGCCGTTACCGGATCCAAGCGTGCAGTCCCGACCGTTTCGCCGTCCGCATCCAGAAACGTGACGTCCAGCATCATCTGATCATTCTGGACGGAGTAGCCGCCGAAGTAGGCGGATAACTCGAAGTTCACCGAGCCGAGGTCGACCAGCGGAGCGATGTGGCTGATGTCAAGGCGGCGGGAGATGCTGCTCGAAGCCGCGTTCCCTCCCCAGAAAAAACGACTCCCGCGATCTTCCGGCCCCTCATCGATCGACTTCAGATACTCCTGCTCGGCGGAAGCGTAGTCGTATGGCAGAATCGACATTGCGCCGGGGTCGTTCCATCCCGTTATACTCACATTGTCGTTCGCCCCTCCGACGCCGCCGCGTTCGGCATCGCCGTTCGTCAGGAGATTCCGACCGAACAAAGGCCGCATCCCGGGCGCCATCGTACCGTGATTCGTCATCTCCGTCGAAGACGCCGTCAGCCTCCCCTGACCGCGAACGACGCCGAGCAGCGCATTGGTAAGCGATCCGCCGTTGAGAGTGAGCGTACGCCCCGGACCAATGACGATCGCGCCTTCATTGTACAAGGAGCCGTCTCCTCCAAACGTAGCGGTGATGTCTCCGCCGACAAGCTCAATCGAACCGCTCGATCGATGTGCCACTCCGGGCCGGTTGATGTGCAGCGGATTAAAAGTCCGGATGACGCCGCGGTTGTCGAGAGAGGCAACCAGATTCCGCGTGCCCGTTCCATTGCCGACCGCCTCGATCGTGCCTTCGTTTACGAAGGTGCCATCGGAAACCGTCAGGCTGCCGGTCCAATTTCCTGCTGCACTTGTCAGTTGGATGACTCCATGGTTCGTGAAGCCTTTGAAGATGGTGAGGGTGACGTTCCCAATCTGGCTATTGCCCGAGACGCTGACAACGCCCGTGGACTCGTTCGAGAAGAGGTCACACTCGATCTGACTATTCCGATTGACGAGAACGTGCCCGTGGTTGATGAAATCAGCGGCTATACTGCCCTCCGTCATCGTAAGGCGTCGACCGGACGTAGTTGAAAGCACGCCGGGGCCGTGCACCACCGTATTGTTGAGGGATACGTCAAGGTTTATGGTTGTGAAATCCGGTGTGAGGTTCAGCGTTGTGTTGGTGAGATTAAGCAGCCCCACCTGGCCGAAAATGTTGGCAGCGGTACCGGCCACCTCGCTGCTCTGGAAATAGACGGTACCACCGGAAATCGAGAGTGACTGGCTGGGTGTGATGGTGATGCTGCCCGAGTGGATGAAAGCCGCGGTCTCACCCGTTTGTGTGATGGTGAGGGCGCCTTCGGTAACCTCGATCTGCCCTCTGTTGCGGTGCACGACGCTCGGCTTCTCGATCCGCATGTTGCGTCCGGCCCGGACGGTGCCATGATTGTCGACTTCCGCCGCAAGAACCCGGATCCCGGTGCCGGTTCCGTTTGCGAAGATCGTCCCCTCGTTGACGAGTGCGCCTGTCTGCACCGTCAGGTTTCCGACCCAGCTGCCGGCATTGTTTGAGAGAGCGATCGTTCCCTCGTTGGTAAATCCGTTCACCACGGTCACCGTCACGTTTCCAATACTGCCGTTGCCGATCACTTGCAAAACGCCAGTCGCCCGGTTATGGAAGGCATCGGCGGCTATGGTGAAGTCACGGTCGGCAGCGATCTCACCCGCGTTGTCTATCTCGATGTTGAACGTGGAATGCCGCGGTGCCATGATGGTGCCTTCCCCAATCAGCAAGCTGCCCGGCCCGCTTACCGTCACAGTGGTGGGCTCGAAGCGGCCGATATCAGACAGCTGCAGTTGGGCATCGAGCTGCAGCGTGACGTCGGTCATCACCAGTCGGGCCTTGGGTCCGACCAGATCGCCACCTGCATAGACGAGCGTCCCGCCGGAGAACGTCAGCGCGAGTTCGTCAGCGATGGTGATGTCGCCTGCATTCCGGTGCTCCATGCCGCCACCGTTGATCTGCATGACACGACCCACGCGAATCTCGCCCACGTTCTCGATGCGGCCCGTGATCGTTCGCGTGCCGTTGCCGATGCCCGCTGCGTGAACGACGCCCGCGTTTTCCAACACTCCGCGGACGGTCAGAAGGCCCGTCCAGTTGCCCGCTTCATTCGTCAACTCGATGGTGCCCTGGTTCGTGACGTCACTTTCCACGATCAAGGTGGCGTGACCGATTCGACCATTGCCCGCGATCCGAAGGATGCCGCCGCTTCGAACGTCTAGCGTGCCAATAGTTGTGTTGGTTGTCAGACTCGGTTGATTGGAAATACTGCCGGGAATGATGACCGTGTCGTCGTCATCCGGGACGCCGGTCGGGCTCCAGTTGGAAACGTTCGCCCAGTCGGAGCTGGACGCACCGGTCCACGTGAATGTCGTCTGCCCGCGGGCCGGAAGCGATGAGATGAGGAAGAGGAACAGTAGTACTGTGGGGAAGCGATTCATGACGGTTTGCCTGGATTGGTTCATGCATCCACTTCCCTATCGGAGAATCCGCCGCTAGAGGATCACGCAGCTGCAATTCTCTTGACGGACATAGCTACATGCATCATCTTATCTTCTTCAATCCGTCTATTTTTATTCAAGGTGTCCATGCCGGCAACGGCGCGCGATTGCACGCAGTTACTCATCCAGGCGCGCTCAGGTGACCCGACCGCGCTCGACCGCATCTGGCCGCTCGTTTACGATGAGCTGCGGGGCATCGCCCACGGGCGCCTCCATTCGCATCGCGGCGGCGATTCGCTCAACACGACCGCGCTCGTCCACGAAGCGTACCTGAAGCTGATCGACTCCACCCAGGTGGCGTGGTCGGATCGCGCTCACTTTTTCGCCCTCGCGAGCCGCGCGATGCGGTACATCCTCATCGACTAC
>CAZKDQ010000116.1:0-8661 GCA_964551345.1 uncultured Rhodothermales bacterium
CGGAGCTGAATCACTATCCGGGGCCGATGCATGTGCTTGAACTGGCCGACTCGCTCGATCTTACAGACAGCCAGCGCCGTCAAACCGAGGCGCTCTTTCAGGCTGTACGGGAGGAAGCACGGAGTCTCGGGGCTCAGGTCGTCGAGAGAGAACGCGAACTGGATCGCCTCTTCGCGGAATTACAGGCTCGCGACGAGAATGTCCATGCGGTGTTGGAGGAGATCGCCGCGCTGCAGGCTCGCCTCCGGGGAGCCCACCTTCGCGCACACATCGCCATGCGCAGCGTGCTGAGGGAGGTGCAGATCGCCCGGTATGATGAGCTCAGGGGGTATTCGGGCGACTCCCGCCACGATCCGGCACACCGTTAAGATCAACTCGGTCAATCCAACGCCGGCTGGGCAGGGTCCGTGAGGAGTTTCGGCTGACTCTCACGTAGATCGGAGTACAGTCCGTTTGGCAGCCCTTCGGTTGCCGCGTTTTTTCCGCCGTTGTGCCCTCCGATCCTGATACTCCTATGCGCCGATTGCCACTATGTATCCTGCTGTTGTTCCTCGCATTGGCTGAGGCACCGGCCGCGGTCGCCCAGGTCACCTACGTCGTCACCAACACAGATGCGACCGGACCGGGATCACTTGCGCAGGCAATCGAAGATGCCAACGAAAGCCCTGGTACCAACTCGATCGTCTTTGAGATCGCGGGCGATGCGCCGCACGTCATCAGCCTGACATCCCCACTCCCCGTCATCACCGGGACTGTGACGGTCGACGGACTCTCGCAGAACGGTGACACGTGCAGCTCCGGTCCGATTGACCTGCCCATCGTGATCGACGGCGGCTCGGCGCGCAACGTCGGTGCGGCCCTTGATTTCAATGGCGCCGGGGAATCGACCGTCCGCGGACTCGAAATCCGAAATATCCGTAGCAATGAAATCGACGGCGGCAATGGAATTCGATTCATCAACAGCAATCAAAACGTAGTCGAATGCGTCAGCAGTCATGGCAACTCCGGGTACGGCATTCGAATCGATGAGTCGGCTCGTAACCGGATTGGCGGGTCGACGGCTTCCGCACGAAATCATTCGTCGAATAACCGCTTTGCCGGTATCGGCATTTTCGGCATAGAATCGGTAGGCAATGAAGTCTCCGGCAACTACATCGGGACGGACGCCACAGGGAATGCCGCCTCCGGAAACGAGTTCGTTGGCGTGTACATCGAAAATGCCGGCGAAACCCTGATCGGCGGGCCAGACGAGGGTGCCGGTAACATCATCGCTGGCAACCTGCGGGGCGGCATGAATGTGTTGACGTTAGTGCCGGGCGTCGGTGCCACAAATATCGTCAACAACTACATCGGCATCGGGGCGGATGGCGCAACGGCCATCCCGAATGGTGGGGATGGAATGCGCCTGATTGCCGGGAGCAATTTTCTCGTCGAGGGCAATGTGATATCCGGTAACACGGCTAATGGGATATGGATATCGGGGATAGCGGCATCCAAAAGAGAGAAGGGCGATGCTGCGGCGAAGGTCGAAGAGGAAGGCGGGTATCACCAGATCCTCAACAACATCATCGGTCTGGATGCATCGGCCGAACAGGCATTGCCTAATGGTCAAAGTGGGATTCATATTCGCTTCTCTCCGGGCAGCCTCATCCGCGATAATATTGTGGCGGCGAATGCGATGATGGGCGTGTACATCCAGGATGCCGAGTCCATCGACAATCACGTTGACGGGAATTTTATCGGCACCAACCGTGCAGGTGCCGCGCTCGGCAATAGTAGCTACGGTATTCTCGCTTTAAACTCAGGTCCGCAGACAATCGGCGGCGCAGCCGAAGGCGATGACTGTGTGGGTAACACAATCGCCTACAACGGTGCGGCCGGCGTGGCGATTATTGCGGGAGGCAACGCGTCGATCCGGAAGGTCATTCGCTGCAATCGGATTTTCCTCAACGACGGTCTTGGAATCGACCTTTCGGGGGATGGCCCGACCGAGAACGATCCCGGCGATGCCGATGGAGCCGATCGCCCGAACCAGTTGCAGAACTTCCCCACGCTCGCGTCGACTGTTGCCGTGGGCGACAGCCTCGAGGTCGTCTTCGCCGTGGATTCCGACCCCGACCTCGAAACTGAAGGCTCGAGCACCTATCCGCTGTCCATCGAGTTATTTTTGGCAGACGTGGACACGGAGTATCCCCAGGGCCGGACCCCGCTTGGATGGGTCCATTACACCCGCGACGATTACAGCCGCTGCGGTTTGCCGCCGTGCGAGAAGACGGCGCGATTCCGCGTGCGGGAAGGGCGTGTGTTGGGGGAGGGTGCGTTTCTCGTGGCCACCGCGACCGATGCCGAGGGGAATACAAGCGAGTTTTCCCGTCCAGCCGCTACGCTGGAAACGGTTGTCTCGACGGAGGCTTCGCCGGGACGTCGGGGGTTTTCGCTTTCGGCTTATCCGAACCCGGCCAATGCCGGCGCCCGCATCGAACTGAGTCTGCCCGAGGTCACGGACGTCAGGATCGAGGTGTTCGACGTTCTCGGGCGCCGCGTGGCAACACTGCACGACGGACTGCTGACGGCGGGAGTGCAGCGTCTGACTCTCGACACATCGGCACTGCCGGCGGGTGCATACCTGATTCGTGCCATCCGTCCGGACGGCAAAACCTCGGTGTCGCGAATAACGGTTGCTCGGTGAAAGGTGCTTGAGACCGGAGGACATTGCGAACGAAATCACTACGCACGGTGATGAGATGGATGATGAGATCCGGCGATGCTTTCCGTAGATCTGATTGCAGCGCCGGATCCTATCAGTCCATCATTTTGCTCTCTCGTCGTTATGGGTAGACCTCCGCGAAGTATCCGCGCAACCGTTCTTCTTACGCTCTGCCTCGCGGCAGTGATGGTGGCGGGCTCGATTGCCGTGCGGCCGGCAGCCGGGCAAGGCACGCTTTACTGGACGAGCGCCGAGGAGCCGTCCGCCATCTACCGGGCATGTGCGGACGGTTCGAATGCCGAGGTCGTCATCGGTGCAGGCGGCCTCCCGATATCGTTCTTCACGATGACGTTCGACCCGGAAAACCAGGCCGTTTACGGGACCGATGTGGATGGCAGCATCCGGCGATTTAATGTCGATGGTACCGGGCTTGAGACACTCGGTAATGCCGGCGTGCCGGCCAACATGGTCATAGACATTGCCGGTGGATGGATGTACTGGGCCGATCATAACGCCGAGGAGATACGCCGGGCGAATCTCGATGGCACCGGTGCCGAGACCGTGGTGACAACCGCTCGCTCGCCCTGGCCTCCGATGCTGGATCTACAGAAGGACTACATCTACTGGGTCGATGTCGACGGCATTCACCGCGTATCGCTCGACGGGTCGGAGGCAGAGTTTGTCGCGGAGTATAGAACCAACACGAGTAACTGCCTCGAGTTCGACCCGGCGAACGGCTGGTTCTACTGGGTACAGGAAAATGAGGGATACCGAATTGTAAGGGTTCGCACGGATGGATCCGAGTTCGAGGCCCTGCCGGTCGATGGTGCCCGCTGCGTAAGGGTCGACCCCGACCGCGATCAGATCTTCTGGAATCACCGCACCAACGGGACGATTCTTCGCGCTAATGCTGACGGCAGTGAGCAGGAAATCATTATTACCGTCGACGACTCCGGAGAGACGAATCAACAGATCGACATTTTCGAAATCGACCCCGCCGGCCAGACCATCTTCTGGTCTTCGTTTCAAGGGTTTTCCGGGCTGCACCGCGCCACATTTGAAGGGGAGTCACTACCCGCGCTCCATCCAGACTGGGGCGTGTTCTTTCCCGTGATTTCGGGGGAGTTGGGGCGGATTTTTACGCTCCTCGATGGCGATCTCGTGGTGATGGACCTCGACGGTGAGAACGTCGCGACGCTGTTCTCCGCCGAACTCGGCGCTCAGGCCCCGATGGGTGTGGCCGTGGATGATGCATCCGGGCGCATCTATTGGACGGAAATGGGCGGGAGGATCCGGAGCTCGGCTGTGGATGGCTCAGCTATTCGTACAGAAGTTGACGGTCTCATCGATCCTACTTCTTTAGCCGTCGATCCGGTCGGCGGCATGACGTACTGGCACAGCAGCTCCACATCGACCCTCGAGCGTGCGCACCTGGATGGCACCGGCCGAGAGGTCGTCCCGATTGATTTTGTGGATGCATTCTGGATAGACGCACCGGGGAGGCAGCTCTACTGGGCGGCGGGCGAGGGTTCGATCCACCGAGCAAATCTCGACGGTTCAGAGGAGGAGACGCTGGTGGATAATGCCGGATCTTCGACAGCCTTGGTGGCGGACCCGGAGACCGGCGTGGTCTTCTGGGGCAGTGGCACGTCCATTTCCAGGGCAAATTTCGACGGCACTGGGCTTGAGACGATCATCACCGACCTTCCTCGCGTGGTCGATATGGAGATCGACGCTGAGGGCGGGTGGATCTACTGGTCGACTTTTACCACGATAGAGCGGGCGCGTTTGGACGGAAGTAAGGTTGAAGTCGTTGCCGTCGGTGAGCGAGAACACTCGGCATTGGCGGGGCTCTTCTTCGTGCCTGGAAACCCTGTATCGGTGGATCCGAGTTCGAAACCACACCGTGTGACCCTGAACGTCTATCCGAATCCATCAAATGGACACACCACCATCGGCTTTGTGATCGATGCCTCCGGCGACGTGCAGATGGAGCTATTCGATATTCTCGGCCGGAGAGTGGCCCGCCTTCACGATGGGATGATAACAGCCGGCGAACATCGGCTCGCCTACGATGCGTCCGCGCTGGCGCCGGGGCTCTACATCCTACGTGCTGTTCTGCCGAACGGTGAATCCACCACCCGGCAGCTGACCGTCGTGCGATAGGCGGGTGGGGTTGTTGGTTATTGGTGGTTGGTTTTTGGTGGTTGGTTTTTGGTGACGGTCGTTCGTTGCGGCGTTTGCTGTCGATGGAGCTTGAGGGGGGATGGGAAGTGTGGGGAGTATGGGAAGTGTGGGGAGTATGGGAAGTGTGGGGAGATGTGAGCTCAGATCTGAGAACTGAAAACTGATAACCGAGAACTGGAAAGGGCCGGAGACATGGGTAACAGAATGGACCGGCAACATGGGTAACACTTTCAGGCGGTGATGCTGCCGGTTCAGTCTTCAGTCTTCAGATATCAGTTCTCAGATTTCTGTAGTCAGTGTCGTCTGCAAGGGAATTATGGCGTCATCTTTTCCCATTCGTCTTCCCGGAAGCCCGTCGGCTGCGGGTTCTCGGGTTAGGCTGGATTAGTCTTGACGGGATATCCGGGATCCATGGTTTGGCGCCATCTCCATGGATCCCGGCTCCACGTGGTGGTGATGGCCGGGATTGCGGTGAGTCGACCGGTTACACGTTGGACGACACTTCGGCGCGCGGGCCGGGAAGACGGATGGTGGCGTGGCGGTAGTCAGGCGCAGATATCAGTAATCGCTGAAGGACCGGCAACATGGTAACACTTTCGGGCGGTGATGCTGCCGGTCGTTCGTTGCGGCGTTTGCTGTCGATGGAGCTTTGAGGGGGGTGTGGGAAGTGTGGGCAGTACGGGGAGTGTGGGGAGTGTGGGAAGTGTGAGCTCAGATCTGAGAACTGAAAACTGAGAACTGAGACTGATAACTGAGCACTCCCCAGCTCGATCGTCACGCGAATGGCTTCGACTGTCACGCCGAGGGCTTCAATTGTCGCGCCGAGAGGTTCGATTGTCACGCGGAGGGCTTCGATTGTCACGCCGAGGGGTTCGATTGCCACCGTCGATGGATGGGTAGTGTGGTCAGTATGGGCAGTGTGGGCAGTGTGGGGAGTGTGGGGAGTGAGGGCAGTGTGGGAAGTACGAGCTTGGATTCGAAATCTGAGAACTGAAAACCGAGAAGCGAGAACCGAAAACCGAGAACCGAGAACCGAAAATCGAAAACCGAGAACCGAGAACCGAAAACCGAGAACCGAAAACCGAGAACTGAAAACCGAGAAGCGAGAACCGAAACTGAAAACTGACAACTGAAAGCGGAACCGGGAAATAACCTGAGGGTGTGAGCGCGGCTATTATTTTTCCCGCGCAGGTTTATCAACGTATTCGAATGCTCCGCCTCGGCTTTGTTTTTCTATTCATGATTGGCGGTATCCTCGCCGGTATCCCTACAGCCACGGCGCAGGGACTTATGGGCCGTATTGTGGATTCCATCACACAGGAGCCGCTCCCGGGTGCCAACGTTGCCATACTGAGCCCCGATGGCTCGGTGCTGGCTGGGACGGCTTCCGATCTCGACGGAAGCTATCAGATCGACGGCATCGCACCGGGCACGTACCGCGTCCGAGCCTCGTTCATCGGCTACGAGCCGCGCGTCCGCACGGATGTCGTCGTGCAGACGAGCCGCCCGACGTTCCTTGTCTTCGAGCTTCGCGAGGCTGCGTTTGAGACGGGCGAGGTTGTCGTCCGGGCGCGACTATTTGACGACGCGCCGGACGCCCCGGTCTCTGTGCAGACGCTCGGGGCAGAGGAGATCCGCCGGACGCCCGGCGGCCAGAACGACATTTCCCGCTCGCTGCTCGCACTCCCCGGCGTTGCCAGTGGCGTCGACACCCGCAACGACCTGCTCGTTCGCGGCGGTGGGCCGGGCGAGAATGCCTACTTCGTCGACGGCATCGAAATCCCGCAGATCAACCACTTCGCCACCCAGGGCGCTGCGGGAGGCGCACTCGGGCTGCTCAACGTCGACTTCATCCGCGAGGCCACCTTCTACACGGGCGGCTTCCCCGTCCGCTACGGCGACGCCGCCTCGTCGGTGCTCGTCATCGAGAATCGGCCCGGCAGCCCGAAGGCCATCGCCGGAGACTTCACCCTCGGCGCGAGCGAGGCCGGGCTCTCGCTCGACGGCTCGATCGGCTCCGACCTCAACTGGACGTTCTCGGCCCGCCGCTCCTACCTCCAGTTCCTCTTTCAATTTTTGGACCTGCCCATCCGCCCCGCATACTGGGACTTCCAGAACCGCGTCGAATGGTCGCCGACGCGCGATGACCGTTTCGTCTACTTCGGACTCTGGGCCATCGACGACTTCGACATCGTTGCGCCCGACGATCCGGACGATTTCGAGGGTGCGGAGACCGCGTCGCGTGTGCTCGATAATGACCAGCGGAGCTACACGCAGGGTGTCTCGTGGCGCCGCCTCGTGCCGGGAGGCTTCTTTACGACGGCCTTCAGCCGCTCGTACCAGGACTTCACCTTTGCCGACACCGACGAGGGGGGCGATGACCTTCTTTCGAACGACGCGCAGGAAGCGGCCTGGCGGCTGCGCACCGACGGCGACCTCCGGCTCGCGCGTGGCCTGACCCTCGGGATCGGCGCCGGCGCCTCCCGCGAGACCATTGAAACGGTGTTCTTCCAGCGTGCGACACCCGCCACGCCCTTTGACAACGACCTCCGGTTCTCGACCGATCTCGGCCTCTGGAAGGGATTCGGCTATGCCCAGCTAACCGCGCGCCTCCTCCATAACCGCCTGTCGCTCACCGCCGGTCTCCGCGCCGATGCCACCGACTTCCTCGACCAGACGGCCGTTGCCTCACCGCGGCTGAGCGCGTCGTATGCCCTCACCGAACAGTGGGAGGTCTCGGCGGCGGTCGGGCGATTCACCCAGTCGCCGGAGTTGATCGCGCTCTCGGTGCGCAACGCTGATGGGGATTTCGTCAACCGTGGACTTCAATGGATCGACGTGGGCCAACTCGTGGGCGGGCTGTCGGTAACGCCGCAGCCGAGCCTGCGTGTGGGGCTCGAGGGATTCTACAAGCGCTACAATGATTACCCGGTCTCGGCGTCCGACCCGCGCGTTTCGCTCGCCAATCTCGGGGGCGATTACGGCATCGTCGGGGCCGAGTCGCTGCTCTCAGAGGGGAAGGGACGCGCGTACGGCGCGGAGCTTTCAGCGCAGCAGCGACTGACGAACCGGATCTACGGCCTCGGCGCGTACACCTTGGCGTGGAGCGAGTTCACCGGCGCCGACGGCGTCTATCGCCCGAGTTCATGGGACGTCCGCCACAGCCTTTCGGTCACAGGCGGCATCCGCCTCGGCGCGTGGGAAGTGGGCACACGGCTGACCGTGCAGTCCGGACGGTCGTTCACACCGTTCGATCTCGAGGCCTCCGCCGAAGAATATGCGCTCTCCCGGCGCGGCGTGCCTGACCTCGACCGCCTCAACACCGAGCGGACGCCGGCGTACGGGCGCTGGGATGTCCGTGTCGACCGCCGCTTCGACCTCGGCCGGAGCATCAACGGCGTCGTCTATGTCGACGTCCAGAACGTGCTCAACCGCGAGAACGTCTTCGGCGTCGAGTACACCGAGGACCCGGCGCTTCCCAGCCGGATTCGCGACCGAACGAACGTCGGGCGGTTGCCGACGGTCGGGTTTAGTATTGAGTTTTAGTTTGGTTCTTGGTTCTTGGGCTCTGGGTTATAAGTGGTGGCCTCGCTTCCACAGGGGAGGCGATAACTCTTTTGCTGAACTTTAGAATCCGAGTCCTATCGCGTAATCGGGGATAGTTATTTCCGCAGCGCTGGCACTATACTTCCGCGACCCGCGCCTCCGCGCCCCCGTCCACTTTCAGCGTCTGTAACTCATGAACGATATCCGACATTCAGGCGTCG
>CAZKDQ010000117.1:0-8656 GCA_964551345.1 uncultured Rhodothermales bacterium
GTTCGACTACGTGCCCGACCCACTGATGCGCTACTATGACGAGCGAGCGGCAGACAGAAAGTCACTCGCCGCGGGCGACAACATCGAGGCGCGCGATTATTTCTTCCGTAAACACCGCCCTAGCCTCCGCCGAGCACACGTTGCACATCGTTTTCAGCGGGAGTCAGCCAGGCGCGCGCTCAAGTCTGCTAATGCCGATCGCAAACAGGCACGCCGGCTCGTGATGAACGCCATCCGGGAGAACCCGATGGATGCGGACCACTACCGCTTCTTGTTAGCTAATTATTATCCTGGCACTTACAGTCGGCTAAGGTCAATTAAAATCAATGTCAGGGATTCACGGGTCTCTCATAGGCGTTCACGAAGTCTCGACGTAAGTCCGACCAGCGGATGACAGGGCGAGATTTATGACTCTGAAATTGACCTCGTTGTCCTTCTTGGTCGCAGAAGTCAAGGACGTCCACCTTGGAATAGTGCTTGAGCGAAAAGCACCTTCGGATTTCTGATTGCGCCGATGGCGCATATAGCGATAGCTTCTTATAAGTGACGGAACCACGGCGGCTCAGTACATTCGGGTCTCACCCGTGGGCATTATCTGTCGCCATTGCTATCCCTATGCGCAAACTGATGGACTTCCCCCGACGGAAACCCCATCTGCACTTACGTTAAGCCCTAAGTATGCTTGAGCATTCCGCCCTCATCACAGGTGGTGCCGGCTTCATCGGAAGCCATTTAGTCGACCGTCTCCTAAATGAGGGATGGCGGGTGACGGTTGTCGACAATTTCGATCCATATTATGAGAGGTCGATCAAGGAGTCCAATATCACGGCCCACAGATCTCATGCACGCTATACGATTATAGAGGAGGATATCCGCAATTTGGATGCGCTCAGGAAGCGACTAAGAGGACCTTTTGATGTAGTTGTACATCTCGCGGCAAAGGCGGGCGTCCGTCCCTCGATACAAGATCCGATCCTAGTTCAGGACGTAAATGTTCGGGGCACGCAAAACATGCTCGAAATTGCACGAGAGTTATGCATTCCCCAATTCGTCTTTGCATCATCGAGCAGCGTATACGGAGTGAACCCTCGCCTGCCGTGGCGCGAAGACGATCACGTCTTAATGCCCATCAGCCCTTATGCAAGTTCGAAGGTTAGCGGTGAGTTGTTAGGCCACGTATACAGCCACCTGTACGGAATGAGATTCGTCGCGCTACGTTTCTTCACGGTGTACGGACCACGACAGCGCCCCGATCTGGCGATCCATAAGTTCGCGCGTCTGATGTTGGAGGGTAAGCCGATCCCGTTTTATGGAGACGGCTCTACCCGACGCGACTATACCTATATTGGGGATACGGTCCAAGGGATTCGCGCTGCCATGGACTATACCGGCGCGCCCTACGAAGTGATCAATCTCGGAAATAACCATACGGTCAGCTTATCCGACCTCGTAGAGACGATTGGATCGATCCTCGGTCGTGATCCAAAATTAAAAGTGATGCCAGACCAGGCGGGTGATGTGCCGCAGACTTGGGCGGATATTAATAGAGCCGCCCGATCTCTCGCCTACGAGCCACGAACATCCTTGGAAGAGGGTCTGCTTTCATTTCGAAGGTGGCTGGCACCGATTGATAACGGTACTTCACCTATCCATTAGTCGATTCATCATGTGGTGCTATGAAAGTCGCAATTTACGGATATTATGACCATGGCAACTACGGAGACGACCTGATGGCGATCCTCTTTGCCCAGGTCGTTAAAGAGAGCGGAGCGCGCCCTTGCGTATATGGCCTTAATCAAGCGCTTGCCGTCAGATATGGCATTGAGGTTGTCAACTCGATAACCGAATTGTTAGAAGATGCGCAAATCTGCATCATCGGGGGTGGTGGGTTTCTAATGCCGAGAGGAGATTCATTGTCGAAACCTCATCGCAAGATCGAGGACGACTGCATACATATTGAAGCAATCTGCTCTGAGATCGGATGCAAGGTTTACGCGGTGTCTATCGGCAGTAATGGCGCAGGTGATTCGGTTGCTCTGCAATACGGAAAAATGAAACTTCTAACATCTAATACTTTCGCAGGGGCGACGGTCCGCCTCGAGAAGGATGTAGAGTTTTTCACAAAAATCGGTAAGTCGGCCGCCGTCTTTCCAGATGTACTATGGGGTGTCTCGTCCATATGGTCACCATGTGATAGGTCACAAGACTCCAAGAAGCATCGTATTGGAGTAAACGTTAGAAACACTAATTTCGGACGGAATATAGCAAGAACACTTAAAGCAGTTGCGATTGCACGGCGAGACATGGAATTCTGTTTCATACGAGTGCAGGAATCGGGGAGGGAGATTCAAGTCGTCGAGCGAAAAGGAATCTTTACGAATCATGTCTATAGAGAACCACAGGAGACACTCGACGTGCTAGCTGGCCTCTCGGGAATCATCTCCTGTAAGTTACACCTTGGATTGACTGGCCTCGCACTTGGCAAGCCATTCGTTTCACTGGAGGGCCATAAAAAGACTAAGGCGTTCCTGAATGAATCGTTTCCGGGAGCGCCAATCTATAGCGCAAATAAGAGACATGCGATTGAGCTAACGCACCGATTGTTGAAGTCAGAACCATTTGCTGCTTATAAAGAAATGTACCCAGTGTCGCGTGTCAAAGAGCTTATAGATCTCAGCAAGGGGCATCGAGAATACATTGAGCAAATCATTCAAGAACACCGGGCGGGTATGCACGTGGTGACAAACTAATGACACAGTGGGCTGAGTGGAGTAGTTTCGTCTACTTAGTGTGGCAATAAGGTGAGTTGTATACACGGCAACGAGAAAGGGCCAATGTCATCTCATGTGTCCAGAATGAGCGACCATATAGACGGATATTCAGGTAAACATAGTAGCATGACACCGACGGTAAGCGTAGTTCTTTCGGTCTTTAACGGCGAGGATTATCTTCGGCCAGCTATCGAGAGTATACTTTCTCAGACATATGGCGATTTTGAAGTCGTCGCGATCAATGATGGATCTACAGACCGGTCTGGAAACTATCTAGATGAGTATGCTGCAACGGATGCAAGAATACGGGTGATTCATCAGGAAAACCAGGGATTGACGCGCTCGCTGAATCTTGGAATTCGCAGAGCAAGAGGGAGATACATTGCCCGTATGGATGCTGATGATATCTCGTATCCTGAGCGGCTTCAAAAACAGGCTGCTGTCCTCGATACTAGTCCGAGCACGGTGCTTGTCACTACAGCCCTAGATAGAATTGATGATAACAGCGAGCTTGTGACTCAGATCGACAGATCGGAATATTCGTCGGTGCTTACCTGGTACTTAATGTTTTTTAACGTTCTCGGGGGACATGGGCAGGTTATGTATCGGCGCGATATTGTTCTCGAAGCGGGAGGCTACGACGAGTCCATCCGCACATCCCAGGACTATGACCTCTGGTGCCGGCTGGCATCCTATGGCGAATTCGAGTTTATCCGAGAGGTTCTTTATGCATATCGTACCCATGCTAACGCGATATCAATTGCGAAAGGTGACGTACAGCGGGCATCGTCATACGCGATTTCACAGAGGATGGCAAAAGAGCTAACGGGCGTGGCTTTAGAGTATAAAGTTTTGGAAGCAAGTCGTCGCTTTTGGATCCGGCGTCCCTCGACGAAAATGACTTCAATTCGGTCGATACACGAACTTGATCGTGTCCTTCGCCGGCTTCTTAAAGTTTACGTGGAAGGCGATACAGAAGCAGGGAGGACAGAGTATGATGTAGCGACAGCCGTGGCGGAGCGCTACTCTGCATGGGCTGAACGTACATCTACGATCCGGAAGCCTGTTTCTGTCGTGTTTTTATACTACATGATACGAAAATGGAATCAGATCGCGAGTAATTGTAGATATACAGGTAGTGTTTAATAATCGAGTCACGATAGACCTGCGGACCGGATAGGTGTTAAGTGTTGCTCTGAATAATGTGCACTAGTAGATAGTTAAATGGTTTCATCTAAGATAGAATTACGATCTGCTACATCGCGGCCGTTGGTTAGCGTGGTTATGTCGGTTCATAATGCTCAAGAATACATAAAAGAAGCGATAGAGAGTGTTTTGGGGCAGACTTTTGAAGATTTCGAGTTAATCGTTATTAATGATGGGTCTACTGATGGAACGTGTCAAATCCTTGAAAGTCTGGCGAGGCGTGACGCGCGGATCTGCATCGTCCATCAGAAAAAGAATCGTGGACTTACGAGATCACTTAATTCTGGCATCAGACATGCTTCTGGTGAGTACGTCGCCCGTATGGACGCCGATGATATCGCGCTGCCTGAACGGTTAGAACGCCAGGTAGAAATTCTGAAGACGCACGTAGACATCGGAGTTCTGGGCACTCTTACCGACTATATTGACTCAGAAGGTAATTTGACCGGACGATCATGGCCACGATGGTCTCCTCCCGTGCTCAATGGTTGGCGCAGTCTTTTCGAATCGGTTGTGTGCCATCCTTCCGTTATGATGCGGAGATCCATTCTCCAAAGGCTTGACGGATATAATGAATCGGTATTGCGCGCTCAAGATTACGAATTGTGGTCCCGCGCCTTGTTTGAAACTCGAATTGGCAACGTTACAGAGAAACTATTACTGCGCAGGAGGACGGCCGATGCGATCACCGTTCGGTTCTCGGATGAACAAGAAGAGACGGTTCTTCGAGCGATGGCCTGTGCGGTGTCGAGGCTGCTCGAGTCTCATGTACCGATAAGGAATATTGGAGCGTTGCGGGCTGGTCTCACCGGTCGTGCAAACTCCGTTTGTGACGTCCCCATAGACATGGACGATGCACGATCGGCGTATCAACTCATTTTGAAGATGGCGAAAGCCTATAACCGAAAATTCGCGAGAGATCGGAAGGAACGCTGGTTGATTCGAAGAGACGCTACAGAGAAGGCATTGATTCTGGCTCGTTTGTTAGCAGCTCACGGGGCTTGGGGAACGGCTACAGGGGCCCTGATGAGATGCCTAATGTTGAACCCGGTGGACACTACTCGTGTGTGTATGACTAAGTGGATGCGACTGCTTAGGCATTGCCGCAGCTATGCGCAAGTGCTTGCTCGGGGTGGTTAATGAATGGGCGTAGTATATTTCATCGAGATTATTGGCTATTATGTAGAACGGCATTGTCAGATCGGCATCGATTAGCGAGTCCGAGGTGTAAGCCTCCCGTTCTTCGTCCATTTGAAAATAGAGACCAATCCGTACTTTCGAATAATGAAGGTGAGTTGAGTTCAGCACGATTCAGATCGTCTCCTTCTCCAGCGGCATGAGGCGGGCGAAAAGGTGCGTGACCTTAGCGGGCAGCAGGAATCATTGAGGCGACGTTCTACAACTGGAAGTCGAAGTACGCCGGCCTGAGCGTTAGTGAACCTAAACGCATCAAGAACTTTGAGCAGAAAAATGCCCGCCATATCGGATGTACCCCCCCGATCCTTCTCTCGTGCATGAAGCGCTCAGGGATCTTTTCGTCATGCACCGGGGCGCCGGTACTTCCGATCGAGTACGGTTTAGGACGCGAGAGCTCTTTCGTTCTATGAACTATGAGGAATTGTCTGCGATATTAACCATCTCTCCGATGGCCGGCTCATTAAAACCGCTGACCTGATGCTTTCCACACTCGACAAGGTGTCCGCACGGAAGATGGAATCTACCAGTAGAATGATGATACGAGCACATCGTGCAGTAGATGCTTTCACTCATCTAGGTCGATAGTCGTACTTCCGGTCTTGTCTTGCCAAAAGATGACACTTATTGATTCTGCTGCTTGCCCTCTATTTTGACTCTATGTAGACCGAGTATATGAGATTATCTATCGTTAGGAGCGGGCCCTTAGCCCCGTCGGAAACATTTATTATCGCGCACGCTACCCGTCTATCTGGAGAACTGTCACTCGTGCATGACCTCCCACCGCGTTTATGGTCTCCTCAAGGTAGCGTTGATATGGTGTCGAGATCGTCTCTACAGGGTCTGGTTAGAAGCATTCGGAGCCGACTGTCAGGTAATCCGCAGTCATATTCCACCGCAAGCTACAAACGAGTCTTTAAGAAACTCCGACCCGATGTGGTTCTGGCAGAGTATGGTCCCTCTGGTGTTGAAGTGCTGGAGGCATGCCGCAATCTGAATATTCCCATGGTAGTTCATTTTCACGGGTACGATGCTAGTCGATTTGAAGTGCTCGAACGGTACAGAGATGACTATAGGCGATTATTCGAGTATTCATCCGCTATTGTAGCTGTCTCACCGCCCATGGCCGAGGCACTTAGGGGAATGGGTGCGCCCGACTCGAAGATGCACGTCAATGCTTGTGGGGTGGATATTGGCTCACTTCTTTCGGCTGTTCCAGTGTCAGCCCCACCTTCCTTTGTCTTCGCGGGGCGGTTTGTGGAGAAGAAAGCGCCCCATCTGGCACTTCTCGCTTTTCACGAAGTGCAGCGAGAGCATCCGAACGCGCGGCTACGGATGATAGGCGACGGTCCCCTGATGGGCGTTTGCCGCGATATCGTTTCTAGCCTAGGCCTGACAGATTCCGTTACGTTTCTCGGTATGCAGTCCCATCAGGCTGTGCTTACGGAGATGAGTGCGGCAAGAGCATATGTACAGCATTCGGTTGTGGCCGTGTCTGGAGATTCCGAGGGTACGCCTGTTGCGGTTATGGAGGCAGCAGGGATGGGATTACCGGTCGTATCGACATCTCATGCTGGTATTCCAGATGTGGTTATAGACGGTGTGACAGGCTTCCTAGTGCCTGAACGTGATGTTCATGCTATGGCGTCGCGGATGAAGCAGTTGCTTATCGGTGATGCTATCGTAATGAAGATGAGCCAGGCTGCGGTGAGCCATATCCGAGAACACTTTACTATGGATATGAGCCTGCAACGACTCGACAAGATCTTACAGGCTGCTGCTCGTTAATGATGCATGAGCACAAGTGTTCGCGTCATTCTAGACATCTCTTTCATGCATGCGATTGTCAAATAAACTGATTTACGGGGTTTCGCGGGAGCGCTCTCGTTAAATGTCTCGGAATTAGAAGGGCCGACCAGGACATCACGCCCCGGCCGGCCCTTCTGCTGTTCTGATCTATCTGCCGCGACGCTCAGCGCGCTGTCAGCCCGAACTGCTCCAGATAGTCTGGGTAGTCGGCCAGTGCATACCTGGCGATGTGTTGGAAGGCTGAGATCCACTCGGCGAGTGCGCGCCGCTCATCGTTCCGCTTACGCGTCGACTGCTGCCGGCGGCCCTTCATCTCCTCCTTTTTCTGATCGAGCGCCTCAAGAGCATTGAGCTGATCCACCGCCGCGTCGATCTTCTCAGCCGTGATGCCACGGGTGGCCATCGCTTGGAGGAGGTCGTCATCGCCCTTCAGTTGTGCGTAGAAGCGCCGCGCCTCTTTCAAGTAGTTCGCGAATCGGCGGGGTCTGTGCCCGAGGATGCCGAGGCGGCGTCGGGTGCCTCTGTCCGAGAACGTGAGGCGCGCGATGGTCACGTGGGGCATGTACGTACGGGAATGGAATGCATCCCAGGCCTCGCCGACGGCGGCCGTGGCACTGAGCTGCTGCCCGTACTTGTTCTGCCGAACGAGAACCGTTTCGGCCAACACGTCCACGAGTGCCTTACCCTCCTGCATCGAAGCCTCGTCGAAGCCGAAGGCCGACATCGCCGCGAATACTTCCGGGGAGGCCAGTGTGTTTTCAACGACCCGGTTGCCGAGGAGGATCAGCGCGTCGTCCTGCATTAGAAATACCGACATGACATCTACCAGTTAGTGAGACATGATTGATATCTGATAGACTGCGTTAGCGCCTTCTTGTAACCCCGCAAGGAACGAAATCATGCACCCCGCACCCGTTTATTCTGAGCCGGACTCGTGGCGCTTCTGCTCACCACACGCGGTAATTGATGTAGCACCACGCCGCCGTGCCTGCTGCAGCCCGAGCTCGGGAGGCGGGCCAGATCGAATTCGTGGCGTACGCCGTTGCAGCCGCCGGGGGCCATGCTTAAGCCACCGTGCACCTTATTGCAGTCGTTGAGGACCCTCACAAAACAGCAGTGCGCCTTCTTTCAATTACGCGTTACCGCCTTGCTGACTCGCGGGAGCGTTGCAGGCTGACCCCATCGGGTTGCCGGCCGATATAAATCGCTTGCGGGGCGATTCTAAGCATGTGCGACGTGTAGACCTGAGCATCCCGAGATATTTTGTCGGCACTACAGGCCACAGGTTCGACCGGATTGGCGTTTCTACGGGGGTGTGACGTCCGGCGTACTCGGTCCGACGAGATAATTTGCAGGTCAGCGATCACTTGCACAGACGTCGCAGCGCCGATAATCCGCCGGTGATGCTCCGAAAACGCATCGCCGGTGCGTGGCCGGTATAACGCTTCTTGTACCCGGTACGTATCTTATTAGGAGTTTGAGAATAAGTGACATAGCTGCCCGATCATCAGAGGGCAGCTTCAATGCATGCGATAGCGCGGAAGGACATCCTGGGAAAAGTGCGTTGCACGCCGCTGATTCACTGGCACTTATCGACGCCATCACATACGAAACCGAATGACCTCACGGTCGATACCGGTCATATTTACAGTCTCTAACGAAATAAAAGGAGTAGT